>SLLG01000136.1 GCA_007134215.1 Opitutales bacterium | reverse complement strand
CGCCGCGAAGACCGGGTCGGCGCCGGCCCAGTGGCGTGAGTTGAAGACGTTGTCGACGAGGAGGCCGATTTCCCAGCGGTCGGTGCGGTAGAAGACCTGTGCGTCGCCGAGGACGACGCCGATTACAAACGACGTTTATTACCGTTGACAAACCGGAAAATCCGTTCAGTTTGGGCGGCATGAGCATGGAATCGGAATCGACCGGGGCGGGGAAGCGGCGGTTGCGCCGGGGAGTCCTGTGGTGGCGCGGCGTGTGCCGTTGAAGGGCGGCGGTTGCCCGGGCTCGGGCTGGCTTGTATTACAAACGACGTTTATTACCGTTGACAAACCGGAAAATCCGTTCAGTTTGGGCGGCATGAGCATGGAATCGGAATCGAACGAGGGCGGGGAAGCGGCGGTTGCGCCGGGGAATCCTTTGGTGGCGCGGCGTGTGCCGTTGAAGGGGCGGCGGTTGCCGCGGGCTTGTGCGCCGGAGGGGTGCGATGGGTATTACCATGTGGTCAGCCGGATCAACGGGCGGGCGCGGGTGCTGACGGACACGCGGCGGGAGGGTTTCCGCGAGCTGCTGGGACGTGTGGTGGGATTCTGCGGGGTGGAGGTGCTGACGTACTGCTTCATGGAGAACCACTTCCATCTGCTGGTGCGGGTGCCGGGGGAGGTGGGTGAGATCGACGACGAGGAGTTGCTGAGGCGCGCGGCGCTGTTGTACGGCGCGCCGCCTTCGCGTGGACGTCAGCCGCTGTCGCTGGCGGGGATCCGTGGCGCGTTGGAGCGGGGGACGGCGGAGGAGCGCGAGGCGATGCGGTCGCTGTTGATCGGGCGGATGGGATCGTTACCGATGTTCGTGAAGATTTTGAAGCAGCGTTTCTCGCTGCGCTACAACCGTGAGCACGGCCGGCTGGGGACGCTTTGGGAGGGTCCGTTCCGGAGTGTGCTGGTGGAGCCGACGCACCGGGCGTTGTCGGTGGTGGGGGCGTATATTGATTTGAATCCGGTGCGCGCGGGGATCGTGGAGGACCCGAAGGACTACCGTTTCAGCGGCTACGGCGAGGCGGTGGAATTGGAGAAAGCGTGGGCGGTAGAGCGCGAGGGCGGGAAGCTGTCGCTGGCGGAGCTGCTGCGCTGTCGCGTGCGTTGCCTGACGGACGGGGCGGTGATCGGCGGCAAGGCTTGGATGGAGGTCTGGCTGCGCGCGAATCCGGAGACGTACGGGCGGCGCAAGACACCGCCGAAGGCGATGCGCGGGGGTGTCTGGGGCGGGCTGTGCAGCCTGCGCGACTTGATGAAAGGTGTGATCGGATAGCGGCTTCTATGACCGGTCAGCCCGCGAAACACCGAAGATACGCTCATTGATGCCTGTGTTGTCCGGGACCTTGGGGGTTCCGTGTTGAGCCGGGCGGTGATTGTCGGCGAAGATGCGGCATGACATTCTCATTGATCGCACTTTGTCCGGAGAGCGGGCAGTTTGGGGTGGCTGCGACGACGGCGGTGCCCGCCGTGGGAAAGCTGGTGACGCACGCATGGCCCGGCGTCGGCGCGGTGGCAACGCAGGCGCGGGTGAATCCCTACCTCGGGATCGATGGAATCGAGTTTCTCCGGGAGGGCATGGACGCGGCGGAAACGCTGCGTGCGCTCCTCGACGGGGACCCGAACGCGGAGCGGCGGCAGTTTGCCGTACTCGACAAAGCGGGCCGGGCGGAAGCGTGGACGGGCGAGGCGTGCCTCGACTGGGCGGGCCACCGCACCCGCGAAGGGTTGAGTGTGCAGGGTAACCGGCTCGCGGGCCCCCATGTCCTCGCCGCAATGGAGGAGGCGTTCATGGCGCGGCGCGGGCGGCCGCTCGCGGAGCGTTTGATCGAGGCCCTGGAAGCGGGAAACGACGCCGGAGGCGACCGCAAGGGCGCGGTTTCGGCGACGATCTATATCGTCGAACACGAGGCCTACCCGCTGTGGGACATCCGTGTGGACGACCACCCCGAGCCCATCCGCGAACTGCACCGCCTGCACGATGTCTTCGCCGCCCGCGTTGTCCCGCACATCCGCAAAATGCCGACCCGAGCCGACCCCGGCGGCGTCCGCTGCGACGTGGATGTCTAACCTTTCGCCCCTCTCCTTCTTCGTCTTCCATTCTCGTGGAGTGGAGTGGTGCGGTGGTAGAGCCCCGAGACCTGAAGGCTGAATTCTAATGGTGGAGTTTCTGAGCGTTTTCCGCAGAATCGCGTATAGACCGCGCGTCGCCAAGGGGGCGCCGGCGGAGCAGGTCTCGAAAGCGGCAGACCGACCGCGAGGATGGCAGTCGGCTACGGCGCGGCGGGGAGGACTTCGCGGAGGAAGGGGGCGGTGGGGGAGCGTTTGTCGCGGGCGAGGGCTTCGACGGTGCCTTGAAAGAGGAGTTCGCCGCCGGCTGCGCCGCCTTCGGGGCCGACTTCGACGACGTAGTCGGCCTCGGCAATGACGTCGAGGTTGTGCTCGATGACGACGACGGTGTGCCCTTGGTCGACAAGGCGGTGGAGGAGTACGACGAGCCGCTCGGTGTCGGACTGATGGAGGCCGATGGTGGGTTCTTCAAGGATGTAGAGATTGGGGCGGACGACCCCGCGCTTGCGGTCGTCGAGGGTGGGGAGGCCCTTGGCCAGCTCGGTGACGAGTTTGAGGCGCTGGGCTTCGCCGCCGGAGAGGGTGGGACTGGTCTGGCCGAGGGTGAGGTAGCCGAGGCCGGTCTCGGCCATGAGTTCGAGGATGCCGCGGAGGCGCTGGTGGAAGGCGAAGAAGCGGGCGGCTTCCTCGAAAGTCATTTCGAGGACGTCGGCGATGGACTTGCCGTTCCAGTGGATGTCGAGGAGTTCGGGGCCGAAGCGGCGGCCGCCGCAGTCGTCGCAGGGGATGTAGGTGTCGGCGATGAAGTTCATTTCGAGCTTCACGCGCCCGGCGCCTTTGCAGGATTCGCAGCGCCCGCCCTTGGTGTTGAAGGAGAAGGTGCCGGCGGAATGGCCGCGCATTTTGGCTTCGGGGAGGCTGCCGAAGTAGGCGCGGATGATGTCGAAGGCGCCTGTGTAGGTAGCCGGTGTGGAGCGCGGGGTTTTGCCGATGGGGCTCTGGTCGACCTCGATGGCCTGGCGGAAGGTATTGCCGTGCAGAAGGCGCTTGAAGGCGAGGCCCCCGGCGTTGGTGCCCGCGAGCCGTGCTGACTTGGCGCGCACAGCGGCTTCGACGCCGGGGCGCAGGAGGTCGCGCACGAGGGTGGACTTGCCCGCGCCGGAGATGCCGCAGACGACGGTCAGGCGGCCCTTCGGGAGGCGCAGGACGCCGCCCTTGAGGTTGCGCAGGACAGGTTCTTCGAGGACGCACCAGTTGTCGGGCGCGGTCTTGCGGCGCGCATGGTAGGCGGGCGGGAGCGGGCGGCGCGCGCCGCGGAGGGGGTGGGCCATGCCGCCGTGCAGGTAGCGGCCGGTGAGGGAGCGGTCGATCTTCGCGATTTCGTCGAGGGGTCCGCACGCGAGGAGTTCGCCGCCGTGGCGGCCCGCGCCGGGGCCGAGGTCGATGATGCAGTCGGCGGCGCGCATGGTATCGAGGTCGTGCTCCACGACGAGGAGGGTGTTTCCCTTTTCGCGGAGGGCGCGGAGGGAGTCGATGAGGCGGGCGTTGTCGCGCGCATGAAGGCCGATGGAGGGCTCGTCGAGGACGTAGAGGACACCGGAGAGGTTGCTCCCGAGCTGGGCGGCGAGGCGGATACGCTGCGCTTCGCCGCCGGAGAGGGTGTTCGTCGCGCGGTCGAGTGTAAGGTAGTCGAGGCCGAGCCCGCGCATGAACTTGAGCCGTTCCTCCACTTCGGGGATGAGGTCGCGGGCGACGGCGCGGCCTTTGGCGTCGAGGCGCAGGGCGCGCAGGCGCTTCATGAGTTCGTCGGAGGTGAGGGCGAGGAGACCGGGCAGGTTGAGGCGCGAGCCGTCTTTGAAATTCAGATACACCGAGCGCGCGGTTTCGCCGAGGCGCGTGCCGTTGCAGGCGGGGCAGGGCTCACCCGCTTCGGCGTCGTCGGGTACGTCTTCGAAACGCTCGTCGTCGGCCATCCATGGATAGATGTGGCCGTGGCCGCGGCAGGTGGGGCACCAGCCGCGCGCGGAGTTCCATGAGAAGTGCTTGGGATCCAGCTCGGGAAAGGCGAGGCCGGTGGCGGGGTCGGTCCGCTTGGTCGAGAACCACGCGATCTCGCGGCCGGCGCCGTCGACGAGGAGACAGGCGCCCTTGCCGATTCGCAGGGCGGTTTCAACGGCTTGGGCCGGGGTGGCGTCCTCGCCCGCCACGGTGTAGGCAGGCTTGCGGGAGCGGCCAGCGCGGGCGATGTGTGCAACGGCCACTTCGACATCGTGTTCCCGGTAGCGGTCGAGCTTGGTGAAGCGCTCTGTCTCGACGAGGGCGCCGTCGGCCCGCAGCCGTGTGTGGCCGTGGGCGCGCGCCCAGTCGGCGAGGGGCTGGTGGTGGCCCTTGCGTCCGCGCACGAGGGGAGCGAGAAGAAAGTGCGCCGCGCCCGCTTTGGGCAGGTTCTTGGCAAGGGTCTTCTCAAGGCCGGCGGTGATTTCGCCGGGGGTGAGTGAGACGAGGGGCTCGCCCGTCACGGGGCTGCACGGCACGCCGATGCGTGCGTAGAGAAGGCGCAAATACTGGGCGACTTCGGTGATGGTGGCGACGGTCGACTTGCGCGTTCCTCGGGTGACGCGTTGCTCGATGGCGACGGCGGGCGGGATGCCGCGCAGTTCGTCAATGTCGGGGCGTGGCAGTTGCTCCACGTATTGGCGCGCCCATGCCGACATGGATTCCATGAAGCGGCGCTGGCTCTCCGCGAAGATGATGTCGAAGGCGAGCGAGGATTTGCCTGACCCGCTCACGCCCGTGACAACGGTGAGGGCATGGCGGGGAATCTCGACGGTGAGGTTTTTGAGATTGTGTTCGCGCGCACCGGTGAGGAGGAGGCTGCCGGAGTTGCCGTTTCCGGACGGTTTGGCGGCATCGTAGGGAGCGGCGGCCTCAGCGGCGAGGAGAACAGGCGGGACGGGAGCGGCGGCTTCGGTGTCGAGGGCGGCGCGGAGGTAGGGAGCGGTCTCCGTTTTGGCCTTGGCAAGGCGGGCGGGTGTGCCCTCGAAGACGAGCCGCCCGCCTTCCGCGCCCGCGCCCGGCCCCAGCTCGAGGATCCAGTCGGCGGCGGCGAGAACATCGGTCTGGTGCTCGATAACGATGAGGCTGTGACCGAGATCGACGAGCTGCTGGAGGACGGCGAGGAGGCGCTTGACGTCTTCGCGGTGGAGTCCGGTCGTCGGCTCGTCGAGGAGGATGAGCGCGCGGTCCACTGTGCCGCCGAAGCGCGAGAGGTATTTGACGAGTTTGAGCCGTTGCGATTCGCCTCCGGAGAGCGTGTTGAGCGGCTGTCCGAGGGTGAGGTAACCGAGGCCGACGGCGGCGAGGGATTCGAGACGGTGGCGCACGCGGGGTTCGCGGGCGAAGAATAGAAGCGCTTCGTCGACGGTGAGGCCAAGTATGTCCGCCGCGCTCTTCCCCTCCCATTGCACGGCGAGGACTTCGGGAGCGAAGCGCCGGCCCCCGCACGCCGGGCACGGTACGTAGACGTCAGCCATGAACTGCATCTCGATCTTCTCGTAGCCGAGTCCTTCGCAGACCGGGCAGCGTCCGTGGCCGCTGTTGAAGGAGAAGTGCGAGGCGGTGAAGCCGCGGGAGCGGGCGTCGTCGGTGCGCGCAAAGATCTGGCGGATGTGGTTCCACGCATCGACGAACAGCGCCGGGTTGGAGCGCGGCGTGCGGCTGGCGGGCGACTGGTCGACGAGGACGATCTCACCGAATCCGTGATCGGGTTCGATCGAACGGATGGCGGCGGGATCGTCGACGGCCTTGCCCGCCCGGGCGAGGAGGCCTTGGTGGATGACGTTGTCGAGAAGGGTGGATTTGCCGGAGCCGCTCACGCCGCTCAGGGCGACGAACCGCCCGAGGGGGACCTTTGCCGAAAAGGCGTCGAGGTTGTGCTTCGCGGCACCCTCGATGCGCAGCCATGCCTGGGCCTTCGTGCGGCGCACGGGGCGGCGGCGCTCGGGCGGAGGGACCGTCTTCCGGCCCGAAAGGTAGGCGCCGGTGACGGATTCCGGGTGCTCCGCGAGTTCGGCGGGCGGTCCCATGGCGACGACCTTGCCGCCCCGCGCGCCCGGCTCGGGGCCGATGTCCACAATGAGGTCGGCCGCGCGCATGACGGCTTCGTCGTGCTCCACCACGACGACCGTGTTGCCCGGCGCGGTGAGGCTGCGGAGGATGCCGATGAGCCGGTCGATGTCGCGCGCGTGCAGGCCGATGGACGGCTCGTCGAGGACGAATAGGGTATCGACAAGGCTGGTACCGAGGCAAGTGGTGAGGCTGACGCGCTGTGTCTCGCCGCCGGAAAGGCTGCGTGACGAGCGGTTGAGCGTGAGGTAGCCCACGCCGACCGATTCAAGATAGCGAAGCCGCGTGAGGATGGCGTCGAGGGCGACGTCGACGCGCTTGTCCCCGGTGGCGTCGGCTTTGGATTCGAGGAGCGGAAGCAGTTCCGAGACGGGCAGGTGGTAGAGACCGGGGAGGGTGTGCCCCTCCCAATTCCAGAGAAGGGCCTCCGGGATGAGCCGGGTGCCCCCGCAATCCGGGCAGGTGACGTAGGCGCGGTATTTGGAAAGAAATACACGCACGTGCATCTTGTAGGTGTTGCCCTCCAGCCACTCGAAGAACCGGCGCACACCGTACCATGCCTTGGGCCATTCGCGTCCGCCCTCGCCGTATCCGGGTTCGCCGTCCATGACGAAAGCGCGCTGGGCCTCCGTCATCTCCCGCCACGGCACATCCGCGGGCACGCCGTGTTTGCGGCTGGCGCGCAGGAGGTCGCGCTGGCTCTCGGAGTAGACCGCTCCCTGGAAGGCGCGGATGGCACCGTCCTTGAGCGAGAGCGCGGTGTCCGGAATGACGAGCCGGTCGTCGATGGTGATGATGCGCCCGAACCCGCGGCAGCGCGGGCACGCCCCGAGGGGCGAGTTGAAGGAGAAGAGGTTGGGCACGGCGGGGCGGTAGCGCTCGCCGGTCTCGGGCGAGTGAAGGCCCTCGGAGTAGGCGGCGAGGCGGTTGCCGGACTCGTCGAGGATCTCGAGCTGTCCCTTGCCGAAATGGAGGGCCGTGGCCGCTGCTTCGAGGAAACGGTTGCGCGAGCCCGCGGCAATCTTGAGGCGGTCCTGCACGACGGCGAGTTCCGTGCGGGCGCCGAGGTCCTCCGGGCGCAGCGAGTCGATCCGCTCGACGCCGCGTCCCTCCGCCGCCACTCGGGTGTACCCCTGCGCGGAGAGCGATTCGAGGACGGTCTTCCACGGCAGCTTCGCCCCCCGCCTCACGCGGAAGGCGAGCAGTACCTGCCGACCCGCGAAGGCGGGCGCGACCTTCTTCCAAATCGTCGCGGGATTGTCGTCTTCGATGGGCTCGCCCGTCGCCGGGTCGATGAGCCGGGCGCTGTGCGCGAACCACACTTTGAAATAGTCGCACAGCTCCGTCATTGTCCCGACCGTCGAGCGCGAAGTGCGCACAGTGTTGCGCTGCTCGATGGCGATGGACGGGCGGATGTTCTCGATGGAGTCCACCTGCGGGCGGTCCATCATCTCAAGGAACTGCCGCGTGTAGGGGCTGAAGGTCTCCACGTAGCGCCGCTGTCCCTCCGCGTGCAGGGTCTCGAAGACGAGCGACGACTTGCCCGCGCCGCTCAGGCCCGTCACCACGATCAGCTTGCCGAGCGGAAGGTCGAGATCAAAACCCTTGAGGTTGTTCTGCCGCGCCCCGCGGATGCGGATGCTCTCCAACTGTTCTGCCGTCTTCAGCATGTGGGGAAAAAGAGCGAGATTCGCACACGCTGCCCGCCCCCGCAAGAGCGCGGCGCTCATTGCCCGTGAACCCCGCGCATCACAACCTTCGCGCTCATTCGCCGGACAATGCGCCACCGGCAACGGACGTGCGTAACGCCTTCGGCGTAGGTTGGGATGCACGGCCTCATTCCAGGGTAGGCCGAAGGCCAACCCTTTGCTTTGGTGCGGAATCAGCCCGCGAAACACACCGGACACACGAAAAATAGCACCGTTTTCTCCTCCGGTGCCGCGCGGATTGGCCTGGGCG
>SLLG01000192.1 GCA_007134215.1 Opitutales bacterium | reverse complement strand
CCAGATCATCTCCATGGACGCGGGCGGCGCGGCCACGCTCGGGCGCGGAGGCAGTCGCGTGCTTCAGCTACTCTTCGGCTTTCACTAATACGGCGGCCGGGCCTTCCGGAACGCCCGCGGGAAGTGGATGCGGTGCGGCAAAGTAGGGTCTTTCCGCGCGCCGGCGGTTCCCGCGCGGCAGCTCAGTCCTCCAGCACCTCGGGGACGAGATCCTCGGACGGGGCGTGGTGGATGCGGAAGGTGCGCCAGCCGTAGATGGCGATGACGACGAAGCAGATGAACGGCAGGAAGAAAGAGCCGCGCGTGCTGGAAAGTCCGAGGAAGGAATCCATGTCCATGATGGCGCCTTGGAGGGGCGGCATGATACTGCCGCCGCCGATGGCCATGATGAGGCCGGCGGAGCCGAGCTTGGCGTCGTCGCCGAGGTTGTCGAGGGCGATGCCGTAGATCGTCGGGAACATGAGCGACATGCAGGCAGACACCCCGATGAGGCAATACATGCCGGCCATCCCCTGGAGGAAAATCGTGCCGAGCACGAGCAGCCCGCCGCCGATGGCCAACGCCATGAGAAGCCGGCCCGGGCTGACAAAGCGCAGGAGGAAGGTGCAGATGAAGCGGCTCGTGGCGAAGAGGATCATGGCGATGATATTGTAGCCCTGCGCCTCGGCGCGGCCCATGCCCAGCTCGTTGACGCCGTAGTGGATGACAAACGTCCAGCACATGATCTGCGCGCCGACGTAGAAGGCCTGCGCGACGACGCCCTCGACGTAGCGCTTGTTCTTGAAGAGCCGCTTCAGCGTCGGCACGAGATTGATCGTGCGGTCGTCTTCACCGGCTGTGCGCGGCAGCCGGTAGAGGATGAAGGCGGCGAGAACGAGGACGACGACCACGCCCAGCACGGCGTAGGTGCTGGTGACGATACTCAGGTCGTTGCGCTGAATCTCCGCGAAACCCTCCGGGTCGACGCTCTTGAGGGCGGCGCGCTCCTCGGCGTCCGCCGGGTCGAGGTTGGCGAGGATCACCTGCATGGCGACGAACATTCCGGTGAGCGCGCCGAGCGGATTGAAGGCCTGGGCGAGGTTGAGACGGCGGGTCGCGGTCAATTCGTCGCCCATGGAGAGGACGTAAGGGTTGGCGCTCGTCTCAAGGAACGAGAGCCCGCAGGTCATGATGAAGTAGGCCGTGAGAAACGCCCAGAACGCCGACATCTGCCCGGCGGGGATAAAAAGCAGGCAACCCACGGCGTAGAGCGTGAGGCCCATGAGGATGCCCTGCTTGTAGCTGAAGCGCTTGATGAAAAGGGCCGCCGGGATCGCCATGACGCAGTAGCCCCCGTAGAAGGCGAATTGCACAAGAGAACTCTGGAAGTTGCTGATGAGAAGGATGTCACGGAACGCGGCGACCATCGGATTCGTCACGTCGTTGGCGAAGCCCCAGAGGGCGAAGAGCGAAGTGACGAGAATGAAGGGGACGATCATCCCCGCCGGAAGGAGGGGCGTGCGTTTGATCTCGGCGGATGTGGGCATGGTTGTGTGCTGCGGAGTGTGGGTCCCGGCGGGACCGGCCCGCTGCGTTCGGATGTGAAAAGAAATTCTGTATGTGAATGCAACGGGCGGAGGCGCGCTTGACAATGTTTTAGTTGATCCGGTCTGCGCGGTCTTTTCGCGCCGGAGAGGAACCGATGTCGCCGAACGCCTGAGCGTTTGGACGCATTTGTTGGGAACCCGCAACGGATTTGGCCGCGCCGTCGCTTGGAATCCCCGTTGCGTTCAGGTGTCCGGGGATTTCTCCGGGTCGCCGAAAAAGGCTTCGATGGTTTCTTCGTCGAGGGCGACGCGGTCGGCGGGGAGGCCTTCGATGATGGCGTCGACGAGTCCCTGTTTGCGCGCGTGGAGGGCGCGGATCTTTTCTTCCACGGTGCCCTCGGCAATGAGGCGGTGGACGAAGACGGGTTTGTCCTGGCCGATGCGGTGGACGCGGTCGGTCGCCTGAGCCTCGACGGCGGGGTTCCACCACGGATCGTAGTGGACGACGGTGTCGGCGGCGGTGAGGTTGATGCCGACCCCGCCGGCTTTGAGGCTGACGAGCATGACGGGGGCGTCGCCTTCGTTGAAAGCATTGACGAGGGCGGGGCGCCCGGCGGGCGGGGTGTCGCCGGTCAGACGGAGGAAGGCCCAGCCGCGCTCTTTGATCTCCGCCTCGATGAGGTCGAGCATGCGGGTGAACTGCGAAAAGACGAGCACGCGCCGCCCCTCGGCGACGAGTTCGTCGAGGAGTTCGAGGAGACGGTTGAGTTTGGCGGAGTCGGCTGCGGTGGCTTTGCCCCCGCCTTCGCCGCGCAGGCGCGGATCGCAGCAGAGGAGGCGCAGGCGCAGGAGGGCATCGAGGACGAAGACGGTCGACTGTGCGATGCCCCGGCGCTCGAGGAGGTCGCGGATGTCGCGGTTGAGCTTGAGGCGGAGGGCTTCGTAGGCGCGTGCCTGGAGGTCGGAGAGGGGGAGGATGTGCTCGATCTCGGTCTTCGGCGGCAGTTCGGTGGCGACGTCGTCCTTGCGGCGGCGCAGGACGAACGGGGCGATGCGGCGGGCGAGCCATGCGGCGTTTTCGCGGGCGCGCTCGGCGGCTTCGTCGGAAGCACCGCGCGGGAAGTATTGGCGGAAGTGCTCTTCGGTGCCGAGGAACCCCGGAAAGGCGAAGTGCAGGAGCGCCCAAAGCTCGCCGGGGTGGTTCTCCACAGGGGTGCCGGAGAGGGCGAGGCGGTGCCCGGCGCGCAGGCGGGTGGCGGCGGCAAAGGCCTGCGAGGCTGAATTCTTGATCGCCTGCGCTTCGTCGAGGACGACGACCGACCATTCCACTTCGGCAAGGAGGTTGGTGTCCTGCCGCAGGTGGCCGTAGCTCGTCACGAAGAGGTCGGCCGAGGCCGGGTCGATGGCGCCGCGGCCGGCGCCGTGGTGGAGCCGGGCGCGGAGGGAGGGAGCGCGGGCGGCGGCCTCGCGCAGCCAGTTTTCCATGACACTCACAGGGGCGACGACGAGAGCCGGTTTGCCGAGGCGGTCTTCGTGCTGCTGGTGGCGCAGGTGGGCGAGCACCTGGAAGGTTTTGCCGAGACCCATGTCGTCGGCGAGAATGCCGCCCGTCCCGGTGTCGCGGAGGAACTCCATCCAGCCGAGGGCGCGGCGCTGGTAACCGCGCAGGGCGGAGAGGTCGCCGGGCAGGCCGGGTGGTTCGTCGAGAATGTCGCTCCGTCCGAGCCAGGCGCGCAGGCGCGCGGCCATGGCAGCGGTTCCTTCGTCCGGTTCCTCGTCGGCGACGCCGTCGAGGGCGAGTTCAGCCGCGCGCCACGCCCCCATACGCACGCCGCCGCCGCGGATATCCGCTCCGTGGCGCAGTTCGAAGAGGCTTTCGAAGATGTCGCGGATTTTTCCGCCGGGGAGCAGGATGCATCCGTCTCCGCCCGCTTCCTGCAGGGCGAAGGTCGAACGGGCGAAGCGCTCGCGCAGGGATTCGTCGGACTCCCCGGCGTGGCTCAGGAGGAAGTCACGGATGAGGGGAATGACGGGTACGCGCCGCCCCTTGTGCCGCACGCCGGCCTCGAACGTGAACCATTGCGCGCCGGACGGGCTGAACCCGCTGTACCAGTCCGCCTCGCCGGACGACGTCTTGAGGGCGAAGTCCGGCGGGTCCTCGAATTCCCAGCCCTCCTTGCGCAGGGCGGGGAAGGCGCGCCGCAGGAGCGTCTCCCAGCCGCCGGGCGTTTCGTCGGCGAGGATGAAGTCGCCCTTGTGGAAGTCGAACAGACCTGCGGCGGGGTCGGGCGGCTTCGCAGCGAAACCGAGTGCTTTGAGCCGCGCGAGCGCCTGCGCCTCGAAGGCGGTGTCGCGGCGGACGCGGCGCGCGCTCGACCCCGCGCGGAAGGCGATTTCCGGGCGGGGGTCGTCCCATGGCACGGCGCGCGGCCCGTATTGGAACTCAAGGCGGGCGAGGAGGAGGTCTTGCAGGGTGATGAGCCGCGCCGCGCCGGTCGCGGGGAGGTTGTCCTTGCGCAGAACGCACAGGCGCGGAACAGGGCGGACCGTTTCTTCTTCGAAGGCGACTCCCTCGGGCGCGGGCACCGGACTGCCGGGATGGCGGTTGACGAGCTTGGCAATGTAGCGCGCCGCCTCCTCGGCGTCCATCGGCTCCGCGCGCAGCCATGTCCCCGCGAGCGGGGCCGGCCACTCCGGCACGTGCAGTTCCGCCACATGGTCGGTCTTTGCGCCGGGGCCGAAGCGCACGGGCGGGACGGTTGCCCACACGCCGGCCGCCTCCGGGCCCGCCCCGAGAACGGGTCTCCACCGACAGGCGTCGACGCCTTCCCAGCCGGGCCGGGCTTCGGCGGGTTCCGTCCAGCGGAGGCGGCCGCCGCGGCCCCCCGCGAGAAACGCGCGGCCGGTCTCCACCATCGCCCCGAGCAGTTCGCGGCCCTCTTCCCCGGCGAGGGCCACGCCTTCGTGCGACTCGTGCTGGGCGAGGCGGGCAAGGAGGCGGCGGTCCTCCGGCGCGAGGTAGCCGCTGTATTGGCCGCGCATCAGCTCCATGAGCCGCTTCACCGGCGCGGGCCGGAAGGCGTTTCGGTTGAGCAGGCGCGTGAGCTGGACTTCGACGCACAGCCGGTTGCGCGCGTCGGTGTCGAGCAGGTAGACAAGGCGTTGTCCGGAAGAACCTTTCATGAGACGAAACGGCCAAGGCAACGGCAGCGGCCCTGCGCCGCAACGCGGAAAATTTCGGGAAAATCCATTGACAGCGGGAAACGCGCGCGGTTTGGTGACCGTTTTTCCACAAAGGATTTCACCATGAAAGTCGCCTCTTCCATCAAGTCGTTGAAGACCCGCCACCCGGACTGCCAAGTCGTGCGCCGCCGGGGCCGCGTGTATGTGATCTGCAAGACAAACCCGCGCTTCAAGGCGCGCCAAGGCTGAGACCGGAAAGGATTGTAACCATGAAGAGCGACATCCATCCCAAGCTCAACTCCGTCTGCTTCCGCGACGTTTCCACGGGGCGCAATTTCCTCACCCTCTCGACGATGAAGTCGGACAAAAAGGAAACCATCGACGGGCAGGAATACTTTGTCATCGTCCGCGACGTCACGAGCGACAGCCATCCCGCCTATACGGGCGAAAAGCGCTTCGTCGACTCCGCGGGTCGCGTCGAGAAGTTCCAGAACAAGTTCCGCCGCCGCCGCTGAGCGGGCGTTTATGTCCGGTCCCGAGACTTCGGTGCCACCGCCGGATCTCTTTTGTCCCCGCCGCGAGCGGGGATTTTTTTGCCCGCCTGCGACGGCAAAGCGACAACCGGCGGCATCCGCCACACGTGGAGATCGCCTTCCCGGCCACTGGTAGCCGACACCTTGGGTTTTTCGCCCTGAAGTCCGGGAGATTCATCCCGGACAATCAAACTCAATTACGAGTTAAAATATTTGACGGAAATTTTATCTCTGGATTAAATATTTGCATTAATTATCCCGTAAATAATTTAATTGACAGGCTAGGGGGTGCGGCGCTGGCGCTGATACTGCGGTATGCTAACGGGGGCCGGGTCCCCGGAATTCCGGGACAATCCGGCGGTCCGTTCGTGTTTTCCTTGACTTGGGGTGCGCCGCGGGGCCGGGATCTGGCGAATCTTTCTGATGCCGTCTGCCTCTGGGATATTTGGTGGAATCGTGCGGCACCGTTGGTTCTGCAGGGGTTTGAAGGTTGCATTCTGCGGGAAAATCCCCACGGTGGGAGAGTCTGTTAATGGTTTAACGTTTATCGATGAGCGAGAAGGCGACCAGAGCGGCGATGCCGCGTATGCCTCGTGAACGGTTCCTCCGCTTGGGGGCACTGGGGCTTGCCGGTCTCTTTCTCCCGCGCCTTGTTGTCCGCGCCGACGACGGCACGGAGTATGTCGTGCGTTCCGGAGACACGCTCTCGGTCATCGCCCGCCGTCATGGTGTGAGTGTGGCTGAGTTGCGCGAGGCCAACGGCCTGCGGGGCGACCGGATCCTTGTGGGACAGCGGTTGAACATCCCCGCGTCGGGAGTTGCCTACATCAACCACACTGTGCAGCGCGGCGAGACGCTCAGTGTCATTGCGCGCCGCTACGGGGTGACCGTGGCCGAGGTGCGCGCGGCCAACGGTATTTCCAGCGACCTTATCCGTCCGGGACAGGAACTGCGCATTCCGCAGAAAACGGTCTCACCCGCCGCGCGGCAGTTTAGCCGTGGCGTTGTCGAGGCGACGCGACGCATCACGGTGGACAAGAGCCGGTGGCAGACCATCGTGGGCCACCACAGCGGCATCGACCGCGGAAACGCGGCGAGCTACGACCGCTTCCACCGCCGCGAGCGCCGCATGGAGAATGGGCTCGCCTACCACTTTGTCATCGGCAACGGCCGCGATTCTGGCGACGGCGAGATCGAGATCGGCGACCGCTGGCTGCGGCAGATCCAAGGCGGCCATGTGCGCACGCACGCCGTCAATATGACGAGCATCGGCATTTGTGTGGTGGGCAATTTCGAGACCCGCCGCCCGTCTGTGCGCCAGATGGCCGCCTTCCGCGAACTGGTCGATTACTTGCGCAACGAGGTCCTCGCCGGAAAGCCGGTGAATTTCGCCGTGCACCGCGAGATCGACCGCAACCACACCGTCTGCCCGGGCCGCTTTTTCCCGACCGCCGCCATGCACCGGCGCTACGGGTGAGGGCGAATAATGGCTCGGCGGCGTCTGGGCACCCGCCACCTGGACGGTGCTCAAATTCCTCGAGCGCTACGGCTTCGACGACCTCGCGCTCGACATCGCTGTCAACCACCATGACGACGTCGTGCGTATCTGGACGGAGAGCGGTACCGTTTGGGAGAATTACGCCGCCTACAGCGTCCGACCGGGCAAACCGGCCAAGCCCGATTTCTTTGGCTGGACGGGTCTGCCGCCCATTGCCGTGCTTCTCGAACACCGCCATGGCCTCCGACCCAACGTGCCGGAAAACACACTTGTTTGGGATGTGCGGAATGTGGAGGCCTGTGGCGTGAGGCGGTATCCGTTCGGTCCCGTCGATTTCGATCTCACCTGCGCCGCCCGCTCCAATCCCCGCAAGAAACCGAAAATCGAAGTCCTCGGCCCCGTCCCCCTCCGCATTGACCTCCGCTGGGCTGGGCGGGCGGACGGGAAAGGGTCTCCGTGGGTTGAGGAAGGGTACCTCGTTTTGTTGGCGCGGGAGACGACCGGGGTCAATGCGGCGGGTTCCGCGCGCTTCCCGGCGGTGGTCCGTTAGTACCGTCCCTGCTGGTCGCGTGGAAGGCCGGAGAGATCATCCTCCATGCGGTCGTCCGGCAGGTAACGGACCGGGGCGATGAAGCAATCACGGATGCGGTCGACACGCCGGTCGCGGTAGCGGCACCAGACATGGTACCAGTTTCCTTTCCAGACAAAAAAGTCGCCGTGGGCGTAAGGGCTCTCCAACTGCCAGCCGGTACCGACGAGGCCACGGTATTCATAGGGACCGTAGGGATTGTCCGCCGTCGCGTAGTGGCCCGAGCATCCAAGATAGTAGATATCCCCGTGTTTGTGGAGCGAGTTTTTGTCCATACTCGGGAAGGCACCTTTGCGGGAGAAGGGAATCACACGCGGTTCCTCCGCCAGTTCGATCATGTTCTCCTTCAGCTGCGCGATCTTGTATTGATGCATGCCATACACGAGGTAGGGTGTGGCGTCGTCGTCGACGAATACGGTGGGATCGAAGGAATCGACCAGCGGACCGCCGAGAACGTCGCGGTAGGGCCCCTCCGGGCTCTCCGCCACCATCACCCCGCAATCGCGGTTGCCGTTGGAGAAATACCAGTAGAATCGCCCGTTGCGTTCCACAATATCGCCCGCCCAACAAGAGGTGTTGCCCGCGCCCATGTAATTATCAGCGGGGTAGATCGTGCCCGCGTGCGTCCACCTTTGCAGGTCGTCCGAGCGGTAGATCCGCCAGTCGGGCATGATCCAGTCGCTCACTCCGAAGCCGGTGTCGTGGCCAGTGAAGAGGTAGCAGGTGTCATTGAGAACGAGCGCGTGGGGGTCGGACATCCCGGGCTCGTCGATCAGGGGATTGGTCGGGTGCATGGCAGTCATGAAAATTTGCTGAGGCTCCCGGGCGTGAGCACGACGGTATTGCCTTCTGCGGAGTGGACGGCGTTGACGGCGGCTTGGATGCGCGCGGTCTGCCCGGCGGCGGAATCGCCGGGT
>SLLG01000249.1 GCA_007134215.1 Opitutales bacterium | reverse complement strand
GCTCCCTCTGCGTCGGTGACAAGACGGATCGGGAACGGTTCGGTCGCCGCGCCCGTGTAGAGTGTTCTGTGCGGGAACGGAATCTCAATACTTTCTTTATCGAAAGCCTCCTTGACCTCCTGCATGATGGAATTGCGCAGGGCAAGGAAGTCGGTGCGCAGCGCCCACACGGCAAAGAGAAACTCCAGCCCGGAGTCCCCGTATTTCAGGAAAATGATGAGGGGCGCGGGCTCGTCGAGGCAGTGCGGGTTGCGGTCGGCTACATCCTTCAGCACGTCGCGCACCTTGGCGACGTCTTCCTTGTAGGCGACGGAAACATTGATATCGAGCCGCCGGACGGGAAAACGCGTGTTGTTGATAAACTCGCGCTGGATCAGCAGCGAACTCGGTATGCGCACAAAGCGGTTGTCGAAGAGCCGCACCTTCACCGACATGAGGTCGATCGAGAGGACCATGCCCGTTGTGTCGCCGACGGTGATCACGTCGCCGATGGCGAACGGCTTTTCCGTGATGAGAAAGAGACCGCTGATAAAGTTGGAGAGCGTCGTCTGCGCGGCGAAACCGATGGCGATCCCCATGATCCCGGCCGCGCCGAGCAGGGGGGTAAGCTTGAAGCCAAGGTCGGAGAGAACCATGATGAGGATCAGCACCGACCCTCCGTAGGTGATCGCCTTGCGCACCAGCAGGCTTAGGTGGGCGGTGTAGCGCTTCTCCATGAAGCGACCGGCGAAGCGCGCCGCCGCCCACAGCAGCGGCAGCACAACGAAAAGGAGAAACACCACCCGGACGATAGACTCCACGCGGCCCGGAGTCACCCACTCCGGGTCGGCGTTGGCAATGATCGGATACAGCGCATTAATCATGGGAAATACGGAAGCTTAGAATTGAGCAAATAAACGGAAGCCCCCCAGCCCGCGGCGCAGGAAGCTCTTCTTCACAAGTTCGCGCGGCTCGGAAAGCCGGCGGCTGATCTTTTCAAAGACCGGCGGTTCCTGCGCGAACTGCACATGCAGCTCTTCCTTTTCGGCGCGGTGGGTCACTTCGACCGCGTTGGCCCAGAGCAAAGTCTCGCCGCTGTAGCAGCCGAGGTGCTTCGACTGCACGCAGATGCGCTGCAGGTCGAGGCTCTTCTCGCTCTCGTTCACGACCGTCACCGGACAGATCGCGCGCCACTTCCGCCGCGTCACCGCTTCGAGCCGGTGCTTTGCCGTGGTTTTGAGGGCGTAAGACAGCTCGCCGCCCATGGAGTCGCCGAACCACGTATTCGACATTACGGCAGTGAGCAGATCGGTGACCGGCAAGGCATCGCCGTCCCCCTCGCCGACAAGCTCCACCCGGATCATCAGCGGGATACTCACAAAAAAGCGCGTCTTCTGCCCGTTAAGCACCTTCAGCGCGTTCTCCGGGCGAACGACGATCGACCGGTCCGGGAGCATCGGAACGGCCCGCACCTTTTCCAGCGGCCCGTCGTAGGTAAAGCGCTCGCCCGCTTTCACATCGCCGGGCGGGGACGCGGAGTCCACGAGGCAGACAATCTCCTGCGCCGCGTCGCGGCGCAGGTAGAGGATCAAATCGGTGTCCACGCGCCGCAGCCAGAACTCCAGCGGCCCGAAACGGCAATGAAACACTCCGCCCTCCGGCAGCGGGCGCGGTTCCCACAATTCGTCAGAAATCGGTTCACTCATGGTGTCTTCCTCCGCACAGCCTGCCGGAGCCGGCAGGCCGCGCAACGGAAAACACCGGAATCCCGCTTTGCGGTTGCCGGTCCCTCCGCGTATGCCTCAGATCACGCGTTTCCCGCCATGATGAACTGGATCCTACGCAACGAAGGCATCGTGCCACGCGGCCGCGCGCACGTCGACATCGACGACCGCGGCCATCAATTCGGCGACGGCATCTACGAGGTCATCCGCGTCTACGGAGGCATCCCCTTCCTCATGCAGCCCCACCTCGACCGCCTGCGGCGCAGCGCCCGCGCGATCGGCATGGCGCTGCCGTGGGACGACGGCGCGCTCACCGTCCGTTGCGCCGAACTCGTCGCCCGCGAGGCACTGGCCGACGGCATCCTCTACATCCAGGTCACCCGCGGGGTCTGCCCCCGCCTCCAGGTATTTCCGCCCGAAGACGTGCTGCCGCAAATCACCGCCTACGCCCGCGCCATGCCCCGCCCGCGCGCCGAAACCGTCGACGGCCTGCACGCCCGCCTCGTCCCGGACATCCGTTGGCTGCGCTGCGACATCAAGAGCATCAACCTGCTCCCCAACATGCTCGCCCGCCAAACGGCGAAAGAACACGGCTGCGGGGAAGCCATCCAGCACCGCGACGGCACCGTCACCGAAGGCGCGTTTTCCAACGCCTACATCGTCGCGGACGGCACCGTGCACACCCACCCCGCGAACAACCTCATCCTCGCCGGGATCACGCGGGTGCACATCCTGCGGCTCTGCGCCGGCCTCGGCCTCCCCGTCGTCGAAGAGCCTTTCCGCGTCGACGACCTGCGCCGCGCCGAAGAAATCTTCATCTCCAGCACGGCGAGCGAAGTCGCCCCCGTCATCCGCCTCGACGGACAGCCCGTCGGCGGCGGAACACCCGGCACCGTCACCCGCCGCCTCCAGGCCGCCTTCAGCGAAACCCTTCCCAAGGCCTGACAGGGGCGCGAGTGAAGTCGCTTTGCCTTGCGTATGCGAAATCCCACCTCGCTCCGTGGTGGTATGATCAATAGCTCACCCGCCGATCTGGCGGAGGAGACGGCGGCGGCGCTCGGGGTCTCGGGCGCTGGCGCGGAGGTTGTCGCGTTCGAGGGCGGTGGCCTCGTATGCCACCGAAGGACCGTTGGGCAGGGATACGGACAGGCTCAGGTCGCCCTCGCCGATGCGAAGGCCGGTGTAGTCCTCGCCGTAGACACTGACGACGCGCGGCATAGGGCGGCCAGGACCGACGAGGTCGCCGTAGCGCGCTTCATTCGCCCCCGTATCGACAAAATGGATCTGCGCGGCGATGAAGAGGGACTCGAGGTTGGCCTCGACCGGTCCCATACGGAAGGTCTGTTCGCGCCCGGTGGACTCCGCGCGCATGACGTGGTAGACACCGTAGCCGAATGCGGCGAGCAGGAGCAGGACGACGATGTACCCGCTGATCCCCTCTTTCTGAAACTGCGGCGGTATGCGTGATGCGCGGCCCATGGCGGTCAGTCCTGCAAAACGTGTTCGGCGACGGGGACTTCGTGGAAGACGGCTTCCATGATCTCGCCGATGAGGTAGATGGACCCCGTGGCCACGACGGTTCCGCCCGGCGCTCCCGCCGTGCACAGGCCGACGGCCGGAAAGACCTCGCGCACAGTCGAGCGCCGCACGGTTCCCGCGAACCCGGCGGGGATGGCCGCCTCCATCTCCGCATAGGCAGTGGCGCGCGCCTGCTGCGGGCGCACGAGGATGATCTCGTGCGCGAACTCCGCCACGACGGGAAAGAGACCGCGCGCGCGGCGCTCGCCCAGTACCCCCGCGACCACCACCGGACGCCGCCCCGTGTCCTCGACGAGGCGGTGGAGGTTCCGCTGCAGTTGGAGCGCGCCTTCGGGGTTGTGCGTGGCGTCGAGGATGAGCGTGCGGTCGTGAAGTGCGTAGCGGTCCCAGCGCCCCGCCCAGTGCACGCCCCGCAGCGCCTCCGCCGCGCCGACCTCAGTGAGCCCGTGGCGGTCGGCGAGGAGCCGGGCCGCGAGCATGGCGACGGCGGCATTGCGGCGCTGGAATTCACCGGCGAGCGAGGTTTCCGGGTAACGCGAGGGGTCATCGCCGAAGGCCTCGCGAATACTGTGCACGTCGCATCCGCGCTCCGCCGCGATGTCCCGGATGACGGCTTCGGCGGCGGGGCACAGTTCGCCGAGGACAACGGGCTTGCCCTGTTTAACGATACCCGCTTTTTCCCGCGCAATGACTTCCACGGAGTCGCCGAGGATCTCGGTATGGTCGAGGCTGATGGACGTGATGACGCTCACCTCGGGGTCGACGACATTGGTCGAATCGCGGCGCCCGCCGAGACCGGTCTCGATGATGCCGATATCAACGGCTGCTTCGGCAAACTTGAGGAACGCCATTCCCGTCATGAACTCAAAAAAAGTCGGGTGCAGCTCCGGGTCGCTCCGCGCGATCTCCGCCGCGACGACGCTGAGGCGGCGCGTGTAGGCGACGATTTCGTCATGGCTGAGGATGTCCCGATCGACCTGGATGCGCTCCCCCTGGTGGACGAGGTGCGGCGAAGTGAAGAGACCGGTGCGGCGGCCGTGGCGGCGGAAAATCGCTTCGAGCATCGCGCAGGTGGACCCCTTGCCGTTGGTCCCCGCCACATGGATGACCGGAAAGCGCTTCTCCGGATGCCCGAGAGCGTCCGCGAATACACGCATCCGTTCGATGCCGTATTTCGCGCCGGTGTTTTTCAGGCTGTAAAGCCAGTCCTTGACGGCGGCGTATGTTGACAGATCGGGCATGGACGGGCGGGTGCCTCTTCCCTCGGGTGACTTCGGGCAGGGCAAACCCCGTCAACCCGCGGCCGCGACGGCGCCTTCCACCGCCTCGGGCAGCCCCTGCCCCGCAAACGCGCGGAGGAACAAGTTGATCCGCCGCCGCAGTTGACGCCGGTCGACGATTTGGTCGATGAGCCCGCGGTCGAGGAGAAACTCGGACCGCTGGAAGCCCGGCGGGAGTTCCTGGTTGGTCCCTTCCTTGATAACCCGCGGCCCCGCGAAGCAGATGAGCGCCTCCGGCTCCGCGAGAATGACATCCCCGAGGGTCGCGAAGCTCGCCGTCACCCCGCCCGTCGTCGGGTTGGTGAGCACGGAAATGAACGGGAGGCCCTTGCGGTCGAGCCGCGCAAGGGCGGCGCTCGTCTTCGCCATCTGCATGAGGCTGAAGATGCCTTCCTGCATGCGCGCGCCGCCCGACGCCGACACAACGATGAGCGGAATGCCTTCCGCCGCCGCCCGCTCCGCCGCGCGCGCGATTTTCTCGCCCACCACACTGCCCATCGACGCCCCGCCGAACCGGAAATCCATGACGGCGAGCGACACCTCCATGCCGTCCATCCTGCCGACGCCGCTCACGACGGCGTCCTTCATGCCCGTCTTCGCCTTGTAGCCTTCGAGACGCTCGGCATACGGCTTGATGTCCTTGAATTTGAGGATGTCGACCGACTCAAGGCTGGCGTCCATCTCCTCCCACGTGCGCGCGTCGATGAGCGAGGCCACCCGGCGGGGGGCATCGAGCGGAAAATGGTAGCCGCTCGTCGGTACCACCATGAGGTTTTTCTCCAGCTCGCGCGTGTAGATCAGCTCACCCGTCTTGGGACACTTCGTATAGAGGTCCTTGGGGATGTCCTTTTTTCGCGGCGCGGTGACCGTCGAGTACCTGGGTTTTGAGAAGAAACGCATCGTTCGGTGTCCTGCATGAGGGTGGCCGTCTGCCGTCGTCACCCGGCTCAACCGTGCGCCAGTGCGAGAACGCGCACCGCGCCCGCGCCGCCGTCAAGGAGGGCACGAGCACAGGCGTTGAGGGTGGAACCGGTTGTATAGACGTCGTCGACCACAATGTAATTCTTCTCTCCACGGATAGCGTATCCGGGGGCGATGGCAAAGGCATTTTTGACGTTGCCCGCCCGCTCCTCCCGGCGCAGGCGCGTCTGCGAATCCGTGTCGCGCGTGCGCACGAGGGCGTCCTCCACCACCGCACCCTCCCCCGCCTCCGCAAACAGCCCCGCGAGAAACCCGCTCTGGTTGAACCCCCGCTCCCGTTCCTTGCGCGGATGCAGCGGCACCGGCACGAGCACGGCGTCGCCGATATACACATCCAGATCCGCGAAGCGCCGGATCAGGCGGGCAAGATCGTCGCGCAGGAAAAGCCCCCGATGGTATTTCAGCTCAATGATGAGCCGTCCGCCCAGTCCTCGGTGCAGCACCAGCGCCCGCCCCCGCTCGAAGACCGGGCGCAGCTCGCGGCAGTTCGGGCACACCCGGTCCGCCGTCGACATGCCGAGGTAGGGATAGCCGCAGGCCCGGCAATACGCCCCGTCGATATAGTATAGCCCGGCCCGGCAGGGCGCGCACATGAAGGCGTACACCTCGTCTTCCACCGGTCCCCCGCAACCCACGCAATGCCGGGGAAACACGAGGTCGAGCCCCGCCCGCGTCGCCTCAGCCGCACGCTCTTTCCACTTTCCGGCGATAGATCCCATACCACAGCCAACCGATCAACAGACACAGAATGAACACCGGCACCACCCCGTCAACCACCCCGCGCCCACCGAGCCAGAACGCGCCAGCCCCGCTCTCCAACGACACGTTCCCCGCCCAGGTCTGCCGGACCACCACCCAGCCAGCGTGCAGCCCAACGCAGGCCATCAACCCGCCCGTGCGTAGAAAAAGCAGATTCAGCGCCGCACCCGCCAGAAACAGATTCACGAAGGGGAAAAACTCGAAGGTATAATACACAGCAAGAAACGACTGCCACGCCACCGCAAACCCCGACCACCAGCGCACCTCAAAATCCGCATCGAGCGACACCCCCTTGAAGTGCACCGCCGCGAACACCAGCGCCGAGAGCACCACCGCGGCCGACGACCGCACCGCCGTATAGAACATGCGGAACACCATCCCGCGGAAAATCGCCTCCTCCAGAATGCCGACCACCAGTGCCGTCGCCAATGCCCCCGCCGCGATCCGCGCCAACCGCTCCGGCCCCGAGCCCGCCGCCCACTCCGGGGCCAGAAAGACCCACTGCAAAGCTGCCATCGCCGCCAGCATCGCCGCACCGACGCCAAACCACACACCGAATTCCGCCGCCCCGCGCCGGTCCCACGCGAAGCCGAACCGGCCCCACAACCGGCAGTATCCGATCAGCCACAAGGTCGCCCCCAGCGCAAAAAGCAACCGCACCCGGTCCACATAGTCATCGAGGTCCTTTCCCGAGAGGTAGTGCAGCAGCGTTCCCGCCGCCGCTCCGTCTCCCAGCCACAGCACCCCCGCGTAAACAGGCGGTGCGACAACCGCCGCCACTGCGAACGCCCCTACGTACAACGCCGCAAACCACCCCACCCCCCGCCAGTCAAACCGGTCCGGTGGCGTCCCAAACAAAAGAAACCGCTCGTCACGCAACCCCATAACGCTTCTCCCGAACCACATTCTCCCCACCGTGGCAACGCCGATTCCCCGACGAAACCCCGCCCAACACAGGAAAACCAATCTAAACCCCCAAAAAAAATGATAGATCGCAGAATCAATCGAAAAAATTGGGAAATACCGTATTTTATTTTCGTCCGTGATTTGAGCAACTTTTGCTTTAGCTCTGAGCTATATATTTGAAAAATTTTATTGCCATTTACCTCAATGAGACGCACATCCACTAAAGGATAGAATCCCGTAGAACCATGCCCGTGCCCGCTTGCTCGCTTCTTAAGCTACGATTTCCGGCCTCTCTGCGACCGGTTGCCATTCTGGCCGCGCCGCTGTTCGTCGGCGCCGCAGAGGACCCCGCCACACCGGTGCCGCCGGAAGCATCCGGAGTCGTTGCGGCGAATGGATTGTCATCGACCTTGTTCAGCACGGCGAGAACGGCGGCGGCGAACCCCATTCCCTTAAAGACTGGGAGCCCCGCACCTCCATTCTGGAGGAGGCCTACCGGCAGCGCATCTGGGGATTCCAGCGATACTGAAGCCACTCAAGGGCAGATCCCGCAGCCCGGCCGCACAACACACCCGTTTCCCCCGCTTCCGCAGCCCCCTCGCGGTTCCCGGCTATCGATCAGAATCGGGAAGAACAGACCTCTCTCAATGAGTGACAGATGGCCTAATTTTTCCGTTTATCCGCAAGACACCCCTTATCTTATCCATAAGGATTTTCTATAATTTTAATTAGCTCTGAGCAAACGAATTGGGGGCGACCGCCCGGCGGCGCGCGTGCATGTGCGGCCTGGGGGGAGCGATCAGGCCGCGCTTGGCGCTACTCCAGGCGGAAGCGGTGGGTGTGGACGGCGGAGCGGCCGGCTTCGTCGACGACTTCGAGGAGGAGGGTGTGGCTGCCGGCGGGGAGGTCTTCGAGGCGGATGCTGAACTCGTGCTCGCGGGAGTCGAAGAGCCCGCCCTCGGGCCGGACGTGGGTGTACGGACCTCCGTTAAGGGACCATCGGGCGTCGCGGAGGACGCTCCACTCGTCGGCGGCGCGGAAGCGGAAGGCGGCGGTGCTGCCGGAGAGGTTCTCGTCGCGCAGGGTGATGCGCGGCGGCGAATTGTCGACGAGGACGTAGTCGGAGACGCGGGTGCCTTCGAGGGCCTCGGCGGGTTCGTTGTCGGGGTGGTCGGAGGCGCGCACACGGAAGCGGTAGAAGCCTTCGTCGAGCCCCTTGACGTTCCATGCAAAGAGGGGTTCCTCGAGTTTGTCGGCAATTTTAACCCAGCTATCGTCATCGGCGCGCTGCATTTCGACGGCGAATTCCATGCGGTCGTTATTGGGGTCGGCGGGGCGCCACACGAGGGTGAGGAATCCGTCCGCGGCGAAGCGGCGCAGCCGCGCGCGCTGGCGCTGCACGCCTTCGAGGCGCTCGCGCCCGCCGTCGCTGAAGGCCATGTCGAACTCGTAGTTGGGACCGTTGGCGGTCTGGACCTCGAGTTCGAAGCCACCGTTGACGATGGCGAGGTCGGCGATGTGGGGCGCCACGTTGGGGAGCTGGTAGAATCCGCGCACACGGCGCACTGCGCCATCGCTCTCCGGAGCGAGTTCGAGGCGGTATTGCAGGTAGCGGGCGGCGGGCAGATCGGTGGCGACGACGGCGCGCATGGCCCCGTCCGACCATTCGGCTTCGCGCCATCCGGTCCATGTGGAATCCGGCCTGCGGGTGTTGCCCGCGCGGACTTCGACTTTGGCAAGGGGCGTACCTTCCTTGAGGATATCCATGCGGCCCCAGCGGGCGACCTGCCCCCCGTCATGCACGCGGGAGGTGAAAACGGAGGCTTCGGAGCCCACGCCGCCGAGCCGGTAGAGCGCGCCGGGATTGCTTGTGACAACGAGGAGCCCGTCCTCCTCCGGGTCCTCGAGGATGAGGCTGATCTCGCCGCCGCGCTCGAACTGCTGCACGAGGCTCCACTGGTTGCGGGACTCAAACCCGTAGATGCGGCCGCGGGTGTTCATGCCCACGAGCCAGTAGTTCTCGCCGAACCCGTACAGCGAGAACATGCCGGAGCGCCGCGCCTGCCAGACGGGCCGCACGAAGCCGGTCTCGTCGATCTCATAGAGCATGCCGCGCCCGCGGGCACGGCGCTGCCCGGCGTCGGCATCGCCGTCGGAAGCGCCCTCGCCGGTGACGACGAGAGGGGGAAGGAAGCCATCGTCCGCATCATCGGCGTCGCGCGGAACGCCGCTGCGTTCCTCGCCTGAGTAGGTGGAGAAGACGAGTCGGCCGTTGGGGTGGCGGGCGATAGCCTTGATCTCGCGCTCGTTGGCGTTGAAAGCAGCGAAGGCATCGTCCTTGGCGTCGATACGGTAGAGAATGCCGTCGGGGCTGGAGCCGGCCCACCATACGCCGTCTGCATCGGGATAAAGCGTCGTGAGGTGATCGGTGCGGGCGGAGAACCATGTCTCCGCCTCGGCCGAAGAGCCGCCGTCGAGCGGGATACGGAGGAGGCGCGCGGGCAGACCGGTGGCGACCCAGAGGGCGCCGTCACGCACGTGCATGTCCCAAAGGTAGGCCGGGTCGGGGTCGAAAAAGATCTGGGGTAGCCCCCCGTCGGCGGGGAGCCGGTAGATCGCGCCGCCCGGCGAAGTGCCGACGTAGGTATTGCCCTCATCGTCGACGGCAAGCGCGCGGGAAAGCACTTGATCAGGGCGGAAGATCGTCTCCACCCCGCCCTCGCGGTCGACCCGCAGGACCCGCCCGCGGTTACCCGTGCCCAGAATGAGGCGGCCTTCGGCATCGAAGGCGGCGGCCCAAATGATCGGCTCGTCGATGACGGTGACGAGGGAAACTCCCGGCGCGCTTTCGAGGCGCCCGTCGTTTCCGAGCGAGATGTCTTTCAACTCACCCTCGTTGAAGCTGGAAAATCCCTCGTCGACAAAATCGCTGGTGCGCACGCCGTGCAGGGAACCGAGTGCGGACACGGCGAGGCCCGCGGCTATCAATGGAAGTCGGATCATAAAAAACTCAAGGTTGGACGGTCAGCGGGAGGCGGAAATGGCCGGTGAAAGGACCGGTCGTCGGCAGCACGCCCTCCCAGACGACGCGCTCGCGCACGCTCTCGCGCGGGTAATATGTTGTGTCGCTGAGCAGCTGCGCCGCGACGGAAGGCGGCAGACTCTCAATGCGCTGCCCGCCCACCTGGATGCCTTCGGAGGGCCGCAGGAGAAGGACATATGCGGCGTCCGAGGGACGGCGCTTGCGCCACTGCGCGGCGATATCGGCGGGAGTCTCGGCCATGGCGCTGCGGTAGCCGGAGGCGGTGTCGGCGCGGGTGGAGTCGGCCACGAGCACGACAAAGCGGTCGCCCGGAGCGGCGTCGTCCGGCAGGGGCACCCGCACCCGCTCGGAACGCAGATCGCCGCGGAACCGCTCCAGCATCACTGCCAGTTCGAAACCGCCCTGCCGCGCGGACACGCTTTCCTGCAGGAGGCGCACCTCGCGCAGACGGTTCACGGCAAGGGAATCGACCTTCTCCAATTCGAGATCGATGCCCATCACGCGGGCGTCTTCCCGCGGATTCTCCATGAGTCGGCGAAGCTCCGAGCGGAGGGCGACGGCCAGCCCGAAGATAGCCCCGGTACCCGAGGCGACGTCGTCAAAAGTGATCGGATCGAGCCCCTCGACATCAATACGGCCGGAGAGCCGGATGGTCTGCTCGTCCCCCGAATCAAGGACACGCGTGGCCGACTGAAAGGCCGCCATAGCGACAAGCTGGGGGAGCACCTGCCGGTGCCCGAGCATCCCCGCGTTGTAGACGCGCTCGTCCCCGCCCTCGCCCACGGCGTGGATGCGGAAAGGCACCATCTCCGGCACCGGCCCCACCTTGCCGGCCACCCCGGTGAGCCGGTCCTGGAAAATGCTGCCGACAATCGGTCCGAGCTTCGACAGCTTGAAGGAAAGCTGCATGTTGCGGATGATCGTGACGATCTCCGCACCCGCCATGGGCACCTCCACCCCGCCCCATTGCTGGAAGGAGTGACCGAAGCCGAGGATGCGGTCGCCGTCGGCCCACGTGATCGTGCCCGTGGAGGCGGCGGAGAAATCGCCGTGCATGAGCACCGCTGCCACCGGCGCACCGGGGACGAGCGGGAAGTCTTCCGGTGCCCCGCCGGACACCCCGCCGGTCCCGCCCTGGAGAAGGTCGAAACCCGCCTCCGTCCAGTCATCGCGGAACGCCGCCACAACCTCCGGGGAAAACCCCGACAAGGCGAGCGGCGTCGGGAGTTGCCGCATCCAGGCGTCGCCGGGTTCCGCCGCGCCGGAGAGCCTCCGCGGCTCCGCAGGCGCGGTCGGGCGCCCCGTCCGCTCGTCCGCACCCGCCCACCGCACGCGGGCCGAGCCGAAGTCGCGCTCTGGCGGCGCGAGCGGGTAGCGGTCAATGATCTCCAGCATCTGCTCGATCGGCGTAATGCCGATGATCGCCTGTTCCTTGGGCCAGATATAGCCGTAGGAGTAGGCCCCGATGAGCTTGCCGTCGATGTAGACCGGGCTGCCGCTCATGCCCGCGACGGGGCCGCTGAGCTTGTTCTCCGAGTCGAGTGCGCGCGCGAGGATGGAGGTCCGGCCCGGCCCGAGGCCGTTGGGCATCGTGCCGATGATCTCGAGGTCGAAGGTCTCGATCGCCGATCCGGACACCACCGTGTGCCACACGCCCTTCATCCCCGGCTCCACGGCGTCGAGCGGGAGGATTTCCGGAGCGGGAAAGGCCCATCCGCGGCTGACGGCGAGCATGCCGGCGAACACGGGAAAGAGTATGCGGCGGAATTTTATCATAGGACGGGATACATGGTGCGGTAAATTGCGGCCCCCGCAGCGGAAAACGTGCCGGAAGACGACCGGAGGCGTCCAACCCGCGCGCGCTGAAGGGAACACGCTAAACATTAGACGAAGGATTGCGGAAACGCTTCAATATAAATCCGGCGACCGGTCCCTGCCAGCGCCGGGGCAGGCGGCAAGCCAGTGCCGTCGACAACTTGTTGAGCACGCCGGGCACGACCACGGCGCGGTTGCGGGCGACGCCCCGCATGCCGAGGCGCGCGACCGCACCGGCGTCCGCCATGCCGGTTCCCGGCGGCGCTTCACCCATCTCCGCGGCGCGGAAAAACGCCGTGCGCGTCGGCCCCGGACACAGCACCGTCACGCCGACGCCGGAGCCGCGCAGGTCCTCGCGCAGGGCGAGCCCCCACTGCAGGAGAAAAGCTTTGGAGGCACCGTAGGTAGCCAGCCAAGGGGTCGGCTGCCACGCCGCTGTCGACGCCACAAGCAGGACGGCGCCCCCGCGCTCCCGCAGAGGCTCCATCAACCGCGCCGCAAGGTCGACGACGGAGCGGACGTTCACGTCGATGAGGCGCGTCTGCTTCTCCCCTTCGATATCCGGAAAACGCCCGTAGGCCCCGAACCCGCTGTTGAGGATGACGAGGAGTTGGCCCGGCGGCGCGGCGGCGAGGTCGCGCCGGACCGCTTCGGCGGCGGAAGCCAGCGCGCCGGCCTCCGCGAGGTCGCAGGAGTGGTGGCGCAGGCGCCCGTCCAAAGAATTGTCCGGTTCGCGCCGGGAAAGGTTGCAAACCACGCGGAAACCGCCTACCGTCGCCAACAGTCTTAAAAAAGACTCGCCTATGCCGGAAGAGCCGCCAGTCACCACAGCACTTGAAAAGGCTGACAAGGAATTGCTGAATTCGTCCACGCTCCATTCTCCGGTATGTCTATTCGTCACGCAACCCAACCGACGATTACATGGTTACCTACTTTGTACGCCTTTCTGACAGGTCCCTGGGCGCGCGCAGGTTCGCGCGGCAAACCTGTCCAAACGGACGCTCCGGGGGAAACGGCGGCACACACCGGCTGCCCGCGCCCCCCCGGCCGCACCCACGACAAAACACAAGAAAAACAGATAGGACAACATCCCATGAAAGATAGAACGAGTGATATCATCATCTCCGGACACAACCTCGAACTCACGGAAGCGATCAAATCCGTCGCCCGCGAAAAAGCGTTGAAACTGTTTGAGCATGAAGGACATATCATTCGATTCCGACTTGAGCTGGAATACACGCCAAATGTCTCGAAAGAGCGGGAATTCATCGCCAAAGGACACATCGAAATCCGCGGCAAGCCCCTCATTTCCTCCGCTGAGACGGACGACCTTTACAAGTCAATCGATCAACTGATGGAAAAACTCGACCGCATGCTGCGGCGCCGCTCGCGGCTCTTCCGCATCAAGCGCCGCCACCCCCGCGACGTCGAGATTCCGGCCGAGATTCCCAAGGTCAAAACGGCCTGATCCAGAACAACGGCCCCGTTCGCTTTGAGCGGAAAACCCTTTCCCAGCCCGGCGCACATGCCGGGCTTTTTTTTGCGCACGCCACAAACCGGAGCAGCAAGGCGGTATCCGCAGAACCGCACGATGAGGCGGGCGGGCGATCACCCCGGAAACGGCGCTCAGGCTTGCCCGCTACTTTGGCAACTCGGCGGAATTCTGGATCGGGCTGAAAAATGAATCTGACAGAGGGGCCGCGGATCTGCTCCGCGGCCCCCTACTGACACGATAGGCCCGGAGGCGGTTGTCCTGCCTCCCTCAATGGGCACTATGCTCTGCTAACTCTCCAACCCCAATACGAACCCAAAAGACACAATAGAAAACACCGGAAACCGTCTTACTTTGCAGAGAACCGTGAGAATGTACCGAGCATGCCTTCGACGTGGTCCCAGCCTTTCACGCCGGCCCCGTTGTCAAAGTGGAAGAACATTCCCGGCACCAGGTAGAAGGACAAGTAGTAGCCGTCTTCCTGATAGTAAACCCAACGGAAATTGGCGGGCTCGCTTTCCTCTTTGTAGGTCAGGTAAGCCATCCATCCAAGGTCGATCTGGTACAGCCAGGGGAACGCACGGTAGTAGACCCAGCCCATGGCGTCGGACCATGCCCAGGCGTCGTTCACGGCGTAGAGATAGCCCGCGCGGTAATCCCACGCAAGTTCGCCGACGCGCAGGTTCAGGCCCGGCTGCGAAGGATCGAAGTCAGGATCGACAATGTCCGGAATCCCGTCGTTGTCGACGTCCGGAAAGTCTGTGAATTCAAGGGCGAAGTAAAGGGAGTCGTAGTCGACCCCGAGATCGGCGGATTCGAGGAGGCCGAAAAACCGGCCGTCCTCACGCGTCATAACATTATCCCGGAAATGATAATTCACTCCCGGTCCCCGGAGAACGAACGGTTCGAGGAGAATCGTCTCCGTGTCGACCACGGTGTAGCGCACCGTGCCCGAGAAGGACTCGCCGCCCCGCTGAAGGGAGAGGAGGATTTTGCCCGCTTCGGCGTCGTAGGAAGCGGGACCGCCCGCGCCTCCGACCGTCGTCCACGGTGCCCCGCCGCTGTAGTGCGACTGCCAGCCGCCGGGCCGGGACATCACGCCCACAACCGGCGCGGCGGCGGCGTTCTCCGGCAGGTCCCACTGCGGCATCGTGAGATACACCATGCCACTGTCGCGCTCGCCCTGCGAATCGCGATGGACGGCACGGTAGCGGCTCACATGGACACCGTCGGACCCGGCTGCTGGCATGAGCCCGCGCAGGATGACGTGCGTCGCCTCGTAGGCACCCGCCCGCCCGGCCATCGGCGCAACGCGCACATCGAGACTGCCCGGCAGCGGATCGTAGCCCGCGAGCGAACGGAACGACTCGACATTGACGTTGAAGGAAGGCGAGGCGCAGAGAGCGGCAGGCATCGCGAGGACGGCTGCGAGAGAAGCGAAAAACGGGAGCTTCATGATATTCCGCGGTTGAGGATAGAATCGGAGTTTGGTTTCCATGGGTTACTCTCCGTTGAGGACAAGGACACGAATGAAACGCTGCCCGTTCGACTCCACGCGCACGACATCGCGCACGGTGACGCGGTAGTGGTAGTGATGGTCGATGGCAGCCATGACGTTTGCCGTGACAGTCTCGTTGTCCTCGGCATCGAAGTGCGTGACCGTATTGGCGCGGATACGATTCGCGCTGTCACCCGGTTCGATGACAAGGAGCGTAATCGGATCCGTGAAGGCGAGGTCGTCGGCCGCTTCCACAACATAGGTGAGCGCGGCGTTCGCGTAGTCGGAGAGCGCGTTGAAGGTCACCTGCGTGAAAAAGTCGCCAGGATCGTCGCTGCCGGCGGGCCGGTTGACCTCGATAAGGCCGACGGTAGGCTTGCCGTCAAGATCGGGTACGAGCGGATTCTGGACAAAGGCCCACTCCACAAGATTCACGTAGCCATCGCCATCGGCATCGCCGAAAGGACCACCGCCCACGGTGTCGGCCACGGCGGCCGCACCCTGGTTGATGGCGAGGGACCAGTGGCGCTGCCAGTCGGCAAAGCTTTGCTGGAATGGCGTCGGTCCGATGAGGATATTCTCCGTGAACCGCTGGCTGAGCACATCGTAGATGAACTCCACGCCCGGCGTTCCGCTTTGCACCGTGAAGCGCAGCCCGAGAAACACCGGATTGCGCTCGGTGATGAAGCGGAGATCCGGATCATTGAGATCGTTCAGCGTCTGCCACTCAACTGGAATCACACCGCCGATGTAGCCCCCGCGACGGGTCGATGTATCCGAAAGGACAATCGGCTCTCCCGCGCCAACGGGAAACGAATCGTCCTTCACGGACAACCCGAAGCCGGGGAACTTCGGCAGGATCGCGCCGTCATCGGGATTCGACTCGGCAGGATCATACTCGCGCCAGATCGCCGGCTCGTTGTAGTGCGGAATCTGCAAGCTGGTACGGTACTGGACCACCTCGCCGGCGGGGATTCCCTGGCTGTCGGAAAACGCAGCGAGCTGGCGCTCGACCGCCGCTTGCGCCGACCGTGTCACATCGACAAGGCCCGTCTCTTCATTGAAGTCGCGGTCGAGAACGGCCCCGTGCATTTCCACAAGGACCTCGGCGGACTGGCCCGGAAGGAGATCGCCGCATCCCGTGTTCACCAGTTCGAACTCCACCGGCAGGACGGCGCGGCGGTAGTAAATTCCCGGACGGTAGACGACATTCTCCACCTCGATCTGCGGGCGGTGTTCGATGACAATGCTGCGCTCCTCCGAGAACATGATATTGTTCCGTTCGTTGAACTCTTCGAACCGCTGGGTGCTGTCGACAAACACGGCGAGATAATACTCACCCTCCGGGATGCAGAAGTCGAACTCGAAAATCCGTCCGTAGAGGTAGCGGTCGGTCGAATCGAGACGTTCGATCTCGTCGAGCACGCCGAGCACAACATCGTCGGGACCGCCCCAGACCTTGTCTTTCGTGAGTCGAACCTCGACCTCGAAGTAGTGGCTGTCGGGATCGGTCGAAGGCGGCATGGGCCGGCCCGCGTTGATGCCCGCGACGGAAATATCGAAAAACTGGTTACGGCGGAACGGCACAAACACCTCGACATTGTCGGAATTGAACCGGAGGTCGGTCACGACCAGATCGGGCGTGTCCACACCGATGAGTTCGAGATTGTCGACCATGGCCGTGGCCGCCGGCGCTCCGGAACCGCGGACATAAGTCCAGCGCAGGCGGCGCGGCGCGGGACCGGCGCTCACGATGGCCTCGTATGTCTCCAGCGCCTGCGTCGACGCAATGCTCGGACGGGAGAGATCGTCGAGCGGGGCCGCGCCGTCGACCGTGAAGAGGATCTGATCGTCCTCGGACTCGATAGCCCAGTCGAAGCGGATACGGAAGGGCCCCGTTACAGCGATCTCGAAATAGCCCTGCTCTCCGTCCTCGATGTAGACCGGTGCCTGTGCGAAGAGCGTGCCGGACGACGCCGGATTGCCGCCCGCGTACCAAGCGCCGGCGCCGCCGAGGCGCACCGGTATGGCACGGGCGTCGATCTCCGGGGTGAATCCCGTGGCCGTCGCATCCACCGCGCGCATCAGCGTCGGATTCGTCGGCGGGATGGAGAGTGTCTGGAGCGAATTCAACCGGAAGTTGTTATCGACGTTCGGCTCATCCAGCTCGCCGTCCGGATCGAAAACCACACCGAGATTGTAGATCGCGGGATTGAGAAGGGCGGGCACTGTGACCTGCGCGGGCACGGCAACGCTTTCTCCGGGTGTGATTGTCTCCGGCACCGCGATCCGTGCAATCTCGATAGGCGCTACGGTCACCAGATTTGTGTTCCGGTCCACCGCGACGACGGCGGCTTCCAGACCCGCAGGGATCACAGAGTTCCCCTCATTGAGGAAAGTCACGGTCACGCCGAAACCGTCTCCGCGGTTGCGGACGACGCTCTGGAAGGCGATGCTTCCCGTGATGTCCGGCTGGAAGACAAGCGGTTCTTCGCTCACCGCGCGGTTGTCCTCGAGTGTCGGCTCGTTGAGCGTTCCTTCGGGATTCACCTCCGCGACGAGGAAGTAAGCGCCGTCCGGCACGTCCTCGCGCAGCATCACGGAAAACGTCCGCTGGACCGACTGCCCGGCCCCGATAGGATCGTTCAGCACCGCAGCGGGTGTCACCGACGGAAGAGCGAAGCCTTCTTCATCCGGCTCACCGGTAAGGGAAAGTTCAAAGACGACGGGAACCGCCTGCCCGGAAAGGAGAGGCCCCGATCCCCGGTTCTCGATTTCAATCCGCACATCCACGGGCTGGCCGAGAGCGGGCTCGTCCGTGAGAACCTCCACGGCGACGAGCGCGAGATTCGGAATGCCGAAATTGGACGGATTGAGAAAGTCCCGCTGCGTGAAGTCACCGAGCGACCCGATGCCGAGAAGGCCGTTGTCGTTGGAGCCGGTCGTGTAGACCGTACCCAACTGCGTCAAGACGGCGGTAAAGGCGGTCCCCGCGCCGAGGGCGGCGAAGTCGCCCGAAGCCAACTCGACTGGAACCGGAAACTCAAAGGCGAACGTCGGCTGGCCGTCGGGGTGGCTCAACGCCTGCCCCAACTGGCCTCGGGCGTTCAGGCCCCAGCCGAAGAGTCGGCCGTCGGAAGCGAGCGCGACGGCGTGCTGGTCGCCCGCCTCGACAGTCGACCATGTGCCCGCAACCTGCGTCGGCGTAGCGGCTTGGGAGACACCGTCGCCGAGTCCGAGGTTGAGTCCGGTGCCCCATGAATACAAACGCCCCGAGGCATCGATGCCAAAGGAAGTCGTTCCTCCGGCTTCGACGAAGACCCAGTCGGTCTTGCTACCGACAACACGCGGAATCGGATTGGGGAGCGGGATCGTTCCATCGGCCTCGACAATTCCCTGTTGGCCAACGGCGTTGCTACCCCATGCGTAGAGGTGTCCGTCGGCACCCACGGCGAGGACGTGGCTCTGTCCCAATGAAACCGCCGAGTATGTCGCATCACCGATACGCACGGGCACGCGCGACTGCGGCAACTGGGAGGACAACCGGCCCAACTGGGCCATCTGGTTGCTTCCCCACCCCCAGAGCGACCCGTCTTCGCGCAAGGCAAGCGAGGTGTCGCCCGCGGCGGTGATCGCCACCCAGTTGTTCTGGTTGCCGACGCGGACCGGCTGTAGAGCCGAGGCGGAGGTCGAATGGATGCCGAGTTGTCCGGCACCGTTCGCGCCCCATGCCCAGAGCGAGCCGTCGTCGCGGAGCGCGAGACTGTGGGACGCTCCGGCGGCGACCGCCGTCCAATCGGTTCCCGTGCCGATACGCACGGGATCGGTCTGAAGCGCTGTCGAGCCGATTCCCAACTGGCCCGAGGCGTTCGCGCCCCATGCCCAGAGGTTGCCGGAATCGCCGACAACCAGGACGTGGCCGTCGCCCACCGACAAGCGGTCGGCGGACATCGCCGCGGCAGAGCATAGCATCGCCGCGGCGGCCACCTTCAGGAGGCGTAAGCCTCCTGGAAAGGTTGGTGAAATTCGAGGTATCATGATTCCTCCTGCGTTTGCGGGATCTACTGGTAGCGGCGGCGGATGACGCGGTCTTCCTGCACCGGCAGTTGCTCGGCGCGGGCGCGCTGTTCTTCGCGGGCCTGTTCAAGGGCGCGGAGCTGCTGGCGCAGACGGGCCTCCACTTCGATGCCCGTGACGTCGTCGGACTCGCGGCGCAGACGCGAGAAGAGTTCCTCTTCCTCCGGCGAAACATCCTCGCCCGGGATATCGCGCTTGCGGATGCCCATCTCGTAGAGGCGGCGGTCGGAGAAAACGTCTTCGTAGGTCGCGCCGTCACCGCTGAGGATGCGCGCGGTGATGAAAACGATGAGGTTGCGCTGGTCTTCGCTCGTGTTCTCGCTGCGGAAGAGTCGACCGACACCGGGGATGTTACCGAGGACGGGGACGCGGGACTCGCCGCTATTCGTGACGGTCTCGATGAGTCCGCCGATGGCGAGCGTGAAGCCGCTCTTGAGCGTTACCGTGCTCTCCGTGCGGCGGGTGGTGATGATGGGGATCGTCGCGCCCCCTTCGCCGCCGAAGCCGACTTCACCCGTGCGGCTGCTGATTTCCGGCCGGATGTCGAGGCTGATGAAGCCGGCGCTGTTGATCTGCGGCAGGACGTTGAGCAAAATGCCGATGGGCTTGAAATCAAAACCGCTCACCTCGAAGGTGCCGCGCTCCTGGTTGTAGGTGTAGCGCGGAATGGGAAACTCCTCGCCGATATTGATCTGCGCCTTGGTGTTGTTCACCGTAACGATCGTCGGGTTGGAAACGAGGCGCGAATCCGTGTTCCGCTCGAGGGCGGAGAGCACGACCTGGAAGGCATCGGCGCTGAAGAGCGCGGTGTCTTCGTGCGTGAGGATGCGGCTGAAGTCGTTGTCGAACTCACGAAGGCGTGAGTTGATGATGTCCACCGATCCGTCGGGATTGAGGGTGAACCCTTCCGTGCGATTGTCCGAGCGCGTCGGCCCGCTCTCGCGCTCAAGACCGTATTCGCGCTGGAACGGCCCCGCCTGCAGCGAGTAGCCGGAGAGCGACTGCCAGTCGACACCGAGATTCTTCACGTCACGTTGCGTCACTTCGACAAAGCGCGACTCGATCATCACCTGTTCGGTCGGGCGGTCGAGGGTTTCGATGATCTGCTGGATGCTGTTGAGCCGCGAGGGACGCTCCGTGATGACGAGCGCGTTGCTGCGCGTGTCGACCTGGATGCGCCCGCCCGCGCCGGTGTCGACGAGGTTGCCGACCGAGTTGCGCAGCTCGCCCGCCTGGGCGAAGTTGATGATGAACACCCGCGTGTCCATCGGCTCGCGCATCAGCTCGTCCTGGCTGCGGATCTTGATGATGTTGTCGTCGACAATCCACGTGAAGTTCATCGGCTCGAGGACCACATTGAAGATCTGCTGCCATGTGACGTCGCGCAGGCGGATGGTGATGCGCCCCACAAGGGTTTCCGGGATGACAACATTGAGACCGTAGAGATCGGCGACGTTGCGGATGATGTTGCGGACGTCTTCGTCGGGAAAGTCCACGGAAATCCGCTCGTCGCGGCCTACCGAGTCGTCGCCCTGCGATTCGCCCGGAAGCTCCATGAAGATGTCGTCGGACTCCGGACCGGCGGGCGTCTCCGCACGCGGACGTTCACCGGGCGCCTCCATGTAGTCGCTCTCCGCTTCGGTTTCACCGCCGGGGTTATCACCGCGGCGGCTCGCCGAGTCGGCAAGGTCCAGCGTCGCTTCGCGGCGCCGCTCCGCTTCGCGGTCGGCGGTGTCGATGGTTTGGCGGGCGCGTTCCAGCCCAAGATCGCGGGTGGGTCCCGCATCCTCCCCGGTCGAAGAGGACGTATCCGCCTGTCCGTTCAGGAGAGGGGTGATGCCGATGACGGCGAGGGTGACAAACGTCCGGTATTTCATAGCATTGCCTGTTTGGTTTGATTTTCGGTGTTCAAATTATCGTTACATGAAATGACTCCGCTCAGCGGCGGGGCTCCGCTCCGTCGCGTTCGCCCGGGCGCGTCATCGTGCCGGTGCCGAGGCGGTCCTGCAGGTACTCGCGAGTGAGGGTTGTGTCGCCGACCCGGAGGGTATAGGCGCGGTTGGTGATGCGCTCGACGGTGACATCGTAGGACTCCCCGCGGACGGTGGCGGAAAAGACCTGCCCGAGTTCGAGGCGGTTGCCGCCCTGTAGATTGAGAAAGGCCGTCCCCGCGCCGATCATGCTCCCGGTGGGGCGGAACCGCTCCGCGATCAGTTCAAGCGCCTCGGCGTCGGGCAGCCGCTCGCTGCGCGGCTGCCGCTGGACGACGGTCCGCTCGGGCTCCGGCGCGGCCGGCTCCGGATCCACCCATCGCTGGAACGGGCTCGGTAAATCCTCCAGCGCCGCGCGCACGGAAGTGGACTCCTGTATGAGAAGGGCGCTCCCCTGCCCGATGATTGTCTCGCGCTGCTCCTTCGGGCGCACGACGCCCTGCGCCCAGGACGCGGATGACAACAGAACAAAAACGAATGCAGTAACGACGGCGGTTTTCACGGTTTCCTCCCGAGGACGTTGAGTTCAATTTGTGCGGTGAGGCGCCCGCCCGGCGCGGTCTGCCCGGTGGCACTCAGGTTGACGGACTGGATACGGACAAAGTGACGCCCGGTTTCCAGCTGTTGAATGAAATCGACGATGTCTTCGAACAGTCCCTGGGCCGTCACGGAATAGCCGATCACGTCGTACAACTCGATGCGCGGCAGAGTGACACCCCCGCCGGCGGCCTGCGCCTGTTGCTGGATACTCTGGATACGCACACCGGAGGCCTCCTCCATGCGGTAGAAGTAATCATAGTTGACCGCCACCTCGCGGCGCTCCATGAGCCGCTCGTCGATTTGCGCGACCTGCGACTTGACTGTTTCGACGTGCCCGCGCAGATCCGCGCCCTGCGCGATATTTTGCTGCATGCGGCGCAGGGTCATGCGCTCGGAATCAAGCTCACGCTCCAGCTCGCCCGCCTTCGGCATCCGCACAACAAGAAGAGCAAGAAGAACGACGGAGAGTGCGCCGAGTGCGGCGGCGAAGCGGTACTGCCTCAGAATGGTGAAGATCGCTTCCTTGTTCATGACTCACCTCCCGCTTTGTCCGGATCGAGGATGATTTGTATGACAAAGTTGAAGACGGACGGATCATCCGTCCGGTAGAAAGACGAGAGGCGCTGCTCTTCCAGTTTGGCGGCGACAGCGGGGATCGAAGACAGACGGTCCCGGAAGCGGTTGATCGTCGCGGGCGCGGGATTGTCCGCCGATTCACGGACGGTGCCCTGCAACTGCAGGCGGTAGCGCTTCACCTCCCGGCGCCCCTGCCGCTCCGCGAAAACTCCGCCCGAAACAATATTGTAAGTGACCGCGCGCGGCCGGATTTCCGCCAGCGAGACGAGGATGCCGTGATAATCATAAGGCAGATCGAGAAACGCCTGCAGCTCCTCCACATGACGGGCTTCGCGTGTGAACTCGCCGGAGAGGCGAACCAACTCGGCGTTGTCGGCCCGCGACGCCGCGACCTCAGCGCGCACCGAGTCCAGCTCTTCCTGCGTGAGCCGGTTACCGTATTCGCTGAAGAGGAGCCAACCGAGCAGCGCCACCGCAACCGTCAGTGTGAGGAAATTGGAGAGGAACTGGGTACGCACCACCTTGATGTCGGGAAGCAATACGACATCGCGGAAATCCGGGCGCCAATGGGGATGGTAGACCCGCTTATTTCTTTTTCGAGCCATTGTCCTTGGAGTTGAATGCACCCATCATGGAGAAGAGTCCGAACCACGAGGCGTGGTCGCGCGTCTGGTCGAGAACGGAATCCTGCGGCTGGACACTGTAGCCCGGCAGCCACTCGCCGTAGTCGGTGCGCAGCAGGCGCAGACCGAGGCTTTTCGACATCACCGAGGGAATCCATGAAAGATTTTCCGGGAGGGAACCGAGGTGGATGTGCCCGATGGTCATCCCCGTCTGCACTTCGAAGAAACCGATCGCCGCCTGGAGTTCCTTGAGCAGGCCCTGCAGGAGCGCCGGCCCCATCTCCGTGAAATCAAATGTATTGGAGAAAAAGAGCTTCTTCGCCGACGCCTCGTCTTTGAGCCCGAGTTCCTCCTGGATGCGCGGCACGATGGTGCCCAGCCCCTTCGAAAGGGGGCGGGTCAGTTCGACCATGTTGCGCGAGACAATGTAGGTGCAGGTCTGACCCATGCTCATTTCAAGAACAAGCACCGGGTCGGTGATCTGCTTCGACGCGATGTAATCCGAAATCCCCCCGAGCACCGACAACGTGCCCAGCTGGAGCGACACCGGATAGACATCGGCGTCGGTGAGACTCACCTGCAGCCCTTCGAACTCTGCCTTGAGCGCCCCCGCGAAAAGCAACTCCTTCTGCTGCGCAATGGAGCGCTCCAGCGTGAACTCGCTCCCGTCCACCGCGTTGAGAACGGCGGCGACATTCTTCGCCGTGTCGACTTTGAACTGCTGGGAGAGGACCTTGCCGAGGTACGCCGGATCCTTGGCCTTCGCCGCCGATTCCACGGTGTGCCGCCGGACGAAGCGCGACGGCGGGTAGACCGCGCAATGCGCCTGTATTAACTTCCCCCCGGAACCGGTGCCCGACATCTCCCCAGTGAGGCGCGAGAGGCGCTCCCACGCACTGTCCAGTGGAAAACTGTCCACCGATTCCACGGCGAGCGGTGCCGTCAGCGAAGTCGTCTTCGCCACTTGGACCGAAAACTCGCCGACTTCGATGAAAAGACCTTTGGCCTTGCGGGACAACATGGTTGGTTTCGAACACGTTTTTCTTCCGGTCGCGGCCCCCCGGTGTGGAGACCGTTCCCGTAAAAATGTAAATGTAAAAAAACGGGGGCGTTGTCCGTTTTACAAGGCAAAAACCGGCACCCGGAAGCCGCACGGGCGCGAATCCGGCCCAACTGTAAAAACGGTCTTATCAGTTCGCCGGAACCCCTAGGAAAATTGCGGCCTGGAGGCGACCGCACCGTCTCCGGACAAATGTAAATTTACAGTTTCTTTAAACCGCCGGAAAGAGGCCCCCGCGTGCTCTCCGGAAAGCCGCGGAAACCCGCTCCGCAGGTGCACAAAAAGACCGCCGGAAGCGACTTCCGGCGGTATGGTAAAGTGGCGGGCGCTCCGGCGGCAACCGGACGCTATGCAGCGGCGCTCAACCCCAGGTCCGCTTTTTGTGGCGGTTGGCCCGCGAACGTTTGCGGCGTTTGTGTTGAGCGATCTTGCGGCGGCGTTTCTTGCGAAGGTTTCCCATGATTCGATGAAATGAAAACCAGCCATAAAGAGCCCTTCCGCCGCCGCTGTAAAGGCTCTTGTGCGAAAATCTTCCGGCGGCGCGGCGAAGACCGGGTGGACCCCGCGCGCTCAGGCGTGTTCCCGCAGCAGGCGGAGCCCGGAGGCCCACTTCGCGGGCGGCGGCGGCTCGACCGTCCGGACGGTGTCTTCCGCCTCGCCAAAGTGTAGAGCGGCCAGCCGGGCGAAGGGGCCCGGATAGACCGGCGGCGCCTCCTCGAAACGGCGGCTCGGGCGGTAGTTCCGCTTCAAGTCCGCGACCGACGGAACAGCGCTGTTGCCGTAGCGGGTGTCGCCGCATACCGACAATCCCGCCTCACGCGCGTGGACAAACAACTGATGGAGGCGCGGATACGCGGTTTCCGCCTCCCACTCCGCGAAGGGTCCGCCGATCGCCGCGACCCGGCGGAAGACCGTCGCGGCCGCCTTGCCCGTCTTGTGCGAGACGACCATCCTCGGCTCAACGCGGTGGCGCGCAAGCGGCAGCGAGCACTGTAGCTGCCCTGCGTTGCCCCCGCCCGTCGCGACGAAGCGGAAGGTGAACCGCCAGAACCCCGATCCGAGGGCGTTGCGCAGCGCCTCGTGGCACTCCGGGTCGTAAGTGAAAAGCACCGGCCCGGACAGCTCGGGATCGAGGGAGTGCACCGCGAGCAACTCGCGCGTGAGCCCCATGCGCCGAAGCTCCGGCTTGCCCGCCTCGATCTGGTGGTTGAGGGCATACGTGAGGACGGGAGCGCGCCCGTACCAATTGTCCGGCAGAACGGCGACCCCGGCCGGTTTCCCGATGACGATAGCCGCCGCCTCCGCCGAATGCCACAACACGGGCAGGCGTACGGGACGCTCCCCCAGCAGAGGAACCGGGAAGCCGATAAAAACGTTATTCTCCGCCATGGACATGAGACAAAAAAGCCCTCATCCGCCGGATTGCGGAGAGAGCTTGAAAAAACGGATCCGCCGCACGGTGATCAGCGCGCCTTGGCGTTAAGACCTGCCGTCGCCATCTTCGACTTTTCGCGGCTCACCTTGTTCGGATGCACGACGCCGTTCTTGACCGCCTTGTCGAGGGCCGCGGCATACGCCGCTTTCGCCTCGGGCGAGGCATCCACGACGACCTTGCGCCGGAGCGTCTTCAAACGGCTGACGACGCCTTGATTGCGCTCCGTGCGGCGGGAGATTCTGCGGATGTCTTTCTTGGAGGATTTGAGATTGGCCATGGTTCTTGAAACAAGGAAAACGGAGAGAAGCACCGGATTCGCCGCCCGCTGTCAACGGAAAAGCCGTCCGGTTGCGGAATTTCCTCG
>SLLG01000339.1 GCA_007134215.1 Opitutales bacterium | reverse complement strand
GAGAGCCTGATTTGTTGGGATTCCATGGGATTACACGATTACACGATTACACGGAGGGATTCCGGAAATTTGGTGGTTTTTCGGTTTTTCGCGCACGCCCACGCCATGTAACCACGCCATGCACCGGCTTTTCGCGCACGCCCACGCCATGTAACCACGCCATGCACCGGCTGCCGCGACAGGCGCCGGCGGCGACAATCGCCCGGTCGGTGGCTGCCGTGTCCCGGTGTGCCCGGCTTATCCGGGATGGATGGGATTGATTGTCCCCTACCGCAGTGTGGCGGAGTCCACGCCGTCCATGTCGGAGAACTCCTGGTTCTCGCCGCCCATGGCCCAGACAAAGCCGTAGTTGGCCGTACCTACGCCGGAGTGAATGGACCAACTCGGCGAAAGAACCGCCTGTTTGTCGCGTACGACCAAATGGCGTGTCTCCGACGGCCGGCCCATTAAGTGGAAGACGAGCGAATCCTTTTCGATGGAAAAGTAGAAATAGATCTCCGAGCGGCGCAGGTGCGTATGCGGCGGCATAGTATTCCAGACACTCCCGTCGGCGATCAGGGTCACACCCATGACAAGCTGGCAGGACTCCACCTTCGCCGGTGCGATCATCGGGTGCAGCGAGCGTTCGTTGCAGACCTCCGTCGTCCCCAATTCACGGCCTTCATCCGCGACATATGGAATGCGCGCCGTGCCGCAGGGGCGGTGCGCCGGATAGCTCACCAGATAATAGACCGGCTGCCCGCCGCCTTCACCCGGTTGGAAGGTGATCTCGCGGCTTCCGCGCCCGGCATAGACAAAATCGTATTTACCGAGGTCGTGCGTTTTGCCGTCGACCGTCACCGTCCCGGCCCCGCCGAGGTTGACGATGCCGATCTCACGGCGCTCGCAGAAAGTATCGGCACGCAGCGCACCCGGTGCGGAGAGCTTGAGGGCCTTCGAGACCGGCAGGGCGGCGCCCACCACGGCACGGTCCACCTCCCAGTAAACCAGGGAAATCCGGTCTTCCACCGCGAGGTCTTCGCATAGGTACGACGCCCGCAGTTCATCCGTCGACATTTGTTCGGTCTCGGCCGGTCCCCGTGCCGCGATATGCCGCAGCGTCACATCACCGGCGCGCCACTCTTCACTTCCCCTATCCGTCTCCGGTGTGGCATCGGTGGTCCGTGCATTTTCTTTGTGCGTCTTCATAATCAATAATTTCGCATGTGGATACGTTTTTCATATCTGACTGCATTGCCGTGCGGAGCGTCAAGGTCCAATCCAGAAGAATCCCGGACGGGCGGGATACATTAGCCGACCTTCACCTCGTGAGAAGGCGTGATCCCGGTGCCGCCCGGCACATGCAAGGCCTGCTCCCCCTCATGGCATCGCCAGCTGGAAAAAGAGGTAGAGGCCGACCATGACGAGGGCGAGCACGCCCCATCCGGCAAACCCGGCTTTACCGAGACCGGCATTTTGACGGTACGTCTCGCGCAGCGTGGGCAGGGCGATCTCCTCCGGCGCGTGGCGGGTGAGGAGCGACGCCACGACCATGAAGGTGAGGATGACGCAGAACAGGTAGAAAGAAAGGAGGAGAAAGTGCGGGAAGATATCCACCCCGTGCTCATCGGCAAAGATATTGGAGATGTCGGCGAGACCAACAGAGAGAGAAAGCGCTGAGCCGAAGATCAGGGTGAGGAGCGCGGCGCGGCCCGTCGCGCGCTTCCAGAAAATCCCGAGAAGGAAGACGACGGAGACCGGAGGCGCCATGTAGCCGATGATGCTCTGGAATAGGTTGAAGAGGTTGGTCCCCTCGACGCGGCTGAGGAGAAAGGCGATTCCCACGGCCATGAGCGCGGCGCAAAGCGTTACCATTTGGCCGACGCGCTTGGAACCGGCGTGTTCCGGATCGCGTGAAAGCCACCGTCGGTAAATATCGAGGGTGAAGACCGTCGAGAACGAGTTGAGGCCCGCGCTGAGTGTCGATATGACAGCGGCGAGGAGAACGGACACGATGAGCCCGACAAGGCCTATCGGCAGGAAGGTGTCGACCATGCGGAGGAAGACTTCTTTGTCGTCTTCGATCCCCGGCAGGAGCACGGCGGCGATGATTCCGGGCAACAGAAAAATAAATACCGGGAGAACTTTCAGGAATCCGCAAAGCAGCGTGCCGCCCTGTGCGTGGGCGAGGCTCTTCGCCCCGAGCGCCTTTTGCACAATCGTTTGGTCGGAGCACCAGAACCAGATCGAGAGGATAGGATAACCGAGGACGAAGGCATACCAAGGATTGGCGGACCCCGCAGGATGAAAGAGCTTCCACGTGAGTTCCGGGTCCATATCGCCGGTCTGCACGGTGGCGAGGCTCTCCCAGTCGGGCAGGTGCATGGCGGCGAGGACGACAAGAAGCGACGCGCCCGCGATCATGATGACGGACTGCAGGGAGTCGCACACCATGACGGCTCGGAGCCCTCCGGTGACGGCAAGGGCCGCCGCCATGACGGTGAGGAGCCACACACTCGCCATCAGCTCCCAGCCCATGAGCTGGGCGAGGAGCGCGCCGCCCGCGAACAGCGTCCCGCCAATCCACAGCACGACTGTTCCGAGGAGCGAGTAAAACGACATAAACGTGTAGCAGCCCCGCCCATACCGCTTGAGCATGAACTCGGGCATCGTGGAGATGCGCGTGTTCAGGTAAAACGGAACGAACGCCATACCGAGGAGGAAGAGGAAGACCCACGCCATCCACTCGAAGTTGGCCGTCACCATGCCCGTGGTGTAGCCCGCCCCGCAGGAGGCGATGAGGAAGGTGGGGCCGATGTTCGTGCCGAAGATACTGAAGCCCACGTTGTTCCACTTCATCGACCGTCCGCCGAGAAAGAGGTCGCTGCCCATGCGGTTGCGCAGGGCAACGGTGCCGCCGATGACGGCGAGAAGAACAACGTACGCGCCGATGACCGCTATGTCGAGGCCGTGCAGTTGGATGTCGCCGCCCATCGGATCAATCGCGGATGTCCGGTCCGCCGTCGGCTTTGCCGTCAACCGGTGTCATCAAATCCCAGATACCGTCCACGCCCGGCAACGGCTTTTGGCACGCATCGGTGAGCCGCCACCAGCGTTGGTTGATTTCGTCCGACTGGCTCATGGCTTCGTCCGCCTCCCGGTCGTCCCCCACATATTCGAGGTAGAGAAACTCCACAAGCTCGTCGCCGAGGGTGGCAAGGAAGACAGAGAGGTTGCGGTTGTTGCTGCGTATCAACTGATCCACGACGCCGGGCCAGACCGTCTGGTGGAGCGTGCGGTATTCCTGTTCCTTCTCCGGCCTGAGCGTCGTGACGATCATGAGGCTGTCTTTCGGCGGTCCCGGCACGTCCCGGCCGCGTATGTAGTTGATCCACTCCATTTGCAGCCAGTGCGCGCCAAAGCGGTCCGCCCGCGGATGCGGCACGGTCAGCGCCCTGAAGCGGTCCGCATCCGGAAGGGCCTGCTCGAAAGCCGCCGCCGCCGAGAGGTAATCCCGGCCACCCTCATAGGCGAAGTAGACGACTACCCACGTGGCGCCGCCGATCACCCGATGGAAGGCGGAGACCTCCCCGATGCCCGCACGCGCCAGTAGATCCGCGTTACCGCGTTCGCCGAGCAGGCGCAGGGCGTCGAAGAGTTCGTCCTCGCGGCCCTCGACCGCCTGCGCGAGCAGGCCCACGTGTGTGGTCCGGCCCGATTGCAGGTAGTTCTCGTAGGGCGAGAACGCCTGCAGCGGGGCCGCGCCCACGAAAACGACCGCGAGGACGCTCAATATCGCCGTTGCGCGCATGGAGGCGGCCTACCAGAGCTGTTCGCGCGGGCCATCGGTCACGACGGTTTCCGGGATGCCCTCGCCCAGCTCGATCTGGTCGTGCGGGAAATCGCCGAAAATCAGCGCACCGAGATAACCGCGGTCGAGCCGCAGGGGCTTGCCGCCCGTGTTGTCGCGCAGGGTGACGTTGTCGAAAACGATCTCGTAGGCATTCGAAAGCACCATGGCCTGCTCCTCCGACTGGATGTCGACGTTGGTCATGCGAAGGTTTTTCACGCGGTTGAGGCGCGCGCCGTGGCGGGCGTTCTTGATCGAGATGTTCTCGAGAACAACGTTTTCAAGCCACTTCTCCGGCAGGCCGATGAGCGCGATGGCCGTCGGCACGCCGTCGATTTCGATGTCGCTGATGAAGATGTCGCGGATCAGCGGCGAGGGTCCGACGCGACCGGGTCCCGAGTAGTAGGTGTTGAAGTTGATCGCCTCGAAGGTGATGTTGCGCATCTTGATGTTGCGCACGTGGATGTTTTCCGTCACATTCCCGCGCCCGCGCTCGGTCTTGAAGCGCACCCCGCGGTCGCTGCCGTCGAAGAAGGCATCGTGCACATAGATGTTGCGGATGCCGCCCGAGGTCTCGCTGCCGAAAACGACGCCGCCGCTGCCCGTGCGTACGTCCGTCGCCGAGAAATTGCGCACGACGACGTTCTCCGTCGGGATATTGATGGCGAGTCCGTCCTCGTTGAGCCCCGACTTGATGACGACGGCGTCGTCGCCGGTCTCGAAATGGTTGTACTCGATGAGGATGTTTTTCGACGAGTCGACGACAAGGCCGTCGCCGTTCGGTGCCATGAGGCTGTTCACCGTGACGTCGCGCACGATGGCGTTTTCCGTGTAGATGAGGTGGACGTTCCACATGGGCGAGTCGTCAAGGGTCACGCCTTCGACGAGCACGTCCCTGCATTCCCAGAACACGACAAAGTTCGGACGCATGCCTTCCATGCCCGAACCCTTGCCGAAGTCGCGGCGAGAGAGCGGCACCTTGCTTGCCACCGCCCGCGGCGGCGGTCCATACTCACGGTACCACGCCCACCACTGCGCGCCCTGCGCGTCGAGGCGGCCCTTTCCCGTGAGCGCCACGTTCTCCAGCTTGTAGGCGTAGATGAGAGGCGAGTAGTTCAGCGCCTCCACGCCCTCGTGGCGCTGGATGACCACCGGCAGATAGTCCTCCCGGTTCTCGCTGAAATACAGCGTCGCGCCCTCCGCCACGTGCAGGTCGATGTTCGACATCATGTGCACCGGGCCCGTCAGCCAGCCGCCCTCCGGAATGAGGACGCGCCCGCCGCCCGCCGCATGCGCCGCTTCGATCGCGCGGTGGATCGCGCCGGTGTTGAGAAAGTCCGCGTCTTCCGAGCGCGTCTTCGCACCGTAGTCGCGGATGTCGAACACCCGGTCCGGGAAAACCGGCCGCTCCAGCTGCGGCATCGGGAACGGTGCCGTGATCGGCGCGATTTCCCAGGGGGCGTCCGCAAAAGGCCGCTCCCCGTGAACGACGGAAGCAAAGACGGGAAGCATTCCCGAAAGGACCATCATACCGAGGCGTGACCACACTTTTCGTATGCTGTTGGATGAGGATGATTTCATTGTTTTTCTCAATGGGGGTTGTCGGTCCACCGCATATGCGCGGCAAACCAGTTGTTCTTATTTGAATTATTTTTTCTGAAATGAAACAATCGTAGCCACCTTTGCGGCGTCAACAAAATAGGGATCCATGGCGGCAAAGGGGCGCGTAGAAAACCGCGGCGCCCATGAAACAAAATGAACTTTTCCTTAGTGCATGGAATTTTGTTGAAATTCACAAGAAGGATCGGCACGATCCGCCTCCGACCGTTGAAAAAGAGCGGAAAACCTCAACCACCACAGCACCCCATGAAGCGCACAAGTATTTTCACGCTGGCCCTCTGCGCCGGCATCGCGTCCACCGTCTCCGGCCAAGGGTTCCTCGGCGAATCCTGGGTCGAGGCCACCGCCGGGCGCACGAAAGTGACGCAGGGCGACTTCCAGCCCGAGGGCTATGGGGTCACCGCCGCCGTCAATCTGCCCACCGCCGGTCTCAGCGAGCGAATCGGACTCGATTTCAAATTTGAGGGCGGCTACCTCCGGGTTTCGCAGGGCGGCGTCGGCATGAGCATCCTCGGGTTCGGCATCGCCGCGCCCCTCCATATGGAGTTCGTACCGTGGGGTCCCGTGCTCAAGCCGTTCCTCGCGCCCAACGCGGGCGTCACGCGCGAGCGGGGCGGCGACGGCAGCACCTCGGCGTTCCTCGGGCTGACCTTCGGCGTCGAGATAGAGGCCTCGGAACAGTTTTATATCACGCCGAGCCTCGACTACGGCTACCACACCGATGACAGCACAAAGACCATCTCGTTCGATCTCCAGATGGCCTACAGCTTCACCGAACCGTACGCTTTGCTCATCGGATTCGGGTACACGGACGTCCAGAAAGCGGGCAGCAGCTACACCATCTACGGCGGCTTCCGCATGCGCTTCTAAAAGCGTAAACAACGACAGCCGCCGCAGCTCCGCCGGACGAAACCTGCACGGCGCGGGCCCGCGAGATTCTCGCCGCCGCCGGTTTCGGGAGCGTCGAGCGCTACACCCTGCCCCACGATATCCAGAATTACTTCTATCTCGCGCGGCCCTGAGTTTTCAGTCCGCGCCGGCCGCCGACGGTTCGAGCTGCACGTGCTTGTAGGGATGCCAGTCGAGGAGATTGGCGTGCCAGCCGCGCACCTCCGGCCGGATGAGGTAGACGGTGACATAGGTGTAAAGCGGACAGATGACCTGCCGTTCCAGGAGCATGGACTCGGCTTCGGCGAAAAGAGAATTCCGCGCCGCCGGATGGCGGACGCGGTCGGACCGCTCGATGAGGGCGTCGTAGGCTTCGTCCGACCAACCGCTGAAGTTGTTTGCGCTCGCCGTCGTCCAGAGGGAAAGGAAGGTGTGCGGGTCGAGGTAGTCGCCGATCCACGCGGCGCGGGCAATGTCGAAGTCGCCGTTTGCCCTTAGGTCCAGATAGACGCGGAATTCCACGTTGCGCAGGCGGATGTCGATGCCCAGTTCGCGCCGCCACATGGCCTGGACGGCTTCGGCGATGCGCTGGTGGCTCTCCGAAGTGTTGTAGAGCAGTTCCAGCCGGGGAAAACCGTCCCCGCCCGGAAAGCCCGCCTCGGCGAGCAGCCGCCGCGCTTCCTCAGCATCGCCGGGCGGCATGGGTGGCGGCTCGTATCCGGCGAGGCCCGGCGGCGTGAAGCTCTTCGCCGGGATCTGCCCGGCGCCGAGAATCCCGTCCGTGATCGCCCGCCGGTCGACGGCGAGACTGAGGGCACGGCGCACTCGCGGGTCATCCAGCGGAGGGCGGTCGTGATTGAAGAGGTAGTAGTAGGTTCCCAGATACGGATCGACGCGCAGGACCTCCGGATCGTTTTGCTTGTAGTGGCGCACACGCGGCGGCGGCAGCGCCTCCGTGATGTGCAACTGCCCGGCTTGGAAAGCCCGCTCCTCCGCGCCGAGATCCGCGATTGGGAAAAACCGGATGGCGTTGAGCGTGACGGTCTGCGCGTCCCAGTAATGCGGATTCGCCACCGTTTCGATCAACTGGTCCGCCCGCCACTGCCCGAGCAGGAATGGTCCGTTGCCCACGAGTCGCCCCGGCACCGCCCAGCGCGTGTCGCGGTGAAACGGATTGCCCTCCGCCCGCAGGGCGGACTCCCGCACCGGAAACGCCGCCGGATGCATAAGCAACTGAAGGAAGTACGGTGCGGGCGCGCGCAGACGCACACGCAGCTCCGACGGCGACACCGCTTCGACGCCGACCGCGCCGAAGTCATCCGTCTCCCCGCGGTGGAAGGACTCCGCTCCCTCCACGGCGTAGAGCATCGTCGCGTAGGGCGCGCCCAGCGCGGGCGAGAGCAGCCGCTTCCATGAAAAAACAAAATCGTGCGCCGTAAGCCGTCCGCCGTCGGACCACCGCGCTTCCGGTTGTAGGTGGAAGTGGTATTCGAGACCGTCGTCGCTCACAGTCCAGCGGGCCGCCGCGCCGGGTACGGGTTCGAGGGTCTCGGGATGCGGCGCAACCAACCCCTCAAAGAGCGCGAAGAGGATATTGAAGGCGGAGACCGAAGTCGTCAGTTGCGGGTCCAGACGCTCCGGCTCCGGTCCGCTCCCGACGAGCAGGATCCCCGCCTCCGTGGCGCGGTCCACCGCGCGCGGGCGCTCACAGCCGACGAAAAGGAAGAGGAGGACCAACACCGCGCAGGCCCGGCACCCCGCGGACCGAAGCCCGGCCAACGCCCGAAACCCTTGCGCCGCCGCTGCCTGGTTCGCCGTCTGCACGATAACCTCCATAACTTCAAGGAGGCTCCAACAGCCTCCTTGCGTCAAGGCGGGAACCAACACGCACCGTTGCAAGGACACGGGGAAAGCGCCACGTTGCCTTGCATGACACAAAGCCTTACTCCGTC
>SLLG01000051.1 GCA_007134215.1 Opitutales bacterium | reverse complement strand
CAGCCCCGACGCGTCCAGCCCGCACCACATCGCCTTCGCCCGGCCGTAGAGCGCGCGGAAGCGCCGAACCAGCTCCGCGTCGTCACAGTCCTTCGCCGCCGGATCGATCTGCACAAGGATGTGGAAGTGGTTCTGCAAGCAACAGTAGGTGATCAGGTCCACCCCGCTGAACTCCGCCGCGCGCCGCAGCGCCGCGACCCATACCTCCCGCTGCACGTCCGCCAGCAAACGCCGCCGCTGCACCACACGGGCAATGACGTGATAGACACATACTCTATCTGAAATTATTCGTTTTTGGCTCATAATAAATCATTGGTTGAAAATCAGAATTGTGCTATAGATCAGAGCTATAAGGCAAGAAAATAGGACTGGCGCTGTCGAATGGGGATCACGCCGAAATCGTTTGACCGGGGAGGGGGTTGGTGTAGCGTGTTTGTATCCCTCTGTGGTGTGCGTGGGATTTTCACGCGCTCTTCCCTGATACTTCACAACCGGGAGTTCGGAAGTCGGGGTGGCTGTCAGGCCGTCGACCGGAAGACAAAAGCCCCGGCGAGAGCACCCACCTATCCGAAACATAGGATAAGAGCTTGAATTTCCACCACGGCACCGGCGGAGGGTTTTCTGTGTACGCGGAGGGCTTGCGCCCGCGCCGCCCTGCCGTTGCAGTGGGCGGCGTGAAAAGTCGTGCCGCAGAGCAAGACGGGGAGACGGTGCCGCGCCGCTTTGACGAGGAAGCGGCCGTGCGCGCGGGCCGCAATTGCCTGCGCTGGGAGGTGGAGGCCATCGAAGCGACGGCGGCGGCGCTGGACGGGCGCTTTGCGGCGGTTCTCGACCGTGTCAACGCGACGGTCGGCGCCGGGCGCAAGCTCATCTTCTCCGGTGTCGGGAAGAACGTGCCTGTGAGCCAGAAGCTGGTGGCGACTTTCAACAGCACGGGCGTTCGCTCGATTTTCCTCGATCCCATTCAGGCCTTTCACGGTGATTTGGGCATCTGCATGGAGGGTGATCTCGCCTTTCTACTCAGCAACAGCGGCGAGACCGATGAAGTCGTGCGTCTGCTGCCGGTTCTGCGCCGTTTCGGTGTGGGGGTTGTCGCGGTCACGGCGGACGCGGATTCGCAACTGGCGGTCAACGCCGACGACGTGCTCCTCTTCCAATACCGCCGCGAGGGATGCCCGCTTGACCTTGCGCCGACCGCGAGCACGACGGCGGCGCAGGCGCTGGGCGACGCGCTTGCCATGGCCTACGCCGGTCTGCGTAAGTTCACCCGCGAGGATTTCGCGCGCTTTCATCCCGGGGGTGCCCTCGGGCAGCGGCTCATCCTCAAGGTGCGCGATGTCATGCGGTGCGGAGAGCGCATGGCCTGTCTCTCCGCGGGGGCGACGATCAAAGAGGTGCTCCTCGCGCTCACGCAGGCGAAATGCGGCACGGCCGCGCTCGTTGAGGACGGTTCGGGCCGCCTCGCGGGTGTCTTCACCGACGGCGACTTCCGCCGTCTCGCCCTCGAACTGCCCGGATTTCTCGATGCACCGGTGGCCGCTCACATGACCCGGTCGCCGAAAACGGTGGACGAAGGCGCGCTCGTCGTCGACGCGCTGAAGATACTTGAGCGCTCCCGCATCAACGACCTCGTCGCCGTCGATGCCGGGGGCTGTCCCGTCGGTCTGCTCGACGGGCAGGACCTCCCGAAGCTGAAGATCTATTGAATCAACCGCGCTGCGGTAGAGGGCCGGGTTCCATGCGCGGCGCAAACGGGGGAATTTCAACGATGGGCGCCCTTCGCGGCGGCGCGGGCTCCGTCCGTGCGGTTGCCGCGGGCGGCGTAGGCACCGGTTACTCGATGATGTAGAAGAGGTTGCCTTCGCTGGAGCGGATGCGGCCGGTGTCGGCGCTGCCGTCGTCGTAGCGGTCGAGGAGGCGGACGATCTGCGAGTGGGGCACGGTGTAGCCGCGCACGGTGACGACGGCTGTGGCGTCGGCGGGTTTTGAGCCGGAGGAGGCCGGATCCCAGTCGTAGAGACCGCCCAGCGGGGTTTCGCGGTTGAACCGGTTATCGGAGAGCCAGCCGTCCATTTCGGGTGGAAAGATGCCGGGCATGCGGTCTTCGGGCCATTCGCCCGATTCAAGGTGATAGGCGGTGAAGGCGTTGGCGAAGACCCGGAGGTCGTTCATGACGGCGGAGTTGCGCGAATTTTCCCGGACAAGCTGGATAGAGGGGAGGGCGAGAGCGGCGAGGACGCCTACGATCACCACGACGATCATGATTTCGACGAGGGTGAAGCCGCTCCGCGTGTCGGTGCGGCGGCGGATTGTGCCTTGGTGGTTCGATAGCTTCATGGAGGGTGTCCGGTCGGGTGGATGGATGGTGATCGATAGGAATCGGTGGTCGGCGCGACAGGTTAGAATGGAGGGAATTAGGCGTAACCCCCTGATTTTCTCAAGAGAAAACACTATTAATCCGCCATTTTAACGCCCGTTTAACGGGACGGAATCCGCGCGACCGCAGGAACGGGAAGCGCGGAAGGCATTCGGACACACTTGTGTAAAGAATCGGTAACGGCCGTTAGTTCCGGCTCAGGAAGCCGATTTGTCCCAGTCGAGAAAGGTGACTCGGGGCGTGCGGCGGCCCTGCCAGATGTTCCATCCGAAGCGGAGGGCGAGGCGGCAGGGCGTTCCGGGTTGGGGAAGCAGGTCGGAGACGCGGTTCCACGCGACGCCGCTGATATCTCCGTTACCCGAGTTGACGAGGTGGAAGCGGGTGTGCGAGCCGTCGCCGATGGGCTGGAGGCGGTCGATGACGGCGTTGCGCACGGAAAAAACGGGTTCTTCGTTGCCTTGGCCGAACGGGGCGAGGTGGTCGAGGTCGCGCAGGAGCTGTTCGTTAAGTTCCTTCGGGTCGAGTTCGGCGGCGATGTCGAGGGTGGGCTCGGGAAGCTCCCCGGCGGTGTTTTTGAGAATGCTCGCACAGAAAGCCCCGCGCAGTTTGTCGATATTGGCGGGGGCGACGGTGAGTCCCACGGCCATGGGGTGGCCGCCCCAGTTTTCGAGGAGCGCGGCGCAGGGCTTGAGGACTTCGACGAGGTTGATGCCCGGCACGCTGCGTCCCGAGCCCTTGGCAAACGGACCCTCGGCGCCGAGGACGAGGGCGGGACGGTGGAAGCGGTTGGTGAGGCGGCTGGCGACGATGCCGACGACGCCGGCGTGCCACTCCGGGTGAAAAAGGATGATTCCCGGATCGTCGGCGAAGGAGTCGTCAACGAGTTTCTCGGCTTCTTCCGCGATGGCGCGCTCGATGGTCTGGCGATCACGGTTGGAGGCGTCGAGGTCCATGGCCGATTGGCGGCATTCCTGCAGGTCCGCGCCGAGGAGCAGCTTGATCGGTTCGCTGGCGTCGCCAAGGCGACCGCTGGCGTTGATGCGTGGGCCGATGCGGAACGAGATGTCAAACGGCGTGATTTCGCTGCCGAGCCGGATGCCGCCCACCTCGAAGAGCGCGGCGAGACCCACGCGCTGTGTTTGGCGCAGAAGCTTGAGCCCGTGGCGGACGAAGACGCGGTTCTCGCCAGTGAGGGGAACGAGGTCGGCGATCGTGCCGAGGGTGACGAGGTCGAGGTAGTCGCGGAGGCGGATTTCGTGGGCGAGGTCGTCGCCGTCATCACGCAGCGCTTTGAGGAGGCCGTGGACGAACTTGAAGACGAGGCCGACGGAGCAGAGGTGCTTCCACGGGGCATCGTCCGGATCGTGCACGTGGGGATTGACGACGAGACAATCCTCGGGGAGTCCCTCCTTGGAGGTGTGGTGGTCGAGTATGATGACGTCGATGCCCGCGGAGCGGAGAAGAGCGACCTCGGCGCGGCTGCTTGTACCGCAATCCACGGCGATGAGGAGGTCGGGCCGCCCGCCTTCGGCGATGGCCCGTTTCAGCGCCGCTTCGGAGAGCCCGTAGCCTTCCTCCAGCCGCTTGGGCACGACAAAGCGCGGATAGATACCGTAGCGGGAGAGGACATCAACGAGGATGACGGTGGACGTTACGCCGTCGACATCGTAGTCACCGAAGACGAGAATTTCCTCGCCGTCGCGCATGGCGCGGCGGAGGCGCTGCACGGCGGCCTCGAGGTTGGCAATGGCGAAGGGATCCTGCAGCGAGGCGAGTTTCGGATCGAGAAAAAGCCGGGCTTCGGCGGAAGAATTCAGGCCCAGCCGCGCGAGGATTTCGGCGGCGGGACGGGACAAGTTGAGTTCCCTTTGCAGGCGGCGGGCGAGCCTGCGGTCGAATTCAGCCGGTTGCCATCGCATTCCTTCGCCGCGGGCACTCACGCCCGGCTCTTTTCCGGCTGTTGCTGCGGCTCGGCGGTCCAGTCGTAAGACGGCAGGATCTCGCCTTTCTCCACCTTGCGGCGGTCGCCCTTGTGGTACCAGAAGAACGTCGGGCTGGCGATGAAGATGGAGGAGAACGTCCCCGTGAGAATACCGATGAGGAAGACCAGAGCGAAGTCCTTGATGACGCCCGCCCCGAAGAGGAAGAGGGTGAAGGACGCGAACAAGGTCGTCAAACTGGTGAGGATCGTGCGGTTGAGCACGCGGCTGATGGAGATATGGATGACCCGGCGCAGGTTCATGCCCGGATTCAGTTCCAGTTCTTCCCGTATTCGGTCGAAGACGACAATGGTGTCATTGATCGAATACCCCACCGTCATGAGCACCGCCGCAATCATGGGCGCGGTGAACTGGCCGCTGCCGATGCTCAGGAACTCGCCGAGGGCGATGAAGAGCCCGATCGTCATGAGCACGTCGTGCATCGTCGCGGTGATGGCACCGAGACCGTAGCCGAATTCGAAACGGACGGCGATGTAGAGAAGAATGCCGACGAGCGCGGCGAGCATTGAGTAGATGGCGGAATTGGTCACTTCCTTGCCCACGGCGGCACCGATCTGGGTCTCGCCCACGCGCTCCAGTCCGGCGTCGGGATAGGCTTGGGCGAGGACCTGGAAGAGCTGGCCGCCTTTGCCGGGTTCGGTTTGCACGATCATGATCTCGCGCTCGGAGCCGAGGGGCGTGCGGTAGAAGATATTCACCTCGCCGAAAGGCTCGGTGGAACCGTCCGCCGCGGTGAAGGTCGCGGCAGAGGCGGCGGACTGGACGTCGAGCGAGGTCAGCCGCTGTTCGTAGACGACGGACACTTCGTCACCGCCGGTGAAATCGATACCGAAGGCTTGGTCGAAGTGCAGGATGAAGGCGACGATTCCCAGCGCGACGACCACCCATGAGGCCGCGAAGGCCCTCCGCGCGTAGTTGAGGAAGGGAATTTCCTCGGCGCGGATGAGGCGGAAGCGGAACGGGTTTTTCAGGAGATTGCCGCTGACGAGCAGTTCCATGAGGAAGCGCATGAACACGAGCGAGCAGAACACCGTGGCAAGGATGCCGACGGCTAGAGTGATCCCGAACCCCTGCACCGGTCCGGTGCCCAGCCAGACGAGTATGAGTGCGGTGATGAGGGTGGTGACGTTTGCGTCGATAATCGTCGAGAACGCTTTTTCAAAACCGTTGGTGACGGCGTTTTTGATGCTCTTGCCCGCGAGCAGTTCCTCGCGCGTTCGCTCAAAAATGAGGATGGAGGCGTCCACCGCCATGCCGATGGTAAGGACGAGGGCGGCCACTCCCGGGAGGGTGAGGGTCGCACCAAAGCTTGCCAGCGCGCCGATGACAAGGAGCACGTTGAGGATGACGGCAAGTGTGGAGACGACGCCCGCGATGCCGTAGTAAATGAGCATGAAGATGATGACGAGGACACCGGCGGCGGCGCCCGCGCGCAGGGAGGCGTCGCGCGCGTCGGCGGCGAGCGAGGGACCCACCTCATACATCTCCGTGACGGCCAGTTCGACGGCGAGCGGATTGCTCAGGGCGTTGGCCAGTTCAAAGGCTTCGCGTTGGGTGAAGCGGCCGGTGATGCGTGCGGAGGGGCTGTTGATCTCCTCGCGCACGGTGGGTGAGGAGATAAGTTCACCGTCAAGCAGGATGCCGAGGCGGCCGATATTGCCCGGCGTGTTTTCGGCCGCGATCTGGCGGGTGACCTCGGCGAACTGGCGGCGGCCTGCGGCGTTGAAGTCCATTGTCACCTCATAGCCGCCGGTCTGCGTGATCTGGGGCCGCGCGCGGTTGATGATCTCACCGGTCATGACGGGGATGCGGCGCACGTAGACGCGTTCGCGGATGATCTCGCCAGTCTCGCGGTCTTCGATCTCCTGCACCTTTTCCACGTAGCCGAGGGGGGCACGCTCGGTCGTGCCGGGGCGCGCGGTGCGGTGGAGGAGCGTGAATTCGAGGACGGCGGGCGCGCCGATGGTCTCGGCGAGGTTGGGATTGTCTTCCGAGGAGATGCCGGGCATCTGCACCTCGACAAGATTGCCGCCCTTTATGCGGACGATGGGCTCGGCCACGCCGAGGCCGTCGACACGGTCGAGGATGATCGCGCGCACGTCCTCCATCTGTTGCTGGCGGATGTGGAAGTCGCTGTCGAGCTGTTCCGCGTCGACTTCGAATGTGATGGCGACGCCGCCCGCGAGGTCGAGCCCGAGCCGCAGCTCGCCCTTGGAGCGGGTGAGCAGCTCGTTGAGGAGGGTTTCGTTGCGTCGCTCGAGGTTGCGGATGTCCGCCACGCGGATGTGCTGGAAGTAGCGGGAAAGGTCGATGTTTTCCTCATTGGCTACGCGCCGCATCCCGATGAAGACGGTGGGGTAGGGATTCTCCTCGACCAGTCCGAGCCGTTCGCGGTGGTCGTCGACGAGTTCGGTGACGCGCGCGAGGAGCCCGATGAGGGTTTCCCGGTTCTCTTCGCGGGTATTCACGACATTGCCCGCTTCGTCGACGGTTTCCGTCACTTGCTGGAGGAGAAAGTCCTCGAAGGGCGTGTCCCGCACGGGGGTGATTTCGACGACTGCCCAGAGGATGAGCAGCGCGGTGATGATGAGGCGGAAAAGGTTCGTACCGTTCATGGTTCTAAAAGGGCGTTGTCAGCGGTCGCCGCAGGGGGATCTCAGGTTGTGGGGCGGGGGTTACTTGCCCGGCGTTTCGTCGCCCTGGCGAGACTGGACGAAGGATTTTAGGACGTCGATGCGGGTGTCGTCGTCGATCTTGATTTGGAAGCGGTCCTGGCGCACTCCCGTGATCGTGCCGAAGATGCCGCCCGAGGTGATGATCTTGTCGCCGCTCTTCAGCTCGGAAATCATGCGCGCGTGTTCTTTCTGCTTCTTGCGCTGGGGCGCGATGAGAAGGAACCAGAAAGCCGCGATGAGAAGGATGAACGGCAGAAACTGGATGAACGGATTGGGGGCGCCGCCTTCGGCTTGGGCGAGTAAGAATTCCATGGTGAAAAACAGGTGCGTGCTGTCGTTTTGCATTGCGAAAAAGGGTCAAAGTGTGGGGTCGCCAAAGCGGAACGCAAGTATTTTGCAGGCCGCTTTTTTCTGCGCTTGGGTGGCGCAGGACGGGCTTGTCGCCCTCCGGAGAGCGCGGCGCAATGCTTGGCGAAATCTCAGAAAAAAACCGGCCGGGGCAGGATACCCGGCCGGTGTTCTGGAAAATCTGGTTTTGTTCCGAGTCGTGCGCGCTTTGGGCCGGAGAGGCCTTCCTCACGGCGTGGAGCGGAAGCGGCGGTCCCAGTCGTACTCGCGGTCGGTGACGATGCTCTCGACGCGGCGGGTGCGGCGTTCGATGCTGTCGAAGCGGCGCTTGAGTCCGGCGAGGGCGGCGCCGCGGTTGGAGGCGTAGGCGTTGTAGAACTCCCAGTCGGCCACCTCCGAGGTGGGAAGCACCGGGGCGGGTTTCATGAAGATCGCCGCCATGATGTAGATGAGGATGACGGGGAGGAAACTCGTGAGGAAGCCCGCGAGGATCATGAGAAGGCGGACCCAGCCGACGCTGATCTGAGCGTAGTCGGCGAGGCCTTGGCATACGCCGAAGATCCAGCCGGAGCGTGAACGGTAAAGGGTGCGTGTGGTGTCGGACATGGCGGTGGTCGGTGGAATGTGGTGGTTTCAGAGTTTGTGTTTCGTGCGGTCGGCGCGGTCGAGGATGACGGCCTCGAGGGTGTCGATGCGCGCCTCCAGCTTGTTGAGGGAGCGGTGGATGTCCTGCACGAGACGGGTCTCCTCCGTCTCACTCAGGCCGCCGCCGGAGCCTTTTCCGTCGCTCTTGAGGATCTTGGCGAGGGCGAGCATGAAGGCCCCCATGATCGGCAGGCCGACGACGATGAAGACGATGAGAACGGGGACGAGAATCGGATCCATGGCGGTGACGGGCGGAGGTTGGCGCGAAGGTGCGTGTGCGGCGGTTTGGAAGAATGTGGTTATTCTTTTCCGCGTCCGGCCTCAATCTCTTTTTTGAGGTCGGCGAGTTCGCGTTCGACTTCGTCGTCGCGCTCCAGCTTCTCGAACTCGTCGTCGAGGGTCGAGGCCTTCTTGCCGTAATTCACGAGGTCGGCGTCGGCTTCCATGCGGTCGATGCGGCTCTCGAACTGGTCGAAGCGCACGAAGGCGTCGGAGCTGTCGGCGCGCCGGATCTGGTTCTGCGCGGTCTTGCGTTTCTGGGCGTGGATGTGGCGCTGCACGAGCACGCGGTGCTTGTTGCGCGCGGCCTGCAGTTTTTCCTCCAATTGGCGGATGTCGTCCTGGTATTGGCCGACGAGTTCTTCGAGGTTGGCGACCTCGGTGGTGCGCGCCTCGATTTCGCCGAGGAGGTTCTTTTTCTCCATGATGGCCTCGCGGGCGAGATCCTCGCGCCCCTTTTCCATGGCGAGCTTCGCTTTGCCGGCCCAGCGGTCGGCGCGCTCGCGGATGTCTTCGAGGTGGCGCTTGACGCGCGCCTTGTTGGCCATCGCGGAGGCGCACGACGCTTTCATTTCGACGAGCGTGTCCTCCATTTCCTGGATCATTAGTTTGATCAGCTTTTCCGGGTTCTCCGCCTTTTCGAGCATGGAGTTGAGGTTGGCGCTGACGATGTCGCGGAATCTTGAGAAGATACCCATGGTTGTGTTCTCCGTAGTTGAGGTGAGTTCGTCGCCGGTCAATTCGGATGACCGGCGTTGCCACTCATTAAGAAAGCGCCGTGCCAGGTTTTTCAGGGTTGATGTAAGCTGTTGGAAATCAGCGGTATAAAAACCCAAGAATCGAAGCATATGGATTTGGGTTGCTCCGGCGGCGCTTGTGCCGCCAAATCTTGGCGAGTTTCACCATGCCAGCGCGCGACCGCACCCGTCCCTCCGATCCGTCCCTCCTCGACCGCACCCCGCGGGCCGAGCCCCTCGGCGAGTCGGAGGCGTTCATTGAGTTTAACGAGCAGCTCTCGCGTGTGGCGAAAGTGGAGCGCCCCGTCCTTATCGCGGGTGAGCGGGGAACCGGCAAGGAACTGGCCGTGCATCGCCTGCATTACCTCTCGGGGCGTTGGCAGGGGCCGCTCGTGGCCCTCAACTGTGCCGCGCTCTCGCCGAGTGTCCTCGAGTCCGAATTGTTCGGGCATGAGGCAGGCGCCTTCACCGGCGCGATGCGGCGGCGGCAAGGACGGTTCGAGGCGGCGGAGGGCGGAACGCTCTTTCTCGACGAAATCGGACTCATCCCTGTGCAGGTGCAGGAGAAAATCCTGCGCGTTGTGGAGTACCGCGAGTTCGAGCGCGTGGGCGGCAGCGAGCCGGTCCGCGTCGACGTGCGCATCGTCGGCGCGACGAATGCCAACCTCCCCGCCATGGCGCGGGAGGGGCGCTTCAAGGCCGACCTCCTCGACCGGCTCAGCTTTGAGGTGCTCTACCTGCCTCCGCTCCGCCGCCGCCGGGAGGACATCCTGCTCCTCGCGCGCCACTTCCTCGCGCGCATGGCCATGGAGCTGGGACGCGAGCCGCCGGAGCTTTCCGCGCGTGCAGAGCGCCAGTTGGAGGCGCACGCATGGCCGGGAAACATCCGCGAGCTGAAAAACGCCGTGGAGCGCGCCGTCTACCGCTGCACGGGTACGGTCATCAAGGAGATCGACTTCGATCCCTTCGGGCGCGTGGAGTGGGGCGGGGCGACCGCGGATTCGGCGGCGGCTTCGCAAAGCCCGGATTCGGCCCCCGCGTCCGACCGCGGAGGATCTCCCGCTGCTCCCGCGCCGACGGTGCCGACCTTCACGCCGGGCGGAGGCGAATCCCTCGCGGACGCGCTCCGCCGCTTCGAACTCCATGCCCTGCGCGAAGCCCTCGAAGCCGCCCGCTACCACCAGGGCGAGGCGGCCAAGCGCCTCGGCCTCACCTACCACCAGTTCCGCGGGCTCTTCCGCAAATACAAAGACGAATTTCCGTCCTGAGGCCGGCTTTCCCGACCTTTGTGTAAAGAAGCGGTGGTGTAGGATCATCGCGGTCCAGGGCGGGATGCGCCCGCACGAATTTCCGGCTGAACCGCGGCATTGTCTACCCGTTCCGGTGCCCGGAAAAGGAAAGCGCAATTGTGCTTTCCGACACGGCGACGCATCCGTATGGTTTCCGGCACGATGAACAAACCCGACCTTCTCACGGAACTTGCCGTACGCCCTCTTGTCTGTGACGGTGCCATGGGCACACAGCTCCTCGCCCATGGGATAAAGAGCGGCGAGTGCGCCACGCTGTGGAACGTGGACCGGCCCGCGGACGTACGCGCCGTGCACGACGCCTACTGCGCCGCCGGATGTGATTTGCTCACCACGAACACTTTTGGCGGTTCCAGCATTGCGCTCGACCGGCACGGGCTCGCCGAGCGCGCCGCCGAGTTGAATGAGGCCGCCGCAAAAATCGCCCGCGAAGCGGCGGGCCGCCGGGCATGGGTGCTCGGCGATGTCGGGCCCTTCGGCGATTTCCTAGAGCCGTTCGGCGAGACGACAGCGGACGCATTGCGGGAAAGCTTCCGCATACAGATCCAAGGGTTGGTCACGGGCGGGGCGGACGCCGTTCTGGTTGAAACCATGAGTGATCCCGCTGAAGCGGTGGCCGGAGTCGAGGCGGCAAGAGAAGTGGACGCAAACGTGCCTGTGGTTGTGACCTACGCCTTTCAAAAGGCGGCGCCGGGTGTCTTCAAAACGATGATGGGCACATCCGTGGAGGAAGCCGTGAGCCGGGCCGTCGGTGCAGGCGCGGGGATCGTCGGCGCAAACTGCGGGACCTCGCTCGATCTTGAGGACTATGTGGAGCTCGGCAAACAGCTGGTCGCCTCCGCCGGGGGCACACCGGTTGTCGTGCAGCCGAATGCCGGCGCACCCCGTATGGTTGGTGAGGAGACCGTCTATGACGCCACCCCCGCACAAATGGCCGCCGCCGCGCGCGATTTGCTGCAAGCCGGTGTCCGCATCGTCGGTGGGTGCTGTGGCACCACACCGGCACACGTGGCGGCCGTGGCCGCGGCCGTAAAGGGAAGGTGAAGCGATCGCGGGGCGTTCCGCCGGCGGGGATCCGGCGGGGCGCTGGAGCGGGTGACGCCGGAGGAGCGGGCGGAAGTGAAGTCACCCCTGGAATCTGTTTTTCTTTTGCGAAACCTCTTGACAGGGGAAAACGCGGAATCTTTTTTCTTCGTTTTTCCCAAATCGCGGAAGCCGTCGTTGTTTCCGTGTGTACGCAACAAATCCAACTAATCGGAAACCATTATGCCACGTATCCTGGGTGTCGACATTCCCGGTAATAAAAAAGTCCCGTATGCCCTGCGCTACATTTACGGGATCGGTCCCGCGCAGGCGGACAAGCTTGTCAAAGAGTCCACCATCGAGCCCGAACGCCGGGCGCACACGCTCTCTGAAGCCGAACTGAACAAGATCGCCGAGCTTGTCGTGCAGCACGGCATCCGCGTCGAGGGCGACCTGCGCCGCGAGGTAGCGGCCGACCTCAAGCGCCTCCAGGCTATCCAGTGCTACCGGGGCGTGCGCCACCGCCGGGGGCTGCCCGTGCGCGGCCAGCGCACCAAGTGCAACGCCCGAACACGCAAGGGCAAGCGCAAGACCGTCGGCGTGCTGAAGAAAAAGTAATGTTTTTTTGTAATAAGGAAAATACCAACATATCTATATGAGCGAAGAAACAAAGAAGGAGCCGGAAGGTAAGACTCCTGCCGCGGAAAACGAGAAGGAAGCCCCCGCGGCCGCCGTCGCCAACGAAGAGGCGGCGAGCGCTGAAAACGGTGAGCGGGAAGAGAAGAAGTCAGGCGCGCCAACGGCGGCGGACCTCCTCAAGAGCGAGGTCGACCTCAATATCCGCAAAGCCAAAGGCAGCAAAAACGTCTCGAGCGGGATCGTCAACGTCCTCGCCACCTTCAACAACACCAAGGTGACTTTTGCCGACCGGCAGGGGAACATCATCTCGTGGTCGAGCGCCGGCAAGATGAACTTCCGCGGCAGCCGCAAGTCGACGGCCTACGCCGCGCAGGTTGTCACGCAGGACGCCGGCAAGGTGGCCCTCTCGCACGGCATGCGCGAGGTCGAGATCCGCGTGAAGGGCCCGGGCATGGGGCGCGATTCCGCGATCCGCGCCGTGCAGTCCCTCGGGATGACCATCACCGCCATCACGGACGTCACGCCGGTGCCGCACAACGGTTGCCGCGCGAAGAAGCGCCGCCGCGTCTAATTTGACAGAGGCGCGCCGCGTTTCTTGTATCCGCACCCTCATTCTCTTCAAACCGCTTTAGTACCGAATACTCATGGCCCGATACACAGGACCCACCACCCGAATCAACCGCCGTTTCGGCATTTCCATTTTTCCGCCGAGCAAGGCCCAGGACCGCAAGCCGCATCCGCCGGGCCAGCACGGTCCGCGCCTCCGCCGCAAGCAGTCCGAATACTCGCTCGGCCTCAATGAGAAGCAAAAGCTGCGCTACCTCTACGGCCTCACCGAAAAGCAGTTCCGCCGCACTTTCGAGCGTGCCAAGAGCACACGCGGTGTCACCGGCGACATCTTTTGCCAGATGCTCGAAAAGCGGCTCGACGCCGTCATCTACAGCTGTGGCTTTGCCAAGACGCGCCGCCAAGCGCGCCAGTTCGTCGCCCACGGCCACGTCAAGGTCAACGGGCGCAAGACGGACATTCCCAGCTTCGAGGTTTCGGCGGGCGACACCATCGAGGTGAAAGAAAACACGTCATCGCGCCAACTCGCGACTCGCGCGCTGGAGGACACGCGCATCCGCAACGTGCCGCTCTGGATCACCCGCAACGAGGACACCCTCACCGCGACGATCAACCGCGAGCCCGCCGCCGACGACATCGAAACGGGCATTAACGTGCAGCTCATTGTTGAGTTCTACAGCCGTTAATCCGCACCGGAGCGATACACCACACCCATACCGCGAACCTACAGCCCACCAAGATGGCCATTCGATTAGGAAAATTCCAGCGCCCGAACCGCCTCGTCCGGGACGAAGACAGTGCGACGGACACGTACGCAAAGTTCACCGCCGAGCCCTTTGAGACCGGCTACGGCCATACCATCGGCAACAGCTTGCGCCGGGTCCTCCTCAGCTCCATTGAGGGGGCCGCGATTTCCTCTGTGAAGATCGACGGCGTGCAGCACGAGTTCCAGAGTATCGAGGGCGTCGTCGAAGACGTCACCGACATCGTGCTCAACCTCAAAAAGATTCTCGTTGTCGCGCACAAGCGCGAAACCGTGAAGGTTACCCTCGATGTGACCCGCGAGGGCCCGGTGACCGCCGCCGACATCCAAACGGTCTCCGGCGTCGAGATCATCAATCCCGAGCAGATCATCTGCACACTCGACAAGGAGCAGCGCTTCTTCGCCGAGCTTGAGGTCAGCGTCGGGCGCGGCTACGTCTCCGGCGAGGACAACAAGACGGAGGAGCAGCCCATCGGTGTTATCGCCATCGACTCGCTCTTCAGCCCGGTGCGGCTCGTCAAGTATGTTGTCGAGAACACCCGTGTCGGGCAGATGACCGACTACGACAAGCTCATCCTCGAGATCTGGACGGACGGGCGCATCACGCCGGACGACTGCCTCAAGCGCTCCGCGGCCATCCTCAAGCACCACCTCGACGTCTTCGACAATGTCAGCGAAGACGCCGTCGAGTTCGAGAGTGACCAGGCCGAGGTCAGCGAAGAGCAGAACAAACTGCGCAAGCTCCTCAACATGTCCGTCAACGAGATCGAGCTTTCTGTGCGCGCGGCCAACTGCCTCAACAACGCCAACATCACCACCGTCGGCGAACTGGCCATGAAGTCCGAGCAGGAAATGCTCAAATACCGTAACTTCGGCAAGAAGTCCCTCAACGAAATCAAGGCCAAGCTCGAACAGCTCGGCCTCAGCCTCGGTATGAAGATCGACGAGCGTCTCCTCGAGAGCCGCGCCGATTTCTAAAGCCCGCCCGGCGACACCAACGGTCAACACACCCGAACCATGAGACACCTTAGACACCGTCACCAACTCGGACGCAAGAAGGAGCACCGCGCGGCGCTCATGAGCAACCTTTCCGCTGCTCTCCTCACGCACGGGCGCATCAAGACGACGCTCCCCAAGGCGAAGGCGCTGCGGCCCTTCATCGAGAAAATCATCACCTTCGCCAAACGGGCGCAGGGCGCCTCTCCGGAGCGTGCGCTGCACTTCCGCCGTCTCGCCATCGCCCGCGTGCGCGACAAGGACGCCGTCGCCATGCTCTTCAACGAGCGCGCGGCGGAGTTCACCGACCGGCCCGGCGGCTACACCCGCATCTACAAGCTCGGGACTCGCATCGGTGACGCCGCCGAAATGGCGGTCATCCAGCTCATTCCCGCTTCCGACGAGGGCTACGGCAAAAAGGGCCGCCGCAAGACCGCGTCCAAAGCCGCTGCCAAGCCTGCGGAAGACAAGCCGGAGGAGGCCGCCGCGCCCGCCGCGGAAAGCGCGGACTCCGCCGCCACCGCCGCCGTCGCCGAGCCGCCGGTCAAGGCCGAGCCCCCCGCCGAAGCGCCGGAGCCTCCCGCCGAAGCGCCCAAGAAGGACTGAGGCCGACGGCTGTTTTTTTTGTATTCTTTTCCAAGCGCGTCCGGATCGCTCCGGGCGCGTTTTTTTTGTACCGGCCGCGCGCGGAGGCGCCACGGCCCGGTGGCGCGGACAAGCTGGCCGGCTCCGCGCCCGTCCCGGCGCGCCTCGACCCCGCCAAGGAAGCGGACGCGGTGGCCCGGTGGCTGCGGGATCATCGGCCGGACGCGGGGATCCCGGACGATGCTGTTATTCTCTCCGGCATGAATCGTTTTTTGTAGGCGGCGGGGACGGAGGGGATGTCGACGCGGAGGAGACAGTAGAGGGCGTCTTGAAAGGCGGGCTCGACGTGGAACGCGAGGAATTTCGCGCCGAGGCTGCAATAGTAGCGTATGAGCGGGGGAATACCGCGCGCGCCACCTTCGATGTCTTCAATGAGCGGAGCGAGGGCGGCGACCGGTTCTCCGCGGTATGCGTCGGCCGCAAGCCGGTGGTAGCGGCCGACGGGTTGGAAGGGTTTACGCGGACGGACAAGGCGGCGGATCCGCGGGTCGTCAGCGTGGTTCTGCCGGAGGTATTCCACGAGGATGGCCCGGCTCACGGGGTGGTGGGCGCTGGAGATGGTGACTGACCCAAAGAACGTGCGTGCGCCGGTCCGCACGGCGACAGCGCCGAGGCCCTTCCACAGGGCCGCCAGGGCCGTGCTGTCGCGCTGGTATTCGGGGAGGACGAAGGAGCGGCTCAGCTCAAGGGTTTCGCCCATGCCGTTGAAGAGTTGTGGGCGGATGTTGAATACATGGTTGAGGTAGAGTCCGTCCGGCCCTTGTTCGGCGAGAATTTCGGAGACGGGGCCGACGCGGTAGGCACCGGCGAGAACGCCGGCTTCCCGGTCCCGGAGGAGGAGGTGGTGGTAGTGGCGGTCTTCGGGGGAGAGGTCGATTTCTCTTCCGGTGCCCTGACCGGCGGCGCGGAAGGTGCGCTCGCGGGCGCGACCGAGGGCGCGCAGGGCGGCGGGGGCATCTGTGCCTCGCAGGTAGAGGACGTCGAAGACGCCGTGGACGGCGGCGCGAGAACCTTCTTGCCGCGCGGCTGCGTCGAGTTCGCGCGCGGCGGCTTCGGCCTCGGCGGGGTCCGCCGGGGGCGGCGGGGAGACGGATGCTGCCGCCGGGGCCGCCGCGCGGCGCGGTGCGGCGAGGTCCGCCTGCAAGTGGCAGCGGGCGTGGAGTCTGGCGGTGGTTGTCGCGATGTCGCGGGGATTTTCCGGCCGACGGATTTCGGCGATCCGCAGGGGAATCGTGGATACGGCGGGGTGTGTGAACTCGCGGCAGAGGAGGAGTGCCCGCAGGCGTGCCCACCGGTGGGGGACGCGCATGAAGAGCGGCCCGTTCCGGCCTCCCGCGTGGACGGTGGCCAGAGAGGCACCGGTCCGGGCGGCGAGGCGCACCGCATGCGGGCTCCACGGTCGGTCGGCGACGGCGCCGCCGAGGCTGCGGTGGCGGTGGGCGACGCGACCGGCGGGAAAGAGGGCGAGACAGCCGCCGGCGCGAAGGTGGCGCAGGGCTTCGGCCATACCGCGCCGGTTTCGCGCCTGCGCGCCACCGCTCCAGCCGAGCGGGTCGACGGGAATGAGGCAATCCCCGAAGCCCGGAAGCGCCGCGAGGATTTCGTTGGCGAGAAACTTCCAGCCGCCTGGGCGCGCGCGCTCGAGCACTTGTGCGAGGGCAAAGAATTCGAGGCCGCCGAGCGGATGGTTGGCCGCGACGACGAGCGGGCCGTTGACGGCGGCGAGACGGGCGTGGTCGGCGTCGGGGAAGGTCCAGCCGACGCCGAGGTAGCGGAGCGCACGGGCGGCGGACCCCGTGGGTGCGGCATTCGGATCGGCGAGGGCGGCGTGCATGCGCCAAAGGTCGTTGAAGCCGAAGAGCGACTCGAAAACGGGCCGGATCCATCGAAAGCACTTGCGGGGCAGGCCTGCGGGGACCAGCAGAGCGGTATCGAGGAACCGGTCGCGTTCCGTGAAAGTTCCGGGCCGTCGCGCGGGGCGTGTATCTGCTGCTGCGGGAGAGTCAGGCATGGGCGGCGGGCTGACGGAGTGGGAGAATGCGCGTCTCCACCGGGCCGGGCTGCGGCGGTCGGGTGTCCCGGATTTCGCTGTACTCCATGCCTCCGCGGCCGTCGGCGTCGGCCCGGACGGTGGTCACGCTGACGGTGCGGGCATCGCCCCGCACCATGAGCGGGGATTCGGCGGGGTCGGCGGGGTCATGTGAGAAATGAAAGGCCCGCACGGCATCTTCCGCAAGGGTGCCGCCGTCGCCTCCCCTGAGCGCGCGGCGGAAACAGGCGAGGCGCGCCGCGGTGACGCGCGCCGGGTTCACGGAGGATGTCGTGAGCAGCCTTGGAAGAGGCGGCGTATGGGTCCGCAGCCCGCGCCCTGTCCATTCCCGGAAAACGGCACCGGCGGCATCGATGCCGAAGACGAGGCAGGGACGGTAACGATGGCGGACCGCCGCGTGAGCGAGGCGCACGGCGAGGTCGCCGCAGTCCCGCGCGTCCGCAAGGTCCGCGAGGAGACGGCCGCGGCTGCGCGGGGGGTCGGCGGGGGCGTCATCGGCATAGGTGTTGAGCAGGCCCGCACAGAGACCGTGCGCGTTGAGGAAGATCCACGTGCCACCGCCGTCGGGATCAAGGGGCGCAAGGTAGGGTGTGCCGTTGGCGGTGGTGCGTTTCTCCGGAGAGTGCGCGCGGGTGCGCGTCCTTAGCTCGTCGCGGTTGAAAGTGACGCGGAATCCGCCCGCATCGTGCTGCCAGGATACGGTGCACATGTCGGCGGTTACGCCCGGCGGATGGACGTTTCCCGCCGGTGGTGCGCGGTGGAGGGCGCGACGCCGAAACCCCGGGGCAGGTCGATGCTCAGGAGGCGGCACATGACCCCGATGAGGGCGTAGTGGTGGATGGCGTGCGCCACCGCGTACATCGCTTCCCGCCCAAGCGTCGACGGGGCGGTCGGCGATCCTTCTGCGATATAGGAAATCTTGCAGCGCGCCGTGACCGATTCCGCAAGGGCCGCGGCCTCGAGACGGGCAAAGCTGGCGGCGAGGTCGCGGGTGCGCGCAAGGGCGGCGGCGCGGTCCGTTTCCAGCTTCTCGTCGCGCGCACGGGCGTCATAGTCAACGCATCCGCCCGGCGCGGTGCCGAGGAGCGCTTCAAAGTGCTCAAGGCAATGGCGGTAGTGCCCGCCGATGGAGGCGTCGAATGCGTCGGGGAGGCGCGCGTTGTAGGCGTCGTCGTCAAGAGCCTCGAGGAGACAGTCTCCCTGGCGGAGCGCCTCGACGACGCTCGACTGGATATGGCGGTGGCAGTCGGTTTCAAGCATGGTGAATCGTCCGGGCTTCGGTGTGTTTTGTCGGATGGATTTCAGAGACGGGCTGTTCGATAGAACGCCGGGCCGCCACGGCTTGCAACCGTAAACCAGGGGGAGGCCCGTCGCGCGACCTTGTTCGTGGGAGGACGGACCGGCGGCCGCCTTATTCCTCCGCCTTCAGCTTTTGTAACCGGGTAAGGAAATATCTTCCAGGACTACCCCGCCAAGGTCATTGTATTTAGAATGGTTGCACCCTGTGATTGTCCTACCCGTTTGCGCCGGTTTTGGGGATACGTCGGTAGCATTTCCGAAGGTGCTTTCATCCGCGTTGTGGCCATGAAGAAAGCGCGGGCCGGAAGGCCCGCGTTTTTCACACTCCATCTGCCATATGATACAAAACGCCTGCCTCAAGCGCGGCGATGGTGCATGAGGATCACCCCGAGGGCGGCCAGACCGAGGATGGCCGCGTAGGCTGTGGGCTCGGGGATGGCGGCGAGGGCGCTCGCCTCGAGCACTCCGTCATACACTCGGAAGTCATCGTAGTTGGCCTTCGGGTTGTTCCTTTGGTATGAACCGCCATAGACCAGACCGCGGGTGAGTGAGTCGATCGAGGTGGCCGCTGACCGTGGCCGATCCAACTTGGGTCAGATCAACCCACACGCCTCCGCTGAAACGTTCGCCCCAGAACAAACCGTCCTGGCTGTTGCCCGCGCCCACGATGGCGAGGTCGCGCATCATCATCGTGACCGTGAACGCTCCGGTACCCGAACCGCCGGTGATCTGACTGTCAAATTTGGATGTGTCTTCGACCATGAGGCGCGTGCGGTCCTGATCGTTCGTGCCGGAGAAGTCCGCGTAGAAACTGGGTTGCACCAAAATACGTGAAGGGTTCCTCAAATCTGTTGTGTCGTCTATGCAGACTGGGAAATGGGGAAATGGTTTTCAGTAAAACCCTCACGTTGGTACCCGCTGGAGGTTGGGCACATGCGTTCCCAGGCGAACGCCCTTGAGAATCGCTCCCTCAAAGGGAAAGCGCCAGACCCGGTCGTCGCCGAGGCGGATGTCCGGATCCTGCCATTCAAGAGTGGGCGCGGGGGTACCGGCATCGACCACGGTGAGGGCCACAAGAATGCGCATCTGCGCGCGGTGTTCGAAACGCCCGGCGATGTGGCGGTCGCCGGGATACTCCACCGTCCGATCACCCACGAAGGTGCGGGTGCTGAAAGGGATGTCCTGAATGGAAAGGTCGTCGGGCGCGTCGAGGAGAAAACGCGCTTGGAGAGCGCCCCCGTGGTTGGGTGCAGTCAGGCGGAATCCACGACCGTCGGAATCGATGGTGCCCTCCAGTTCTCTCGGAAAAGTGAGGTTCCAGGTGAGCGGCGGGGAGGGTTGGCGGTGTTCCTCCACAAGATCGAGAATGGCCATACAGATGGCGGGGCCAAGGTCTGTGCGCCAGGAAAGGTAGCGTTCGGCGTAGGCATTGATTGCCTGGCGCATGTCGAGCCCGGCCATTCCGCCTTTTTCCCCCATGCGGTAGGTGAAGGGATACGCCAGCGGATACTGTGAGGGACGGTCTTCCCGCCGGGCATGGGTGAGGACGCTCTGCCAGCGGGTGTCGGGTCGGGCCTGCCCTGCTCCGCAGATCCAGGGAGTGCCCTTGCAGATCATACGGATGGAGCCGGCGTCGTCGTGCTTGTGGCCGGGGGAGGCGTAGGTCGTGCGGGCATACCAACCGACCAGTGTATCCATACCGCCACTCCATTGATTGCGCCAGAAGGCGAGTCCCTGGCGGGTGTCGACCAGGTGGCGGGGGAGCGAAGCCTGCGGATCCCCGGGAGGCGTGGCAAATGGATACAGGGCGAGGGTGAGGGGCAGGCCCTCGTAGGCGCAGGTCCAGGTGTTTCGACCCTTCACGCCGAGGAGGTGGTCGAACCAAGAGCGCAGGGCGGGCAGATCTTCCGGCGGAGCAACGGCCATCCCCGGAACGACGGGATTGAGCCCCGGTGCGCCGCGCCCGGTATCGTTCCAATCCATCATGACAGTTGCACCGTCGGTCGCGCGGGTCGTCGCGGTGAGAAGTGAACGGATGGAGAGGCGCAGGTTGGGAAAATCTTCCGTGAGGTCGAGGCCGCGTCGATTCCGGAGAGCGACGAGCGCGGGCATGAGGATGCTCAGGGTGTAAGAGATATAACCCGTGCCCTCGTGGTAGAGACCGGCGTTGCCAAAATGCCCGAGAAAGGCGCGGAAGCGGCCCAGCGCCCATTGCTCGATATCGGCGAGATCCACGATGCCCTGCGAACCCCGCTCCCCGTGAACGGCCAGACAGGTGAGCAGGCAGCCGCCGTGCGTGATCATATACCAGTTGTTGGTGACGATGTGGGGGTTCCCTTTGCCCACCAGCGTGACGGATCGGGCCAGCTCCTCCGCGCCGTCGATCATGCGGAAGCGAAGGCCGTCGCTCCAGAGGTCGCGGCCGTAATCGAGAGCGAGGGCGAATTTGAGGCAGAAGGCCCCTTTCCCGAGATCGGATGAGGGGTTCTTCGCCGCTTCGAGGAGCCGTTCTCCCTCGGCCTCGGCAAGGGTGCGGTCCTCGTTCATCCATGCGCGGCAGAGACCTGTGACGGTCGCGCCTTGGGCGTCGGGGCACTCGGGCGAGGCCGTGTTGAGGGCCTCGGCGAGGGCCTCGGCTGTCGGCTCGCGCGCCGCGATAAGCCGTTTCAGCTCATCGCGGTGGTGGGGAGGGAGGAAAAGGGAAGATTTCATGTGGATGGGATAGTGAGTCTGACGCAGCAGAAGTCCATTTCCTTACGCACTCACCGACGCCGCAGGCGCTGGCTGCTCGGCGAGGCTTCCGCCGCTGCCGACCGGCAGGACCGCGTTTTACCCGCTCAGCCGAAGGACTCCCGCGAGCTTGGACATTTTCTGGTCGTTGGTGAGGACGGGTATCTGCTTTGCTTGGTAATCTTGGACGATGAGACGATCCATCAGTCCTGCGCCTCCCGCCTGATCGAGCAAATCGAGGACCGCCGCGCCGTTCAGGGGAGAAACGATTCCATCTGTAAGAAATTTGCGGATGCCCGCGCGCGCCTCGCCCTTGGACAAGTTGTAGTGATGCTGCAGGGTGATGTAGGATTCGCCGATCACCTGATTCGAAACGACCAATTCGACGGTTGGTTTCCGATCAAACAGAGCCTGCAAGGCTAGCGCGGTCGCCTTAAAATCCTTCTCCGGATGCCCTGTGAGCAGGCGGAGAAACACGGAGGTATCAATCCCGTAGACGAGGGTTGAGCGCGTAGGCATGGCGAACGTCTTCAAGGTCGGGCGCTGGCAAGTCGGAACGGATCTTCCCTCGCAAGGGAGCCAGTTTCTTCGGATCAAAGCGATGTGGACGAATGAGAATGCCGTCGGGCGTCTCTGAAATCTGCAAAGAATCGCCCTCCTTCAGACCCAGCCTCTCCACGACCTTCCGGGGAAAGGTCACCTGTCGTTTTGTGGTCATTTTGACGATCATCACCTTACTAGAGCAATTGTTTTGTAAGACGTCAATCAGTGATGGTAATCTGCGCTAATGTCACGGGAGCTAAGTTCATTTAATTATTGACGGCTCCGGTTTTTCGCGCGTTTCTTTGTCCATGCGCATAGCGACACCGATACAACTGACAGAAAACGAAGCGTCGAAGCTCAAGCTGCTGGCGGCGCGTCCGAAAGCCTCCCAAAGGGATTCATTGCGCGCGCGGATCATCCTGCATTGCGCGGAGGGCTTGGAAAACAATGAAGTGGCCTCGCGTCTCGGCGTGACGACGCAGACCGTCGGCAAATGGCGCAAACGTTTCGCGCAAGCGCGGATGGAGGGCCTCGGCGACGCTCCCCGCAGCGGGCCTCCGAGAACTATCGGGGATGACAAGGTGGAGGAAGTCGTCACCAAGACTCTTGAAAGCAAACCCGCGGGCAAGACGTACTGGAGCAGCCGCACAATGGCCGGAGAGGCGGGGATATCCGAATTCACTGTGAGGCGCATCTGGCGTGCCTTCGGGCTCAAGCCTCACCAAAGCAAGACCTTCAAGATCAGCACCGATCCGTATTTCGTGGAGAAAGTGCGCGACATTGTGGGCATGTATCTGAATCCGCCGCAGAAAGCGGTCGTTCTGTGCGTGGACGAAAAAAGCCAGACCCAGGCGTTGAACCGCACCCAGCCCGTATTGCCGATGCGCGAAGACCTTCCGGAAGCTCAAACCCATGACGACGAACGCAACGGGACGGTCTCTTTGTTCGCCGCCTACGATGTGGCGACCGGCAAGGTGCTCGGCAAGGTCCATCAACGCCACCGGCAGGAGGAGTTCATCAAATTTCTGAACGAAATCGACAGGGCCTGTCCGGAGCAAGAGGGCGAGTCCGTTCATATTGTAATGGATAATTACGGCACCCATAAAACAGAAAGGGTCAACCGCTGGTTCCGCAAACGTCCCCGCTTCAAGATTCATTTCACCCCGACGGGCGCGTCCTGGATCAACCAGGTTGAACGCTGGTTCGGCAAGATTACCGATGAGCGCATCCGGCGGGGCAGCTTCGGGTCGGTCAAGCAGCTCATGGAGGCTATCATGAACTACATTGAAGCAAATAACGATAACCCGTCGCCATTCAGCTGGGTGGCCGACGCCGACACTATACTCGAAAAGTCAAAACAGGCTTAATGAAACGAAATAACCTCTCATGACACTACATCGATGTAGATGGTATTTCCTTACAATGTAAAAGATCCCGACGGGAACCACCGGAAGATTTCAGCGATGTCCTCCCACAAGTCATTGATTAAGACGATCTTTTCAGACTTGGAGAGTTCTTTGATTTCTTTCGTGAGCATGGATCCGTTTAGTGTGGGCCTTGTGGCGGAAACGTGCAACTATTTCTTTGCACTACGAATGTAGCGAATAACACGAATGCTTGGGCTCTGGGCTCACTGCCGCTCGGATAAGACCGGCATCGACGGGCTTCGCAACGGTGTAATGCGGTCTGAAGACGCGTGGTCCCTTGAGCCGATGCCTGTTCCGGCACCGTGGCCGGTTGCCACGGGCGCGGGCAAGCCCGGGGAGAGCCTTCGGCCGCAGTGGTTGAGGAGCGGGCGATTTACCTGTTTGCACCACGGGTGTACTGCGTGCGGAACGAGCATGCTTTTCTCCATATTGATTGGTGGAAGGAAAGCCGATTCACAGCCTGCGCGTCCAAAAGACCATGGGTTTGGGCGAGGGGGCGGATTCGTCGAGGTCTTGCCATGTGAAGGCGGTGCGGAGGGCGGGTTGGCGGGTGTAGCCGCGTTTGGTCCAAAAGGCGTTGTGGGGACGGTAGCCGTGCGGTCGGCGGGGATGGTCGGCGGGTCGTTCGACAGCGCAGAAGGCGCAGTGGGTGAATCTTTTGAGGCGGCGGGTGTGGGCTTCGCGCTCGTCGAAGAAGCGGTGCCCGATGCCGCGCCCGCGCAGGCGCGGAAGAAGGACGGACTCGCCGAAGTAGAAAAATGCGGAGACGTCGTGACCGGCATTTTCGAAGGGCGCGCGGAATTCCGGTTCCCCGGCGTCGAGCGGGATTCCGGTGGAGGCACCGACGACTTCACCGCCCTCGCGGGCGAGAACGACAATGCTCTCCGGACACCCGAAGTAGCGGCTCAGGTATTCGCGTTCGTATTCTGGCGAACCGTCGTAGAGGTAGGGAAACTCGCGGAAGACAGTGATGCGCAGGCCGGCGATGGCGTCGGTGAATGGTTCGGCGCCGGGACCGCGGAAGGCGGTCACCGTGACTTCACTGAAGTTCGTCACTGCAAAGAGGCATTCAACGGTGGGCCGGGTCGATGCCGAACCCGCTGCGGTCGGGCGGTTCGGGGCGGTCGGGCGGAATGTACGGATTGCGCTCGAGTTCGCCGCGGATGTGCTCGATGGCGGCGTCGAGTTGGGGGTCGCCGCCGTCGATCATGAGGGCGGGATCGTCGACGACCTTGATGTCGGGCTCGACGCCGTGGCCTTCGATGATCCAGCGGCCCTCGGGGTTGTAGATGCCGAAGGTGGGGACGGCAGTGTATCCCCCGTCGATGAGACCGGGCACGTTGGAGATGCCGACGAGTCCGCCCCATGTGCGCATGCCGATGAGCTTGCCGAGGCCGTTTTTCCGGAAAAAGTGCGGAAAGGCGTCGCCCCCGGAGCCGGCGATTTCGTTGATGAGCATGGCCATGGGGCCGGAGAATCCGTCACCGGGCGTGGCCCAGTCTTTGCCGTCGCGCCGCGCCCAGTAGCTTTGGTAGGGGCGGTTGAGGAGTTCGATGAAGCGGTGGGGGAGCTGACCGCCGCCGTTCCAGCGCTCGTCGATGATGAGCGCTTCGCTGCCGCGTTGTCCGTAGTACTGGCGGAACAACTCGTTTTGTCCCGATACGGCTGTATCCGGAACATGGATATAGCCGACGCGTCCGCCGGTGCGTTCCTCCACGTACCGGCGTTTCGCCTCGACCCACGCGCGGTAGCGCAGGGACCGGTCGCCGCGGAGGGTGCGGACGACGATGTCGCGCGCGTCCTCGTGGTCTGTATCGGGCGAAGGGGCGACGCGGAGCGTGACGACCCGGTCGGCGAGTCCGGCGAGGGCGGCCCACGGGTCGAAGGCGGCGTCGAGCGGCATGCCGTTGATGCTGAGGAGGTAGTCGCCCTCGGATACATCGACGCCCGGCTGGGAGAGGGGGCCTCGGGCATCGTAGTCCCACGGTGCGCCGGTATGGATACGTTCGATACGGTAGCCCGCCGCTCCGTCGGCTTCACTCCATGTAAAGTCGGCGCCGAGCGAACCGACGGAGACCTCGGGCTCGTCGCCGAAGTCCCCGCCCCAGATATAGGCGTGCCCGACATTGAGTTCGCTGATCATCTCGCCGATGAGAAACTGCAGATCGCCCCGGCTGCTGAGGTAGGGGAGCAGGGCGGAGTAATCCTTCCACACTTGGTCCCAGTCGACGCCGTGGAGGTTGTCCACGTAGAAGAAGTCGCGGTGGCGCCGCCATGCGTCGCGGAGGATCTGTGCCCATTCCCTGCGTGGGACGACGCGCTGGCGCATGGCGGATGTATCCACTGGGTGCTCCCAGCGCTGGTTGGGCGCGGCGTCGATGACCGTCATGGCGGCGCCGTCGCGCCGGACGAGGACCTTTTTTCGGTCGGCGGATAGGGCGAAGCCGCGGATGTTTTCGATAACGGTCTCTTCTTCGGGATCGTCTTTGAAGGGGTCGAAGATTTGCAGGGTGGCTTCGCCGTCCCAGCGGCGGTTGCCCGCCATACGCTGGTAGAGGAGGTGGCGGCGGTCGTTGAAGGCGAGGGCACCGAAGTTGCCCCGCTCCACGGGGAGGAGAATCGCCCGCTGCTCAAAGCCGTCCCAGTGGAACTTCATCGGCTCCGCCTCTTTCTTCTCTTCCTCTTCCTCTTTCTCTT
>SLLG01000163.1 GCA_007134215.1 Opitutales bacterium | reverse complement strand
GTCATTCTCGACGACTTCATCGTCGGCTACCGCGAAGTGCTCGCATTGAACCTTGGTTTGCAGCGCGACGCCTCAAACCTTATCGAGGTCATGACGGCGGACGACATCGGCAACCTGCCCGACAAAAACCTCGCCGACACGCTCAACCGCATGAGTGGGATTTCCATCCAGCGCTCGCAGGGCGAGGGGCGTTATGTGTCCATCCGCGGCATGGAGCCGGGTTTGAACAACGTGACTGTCAACGGGCAGACCATCGGCGCGTCCGACGTGCGGGCGCGCGGGGGTCGTCCGCCGCCCCTCGAATTGCTCAGCGCGGGCATGATCGGCGGACTCGAAGTCCACAAGACAATCACCCCCGACATGGACGGTCACTCCATCGGCGGCACGGTGAATCTCATTCAGCACAGCGCCTTCGACCGCGCGGCGCCACAGTTCGCCTTTGCCTCCGCCGCGTGGGGCACGAATGACACGCTTGCCCGCACGATGTCGCCCGGCGGGACGAACATCTTTGAAGGTACGCTCGGCTGGGGCGGACGCTTTCTCGAGGGCGAGCGCCTCGGCGTCTTCGTCGGCGGCAACTACTCCTCGCGCGACTACAACCTGCACGAGGTCAACGCCCGCGGCCATACCGACGTCGGTTCGCAACTCGGCGTCGATGAGATCGTACCCGTGCCGCTTCGCTGGGAGCAGCGCGGCATCACGGGGAACCGAGAGCGCTGGGGGCTCTCGGCAAACATCGAGTTCCGGCCCACATTCCAGACAAGTCTCTACTTCCGCTCATTCTTCACGCGGTTGGATGATGACAGCTACGCGACGTATCCGGAAATCCGCCGACGCAGCATAACAGAGGTCATCGACGAATTCCGGGGCAGAGCGACGTCCACCTACCAACTGGACAACCGCTCGCAATTGGAGCGCCGCGAGACATGGCAGTTCATTCTCGGCGGCGAACACATGCTCAACGATGACTGGACAGTTGAGGCTGCCCTGAACATCAGCGAAGGCCGCGAAGTGCGCGACGAGATCGCCCATGAGTTCAAAGACATGCGCGCAGGCCGCGGGCGACCGATCATGGAGTGGGATCTTTCCGAGCCATGGTTCCCCCGCGCGGTCGTTCCCGACCCGGACAACCCGACGCGCAACCTTATGGAGGACCCGGATGAGTTTGTGCACAGCCGCCTGCGCTTCGAGCCGTCGACTGTGCCGGAACGCGTGTGGAGCGCGAACATCGACCTTCGCCGCGAACTCGACCTCTACGGCCACGGTGGTTTTCTTAAATTCGGCGGCAAGTTCCTCGACCGCGAGAAGAACGTCGACAACAAGTCGATCCGCTTCGTCCCGACGCCGGGCGGACCACTCGAAGCCGGCATGGGCGAACTCGGCCTCGACCGTACTTCGGGCGATTACCACGGAGCCTTCGTCGACGGGCGCATGCGCGCACATCCGGCGGCGGACTACCGGCAGCACCTCGATGTGTTTCTCAATACCGCCCCGCAATACAGCGGTCCGCGGGCCACCGCCAGCCGCCGTACGCAGGGTCTGCGCTTCTGGGGTTTCGACGACATCGGTGCTCCCATGGCCGGCAGCAATGAGTATTGGACCTATCAGGACGCCGCCTCCATCTCGAATTCCTTCGAGGACAATTATTTCGTCGAAGAGAATATCCACGCGGCGTACGCCATGGCGGATGTCCGCCCTAACTCGCAATTGACGATCATCGGCGGCGTGCGCGTGGAGCGCACAGAGGTCGACCTGATCTCCAACTCTGTTATCGCCGACACGGAAGGGCTCTCCGGCATCGGACAGCTTCCGCCGGGAGCGGACGTTGTGATCGAGCCGATACGGAGCGAAAAGAAGTTCACGAGCTGGCTGCCGAATCTCCAGGCCCGCTACGAGGTGAACGATAACCTCCTCCTGCGGGGCGCGTTGACCTACACGATCGGGCGCCCGGATTATATCGACATGTCGCCGCTCAATGAACTCGAGCTGGAGAACAACATCGGCCCGAACCAATGGGAGTTGGGCGACCTCGAGATCGGCAACCCGGACCTTGAGCCCTTCGAGTCGACCAATGTCGATTTCTCGGCGAGCTACTTCATCCCGGATGGCGCCATCTCGGTGGGCTTTTTCTACAAGCGTATCAAGAACCCGATCTACCCGTTTTCGGAGATCCGGAGCAACACGGAGTTCCAGGGGCAGTTCATCGAATCGCTCAGTGTGGACAGCGTGCGCAATGCAGACCCCGGCAACATCCGCGGGATCGAGCTGAGTTACCAGCAGCACTTCTCCTTCCTGCCGGAGCCGTTCGACGGGTTCGGGGTGCTCATCAACTTCACCTACATCAGCTCGAGTGTGAGCGTGCCGGAGCGTCCGGGCGAGTCGTTTGATTTCTTCCGTCAGCCGAGCAAGATCGGCAACGCGCAGATCTACTACTCGAAGGGCGGCTTCGAAGCGCGTCTTGCCTACACATGGCAGGACGACCAGCTTGACACCCTCGGCGGAAGCGTCCTCGGCGATGTCTACGAAGACAAGTCGGCCTTTCTCGACTTCCGCGCGAGCTTCCGGGCGACGGAGAACTGGTCGATCTTCGCCGAGGTCGCCAACATCCTGCGGGAGGAACAGCGCTTTTACGTGGTTCGGCCCGGCGTGGCCGAGCGCGGTCCCGGCTTCCTCCCCATTGGACGCACCTTTATGATCGGCATCAACTGGAGGATGTGATTGGTTTGGATACACATTGGATTCTGTAGCACATAGGTTATTCAGTTAAGGTCGTGTCATCCCGCGACCGCAATAGATCCCATCCGGACCGTCCCGGAGTCGATCCACGGCTCCGGGGCGGTCTCCTTCTTCCGCCGTAAATAGGGGAGGCCGGTATCGGCTCCCGGGGGTTCACCCGTTCCGTGGCTGAAAACATTTTGGCCCGGCGCACATCTGCGTATGATTAAAGCCATCCATTCAAAGGGAAATTTCATCGATACGTGTCGTCTTGCGGGCGAGACGAAAGACGACGAGGTTTTTCCCGCGCAGCACAACACGGTCCGGCTCGCGCGCGACCGTTGGCTGGTGGCCTTTAATACGCGCGGATTCCGGGGGAACGACGACCACCGTTCGGTCGTGTATCAGGTGCGCGGTGACACTCCGGACGGTCCGGTTTTGAGCGAGGGGTTCCTCGAGGGGCCGTCGATGGAGTGGGATGCTGTCGGCGACGGACGGAAATTCATGAGACTCTGCACCCATCCTGTGGTTTTCGGTGTTCCCGCAGATGCCGTTTTGAACGGCGTGACACCCGCGCATGCCGGCACGTTTGCGGCGGTGTGGGCCCGCTTCCCGCGCGTCTACGATGTTGCCCGCGACTACCTCCTGCACGACGCCGAGGCCGATGTGCCGGACGGTGGTTACCGCTGTGCATGGGTACAGTTCCGTCTCAACGCGGCGCGTAACGATATCGATATAGCCGCGCCTGTAGCGGTCCTGCACGAGAAGAGTTACAGTGGAGACCGGCCCTTCTGCAAGCACGAGGACCTCACATTGATGAATTGCGGCTACGTGAATCCCCTGCCCGCGAATGAATGCGGTAGCAATTGGGTGTTCCTCATGCATTGGAACCGGGGCAACATTGACGCCCGGGGATGTTGCAGTGCGGTTCGTTTCGCATGGAACGGGCGTACGCGGCTCTATGAGTGGGTGGAGACGGGGCCGCTCCTCGACGGTCCGGGCGATAAAGGAATTTTCGAGGGCGGGATCGCGCGCTACGAAAGCGACTGGCTGATCGCCGCCCGCATTGTTCCGCGGGGTTCGGCGGGCAATGTGTGGTTCCGCGTGAACGATCTTTTCGGAGAGGTCGCCGAGCCGTATTTATCGGAGGAGATCCGCAGTCATGCCCCGCGGACGGTCTTCCGTTTTCCCGACGGTGTCGTCCGGGTGCTGACAACGGACCAAGCTGCTTCACCCTATGCCCGGCGGGGCAAGCCCGGCGTGCGCATGCCGCTGCACCTCATGGATATCAATCCGGACGACCGCTTCCGCGTGACATGTTCGCGGGTGGTTTTCGATAGTTTCGCGGAAGGGCTGCCCCTTCGCTTTGCGTCGGGGCCCTGCGCGCACTTCTGCCAGCTTGTATGCCACGCGGGCGGAGCGGTGAGCACGCTCACGTATTCCGTGCGGCCCAAGGCGTTGCGCAAGCATCCGGTGTCGTACACCGGGGAATACAAAGGGCTTGTCAACGAGGCGGAAATCGCTGCCTCCGGAGTGTATCAATCCACTGTGCTTTACGACGAGGCCTATCCTTCTGTCTGGAATTTTGAATGACTCTTCGACATTAGAAATGAATCGTAAATGAAGATTATCCGGATCACTCCCTACATTCTCACGGCGCCCTACATCCGCCCGCACAGTCCGCCGGATCATCCGGCCAACGGCGTGCGCAACTGCGTGTGGCTGCGCGTGGACACCGACGAAGGCCTCACTGGATGGGGCGAAGCCTACTGGGGCTGCTATGCGCCGGAGGCCACCGCGACCGCGCTGCGCCGCTTCGAGCGAAGTCTCGTCGGTAAGGATCCGATGAATACAGAGACGACGCTCGCCGACCTGCGCTTCCGCAACCGCTACTGGGCCATGCGCGGACTCGGTGCACAATGCACAAGCGCCGTCGAGGCCGCCTTGTGGGACATCGTCGGCCAAGCGAGGGGTGAGCCGGTGTGGCGGCTGCTCGGGGACGGGCGTGAACACCCCGTCCTCCTCTATGCCAGCGCGGGGGAGAGCGCCCTGCCGCCCGCGACGATCCGCGACGAGGTGGCCGACTATGTCGGGCGCGGGTTCCGCGCCTACAAGATCCGCTGCGGCGGGCGCCTCGACGACTGCGGCGACCGTCTTGCTTTTGATACGGAGCGGGTCGCCGCCGCGCGCGAGGCGCTCGGTCCTGACCGTATGCTCTTCGTGGATATCGCCGTGCCGCAAAAGTCGGCCGACTGGAACTTCGACAAGGTGGTGGCCTACATGGAAGCGCTCTCGCCGCACAACGTGCGCTTCCTCGAAGAACCGGCCATGACGTACGACGTGAAGACCTACCGCCGCCTCCTTGATCTCGGCATGATTCCTCCCGCAGGCGGGGAGTCCTTTACCTGCCCGGAAGAGTTCGAGCCGTTCTTCGAGGGCGGGGCGCTGGGTGTCGCGCAGCCGGATGCCGCCGTCGTCGGCGGACCGGCGAGTTGCGTGGAGGTCATCCGCCGGGCAGGGGAGTGCGGCGTGCCCGTGGCCGTCCATGCGTGGGGCGGAGGCGTGGGCCTTGCGCAGAATCTGCACGCTGCGTGTGCCTCTGACGGGGTCCTCGCCATGGAGTTCCCCCTTTCCACCCACGCGATCACCACAGAGCCCTTCGCGCCGCTGCACCGGTTCGAGGACGGTTACCTCCTGCCGCCCGGCCAGCCCGGCCTTGGCGTCGACGTAAGCGATGAATTCCTCGCACGGTATCCTTTCCAACCCGCCACCGAGCGCGACTTCTGAAAATGGATACGAATATCCTCGTCACCCTTCCCATGACAGATGCCGACCGCCGCCGCCTCGCCGGGCGTGCGGGCGGCTCCGGCGGCCCGTACGACGTACGCACGTCGACTCCCGGCGGTGCAACCGCCGAAGACCTCGCGTGGGCGCATTGTGTCCTCGGCAATCTCAAGCCGCCGTCGGTGCTCGAAGATCACCCGAATATCCGCTGGATTCATACGCCCAACGTAGGGCTCGACGCCTACGCACCGCTCGACCGTTCCCGCCCCGACCTGAAAATCACCAACATCAAGGGAATCGCCGACCACCCCGTCTCCGATCATGTGATGGCGCTCCTGCTCACCCTGACGCGCGCCCTTCCGCGGGTGCTGTATACCGCCGGGGCGACCGCGAACTGGGATACGCGCGACGATTACGGACCCCATTGCATAGCCCTTGCGGGCAAACATGTGCATGTGCTCGGCTACGGATCCATCGCGCGCTGCCTTGTGCGCAAACTCGCCGGTTTCGACGCCGCGGTCACCGTTTACCGACGCCGGGGCGGAGGTGATGATCCGCATGTCGCCCGCTTCCGGGCGATCAGTGATCTGCCGTCGGGGGTGCGGGAGGCCGACGTGCTCATCAACCTGCTGCCTGGCCTTCCGGAGACACGGTGCGCCGTCGGCGCCGCTGTTTTTGCCGAGATGCGCCCCGACGCATGGTTCATCAACGCGGGACGCGGGTCCACCGTTGATGAAGCGGCCCTTGTCGACGCGCTCTCCGGCGGACGTCTTCGGGGGGCGGCCCTCGATGTCTTCGCCGAAGAGCCGCTGCCCGGGGATTCGCCCCTTTGGAGTCTGCCCAATCTCATCCTCACGCCTCATGTCGCCGGCCGGTTTGACGGCGAGATGCGCGCCCACATCGATCATTTCTTCGACCGGCTGAACGAGGGGTATGCCCGCTCGTAGTTCTTCACTGCCATGACCTTCGCGACTCCCAACACACTCCGCGGGATCTGGCCTCCCGTGCTCATTGAATCGGGCGACGGCGGGCGCGTCGACCTCGGTGCCGTTTCCCTGTCCGTCCGGCACTTTGCGGCGGCGGGTGTCCACGGTACCTACACCGCCGATACGGCGAGTGAATTCTATGCCATGGAGTTCGACGAATGGGAGGACCTCGCGATCTTTTTCCGCGCTTCGGCGCGTGACGCCTGTTTGCCCGCCGGCATCGGCTGCACATGGACGAACCATACCGGAAGCCTGCGGCGGATCGAATGCGCCCGCGAACTCGGCTACGACAACATCCATCTCTCACAGCCCTATTGGGTGCGGCTCAACCCCGCCGCCCAGGAGACCTTTTGGCGGGCGGTCGGCGAGGCGGCTGGCGACACGCTGAAAGTCATCGTCTATGCGGGCAGCCAAGGGCAGTTTCCGCTCGACGGTGAATCGCTTCTGCGCCTGCGTGAATATTGCCCCGCCATCGCAGGTACGAAGACGCTCGGATTCGACGCCGTCGCGACAAACAGCCTCCTCGCCCGTTGCCCGGACCTCGCCCACTTCGTCCACGAACAAGTTCTCTGCGGGTGGAGCGGGCTCGGCGCGGCGGGATGCTTTTCCAACCTCGCGGGTCTCGCCCCCGCCTTTGCCGTCAAATGGTTCGGGCATATCGAACGCGGCGACTGGCCGGCCGCCTTTGACATTCAGCGGCGCGTCAACCGTTTCTACGAAGAGGGCGCCGTGCCGGTCCGGCGGGCGGGCTACTTTCTCGACAAGGCCATGGCTGTCGTCGGCGGCGTTCCCGGCATCACCACCCGCCAGCGTCCGCCGCACGCCGCCGTTCCGCCCGAACTCCTGCGCGGCCTCCAATCCGCCGCCCGCCGCCACCTCCCCGAACTCTTCCCGTCTCCCTCTCCTTCTGCCGAATGATACAAATAATGAAAACGGCCATACACCAGTCGCCCATCGGCTCCCGAAAAATCATCAAATTCTCTGAAAAACGACTTGAAACACAAGTGTATAAGCCAATGATAGTATCTGTCGCTCATAGAGCGCGGTTTGGAATATGATATGATACAAAAGGTTTCGTTAAGCATACACATGGATCGATGCCGTTGTTTCCAACCCCTCGCGGGAACCCCGATTGCATGATCACCGACCTCACTCCGAACGGCTTTTACATCGACGCCTGCGGCCTGCCCGGCGAGACGAAGGCGGACGGTTGTTTTCCGGCGCAGCACAATACCCTGCGCCTGAGCATCGACCGTTGGCTGGTTGTCTACGAGACGCGCGGCTTCCGCGGTATCGACGACAACCGGAGCGTGGTGTACCAAGTGCGCGCCGACGCGCCGACGGGCCGGGTCCTCTCGGAAGGCTACCTCGACAAATGCACGTTCGACTGGGATCCCCTCGGTGACGGGCGGCAGTTCCAGAAGCTGTGCAACCACACCGTGGTCTTCGGAGCGCCGATTGGCGCGACGCGTGACGGAATTTCCCTGCCGCACGGAGGCTGTTTCGCGGCGGCGTGGCGGCGCAATCCGAGGATCTATGATGCGGAGCGCAAGTATGTGCTTTCCGACGACGAGGGGATTGCGGCGGGCGCTCCGGGCGATGCCTACCGCTGCTACTGGGCACAGTTCCGCTTGAAAGCAGGCGGTGACGACATCGAAATCACGCAACCGCCGCGCGAACTGCGTGAACTCGGCTGCGGGGAGGGTCCCGCGCCGAGCCGGCACAGCGACCTGCGCATCATGAATCAAGGCTACGTCAATCCGGTGCCTTATGCCGCGGATGCGTCGGAGTGGGCATTTCTGCTCCATTGGAGCCGGGGGGCCTGCGACGTGGAGGGCGTGTGCACACCGATTCGCTTCCGTTGGAACAAGAAGACGCG
>SLLG01000341.1 GCA_007134215.1 Opitutales bacterium | reverse complement strand
TCCGGCGCGGCAGTCACCGGATCGTCCACCCCGTAGAGCGGTGAAGGCGGATCGCCTTCGAGGACAATGCGCTCGCGCGTCCGCTCGACATCCGGGTCCGGCACGGGCACGGCCGAAATGAGTGCCTTGGTGTAGGGATGCGCGGGATTGTCCATCACCTCCATCGCGGGGCCGATCTCCACAATCCGTCCCAGATACATCACCGCGATACGGTCCGCGATGTACTTCACGACGGAGAGATCATGGGAAATAAAAAGCATCGTCAGGTTCATCTCCGCCGCAAGGCGGTTGAGGAGATTCAGAATCTGCGACTGGATCGACACGTCCAGGGCCGAGACCGGCTCGTCCGCAAGAATGAGTTTCGGCTGCGGCGCGAGCGCGCGGGCGATGGCTATGCGCTGGCGCTGCCCCCCGGAAAACTCATGCGGGTATTTGCGCATGAGCGCGGCGTTGAGGCCCACCGTTTCCATGAGTTCGGCCACGGCGGCGAGGAGCTTGCGCCCGGAAAGGCGGCGGCGCGTGCGGATGGCCTCGGCGAGCGTGTCGTAGACGGTCAGGCGCGGATTGAGCGAGGCGTAGGGGTCCTGAAAAATCATCTGGAAGTTGATCCGCTGCCGCCGCACGTCCGCGTCGCTCAAAGCCGTCAACTCCCGCCCCTCCAGAAAGATGTCTCCGCTTGTCGCACGTTGCAACTGCATGATCGTGCGCGAAAGCGTCGTCTTGCCGCAGCCAGACTCCCCCACAAGGCCGAGCACCTCGCCTTCGCGCAACGTGAGGCTCACATCGTCGACCGCCCGCACCTGCCCCACCGTCCGCTTCCTTATCATTCCCTTAGTGATCGGAAACCACGTCTTGACGTTCTGCAGGACCAGGAAGTCTTCCCGCTTCTCAGCACTCATCAAGCACCTCCTCAAGGCTGGGGAGTTCACAATCGGAATCCCGTACCCAATGTGTATCGGAAACCTGGATCATCGGCGGCGGCGTATGATCGTATTTTCCCCCGCTGCGCACGCCCTTGCGCAGGGCGAAAGCGTCACCCGGAATCGGCTTCGAGAGGTCCGGAGGCAGGCCCGGGATCGTGTAGAGCGGTTTGCCCTTTGTTCCGAGCGAAGGAATCGACCGCTTCAAGGCGACCGTGTAGGGATGCTTCGCGCGCTTGAAAATGTCATCCGCCGTGCCGCTTTCCACGATCCTGCCGGCATACATAACGTTGATACGGTCGCACATGCCCGCGACGACGCCGAGATCGTGCGTGATGAGGATGACCGCACTGTCGTTCGCCCGCTGGCGCTCCTTGATGAGTTCGAGGATCTGCGCCTGCACGGTCACGTCGAGGGCGGTCGACGGTTCGTCCGCGATGAGCAGCTCCGGGTGCGTGATCATAGCCATCGCGATCATCACCCGCTGGCGCATGCCGCCGGAGAATTCGTGCGGGTAGGAATGCAAACGCCGCTCCGGCTCCGTGATGCCCACCTCGCGCAACGCCTGAATGGCGCGTTTGAGCGCTTCCTTCTTCGCGATCCCTTTTTCGTGAAGAAAGAGCGGTTCCATGAGCTGCGTCGAAACCCGCAGGTAGGGATTCAGCGACGTCATGGGGTCTTGGAATATCATCGATATCCGCTTGCCCCGAATGGATTGCAGGACCTTCGCCGGACAGTTCAGAAGGTCGGTGGTGCCGTCGAATACCGCCTCCCCTTTCTCGATACGGCCGGGCGGCATCGGAATGAGCCCGAGCATCGAGTAACAGGTCACCGACTTGCCCGATCCCGATTCGCCCACGATTCCGAGCGTCTCCCCCCGGTTGAGCGTGAACGACACACCGTCGACGGCGCGAACCACGCCGTTGCGGGTGTGGAAGTAGGTCGTCAGATCACGGACTTCGAGAAGCGGCGGCATCAGTCTTTGCTCGATTTCGGGTCAAGGGCGTCGCGCAGGCCGTCGCCGAGAAAGTTGAGGCAGAAAAGGGTGAGGCTGAAAAAGAAGGCGGGGATAACGAGCAAATGCGGAAAGAGCTGGATGTTGTCCGCACCCAGCTTGATGAGCGAGCCCCAGGACGGCTGCGGCGGCTGCACCCCGAGCCCGAGAAAGCTCAGGAAGCTCTCCAAGAGCATCACCGAGGGCACGGTGAGGGTGGCGTAGACGGTCACCACCCCGAGAACATTGGGAATGAGGTGACGGAAGAGAATGCGCCGCGTGCCGTACCCGAGTGAGACCGCCGCCTCGATGAACTCCTGCTCTTTAAGGCTCTTTACCTGCCCGTGGACGATCCGCGCCATGGTGAGCCACTCCACCGCCCCGATGGCGATAAACAACAGAAGCAGGCTCCGCTCGAAGATCGTCATCAGGAGAATGACAAAGATCGTGAAGGGCATCGCGTAGAGGATATCGACCATGCGCATCATGACCGCCTCCGCTTTGCCCCCCGCATAGGCCGCCGCCGCCCCATAGGTTACGCCGATGAGAAGCGAGACACACGTCGCGATAATGCCTACCGTGAGCGACACACGCCCTCCGACGAGCACACGCGTGAGCTGGTCGCGCCCAAGGTCGTCCGTGCCGAACCAGTGCTGCCAGCTCGGCCCCTGCAGCGTCCGCTCCAAGTCCTGCTCCACATAGCTGTAGGGAGTGAGCAACGGCCCGGCGAAACACACCACTGCGATAACGATGAGCGTCCAGAAACTGAAGAGCGAAAGCTTGTTTTTGCGCAGCCGCGCCCAGGCGTCCTGCCACAGCGACGATCCCTCCTCGATCTGCTCCGGATCGATGGACAGGTCGGGCAGGCGCTTGGCGTCCGGGCTTATGTTCTTCGGAAAAGCCATGGCGTCAGTCCTCGAAGCGGAGACGGGGGTTGAGGATCACCTGCACGATGTCCACCATGAGGTTGGCCAGCGTAATAAGCACGGCGTAAATAGAAACTGTTCCAAGAACGAGAAAGTAGTCGCGGTTAAAAGCCGACTGCACGAACTGGCGGCCAAGGCCCGGTATCTGGAAAATCGTCTCGACCACAAACGATCCGCTGATCACGCCCGCGAGGGCCGGCCCCATGTAAGTCACTACCGGCAGAAGCCCGCCGCGGAGGGTGTGCTTGAAGATGATCTTGCCGTAGGGCACGCCTTTCGCCTGCGCCGTGCGGATGAAGTCCTGGGACAGAATTTCCAGCATGCCGCCGCGGGTGATTCGCGCGATCACCGCCGCATAGACCAAACCCAGTGTCACCGCGGGAAGCACACGGTCGGCAGGCACAAACCAACCGGACACGTTGAACCATCCCAGCCAAACGCCGAAAATCAGCGCGAGAATCGGCCCCATGACAAAGGTCGGCAGGCAGATGCCCGCCATCGCCACCGACATCGGGACGTAGTCCAAGGCCGTGTTGCGGAAGACCGACGCCGTCATTCCCGCCGAGACGCCGAAAAGCACCGCGATCAACAGCGCCCACGCCCCCAGCTCAAGCGACACCGGGAAGGTTTCCGCGATGATCTGGTTGACGGTCCGCGCGCTCGTGTAGGACGGGCCGAGATCGATCCCGAAAGCGTTGAGCAGTGGGTCGTCCGTGAAGAGCTTGTCCGGGCGGAAGCGCTTCGGCGCGGCCCCCTGAAGGTAGCGCCAGTATTGCTCCACGGCGGGGCGGTCGAGGCCGTAGTGCTCGAGAATACGCTGCTGGATGTAGTCGGGAATTCGGCGCTCCGAGCTGAACGGATCCCCCGGTGCAAGCCGCACCATGAAGAAAGTGATCGTGACGACAACAAAGATGACGGCGACCGACTGGAGGATACGGTTGAAGATGAAGCGGAACATTTCGCCGGGGAATCAAGAAGACACGTTCACTCCAGATAGAGGTACTTGTACGGCCGGTTGTCCAGAAGCTTGGGATTCCAGCCCCGCACCTCCGGGCGGATGAGGTAGATGCGGTTGTAGTGGTAGACCGGGATAACCGGCATCTCCGCCATCAGGATTTCCTCCGCCTCGATGAGAGCCGCGTAATGCGCCTCCTGCGTCTTCGAGCGGAAGGCCTCGCGGATGAGTTCATCGTAGCGGGCGTTCGACCAGCCGGTGTTGTTGTTGCCGTTGTCCGTCGTCCAGAGTTCAAGGAAGGTGACCGGATCCATGTAATCGCCAATCCAGCCAGCCCGCGAGATGTCGAAATCCAGCTGAGACTGCGCCTCCAGATAGACGCGCCACTCCTTGTTCTCCAGCTGGAAGTCGATCCCCAGTTCGCGGTTCCACATGGAAACAACCGCTTCTGCGATCTTGCGGTGGTCCTCCAACGTATTGAAGAGGAGAAATTTACGCGGGAAACCCCCTCCCTCCGCAAAGCCCGCCTCGGCCAGCAGGCGGCGCGCGGTCTCAGGGTCGTGCTCCACGAGCCGCCGCCGCGGATAGTCGTCGAAGCCGGGCGGCACAAAGGCGTAGGCCGGCGTCTGGTCGCCGAGTGTCACACGGTTGACGATCGCCTCGCGGTCCATCGCCATGGCGAGCGCCCGCCGAACGCGGACGTCGTCGAAGGGCGGACGCGTCGTGTTGAATCGGTAAAAATACGTGCCCAGATAGGGCTCGAGCCGCAGCTCCTCCGGACGCGTCCGGCGGAGGTTCGCAATGTCATTCGACGGCACCGTGTTCGTCACATGGAGGCGGCCCGAAGCATACATGCGCTGCTCCGTGTTCACATCCTCGATCACCATGAAGTAAATCTCGTTCAGCCGCACCTGGTCGCGGTCCCAGTAGGTGGGGCTCTTCGTCACGCGGATATACTGATTCACCCGCCACTCCTCCAGAACAAACGGCCCGTTGCCCACATAACGGCCCTGCAGCGTCCACGGCGAAGAGCGGTCCAGCCACCCCCTTCCGTGAGCCTCCACTGTCGGCGGATGCACCGGAAACCAAGCATAGTGCTTGAGCATGCCGAGAAAGAACGGCGTCGGCCCGACAAGCCGGATGTGCAGCGTGTGGTCGTCCGGTGCCTCCACCCCGACCTCCGAGAAATCCGTCAATTCGCCGCGGTGGAAGGCCTCGGCGTTCTCCATCGGGTAGAGCATCTCCACATACTCCGCCCCGAACTCCGGCGTGAGCATACGCTCATACGACCACACAAAGTCATGCGACGTCACCGGATCGCCGTTCGACCACCGCGCGTCCGCCCGCAGAAAAAACGTCCACTCCGAATAATCCTCGTTCGCCTCCCACCGCTCCGCCACACCCGGCTCCGGCAACTCGTCGTCCGTTGGATGGTATGAAATCAATCCCTCGATCAGCGCCGAGATGATCTTGTTCTCCGTCACCCCCGTCGCCACCTGCGGGTCCAGCGTCTTCGGCTCCGCCCCGTTGCCCTTCAGCAAAATGCCCCGCGCCGTCGCCTCCTCCACATTGGGAATCCCCCCGCCGCAGCCCGCCAACACAACTGCCGTCAGCACCCCGCCAACCCCGAAAACCATCCGTCCGAACTTCATCATCCGCGAAGCAAAACCCCTCCCCTCCCCAACCTCAAGCCATGCCGCAGAAAAATGCCCTTGTTTATTAACCCGGCTGATTACTTTTGACACAGATTGAAAACCGGGTTAATAATCTTGACTTCCGTCCATATCGCACCTCCGTTGCTGGCATGAACACAACCTCATCGACACCAAGGCGACCGCGCCGCGTGGTCGTTTCCGGTCGGGACGCGGTATATCATGTGATCTCGCGCACGGCGGGGCAGGCGTTTTTATTCGGGCCGCGGGAAAAGGACATGTTCCGCGCGCAGATGCTCGCGGTGGCGCGGTTCAGCGGGGTGGAGGTGCTGACATTCTGCTTGCTCGACAACCATGTGCATTTGCTCGTGCGGGTGCCGGCGGAGGCACCGGAACTGACCGACGCGCAGTTGCTCGAGCGGTGCGAGGCGCTTTACGGCGGGCACGAACACAGCCGCCATGCGCTCACGCTTGAAAAGATCCGCGACGCACTGTCGTTCGGCGGCACAGTGCGCGAACGCATGCGCTCAATGCTCATCGGGCGTATGTGCAATCTGCCGATGTTTGTGAAGCTGCTGAAGCAGCGTTATTCCATCTGGTACAACCGCACCCATGACCGCCACGGAACGCTTTGGTCGGGCCGGTTCAAAAGTGTTCTGGTAGAGGGGGAGGGCCTGCCGGTCGGCCTCGTGGCCGCATACATCGACCTCAACGCCGTCCGGGCTGGTATTGTCAGTGATCCGGCGAAATACCGCTGGTGCGGCTACGCCGAAGCGCTCGCCGGGGTGGCGTCGGCCTGCGCGGGCCTCCATGCCGTCGCCGGCGGCGACACCCCGCAAGACGGCGTCGCACGCTACAGTGTGCTCCTTTACTACAAGGGTAGAGCGCCCGGCCGCGGCAAACCACAGGATGCCCGCATCCCCCCGGAGCTGGTGGAGGCGGTGCGCGAACGGTTCGGCTCTCTCGCCCCCTTCGGACAACTCCGGGCACGGTTCCGCCACGCCACCTACGGGGCGATCCTCGGTACGGCGGCGTTCATCGAATCATGGTTCCAGGAACACCGCAGCTTCTTCGGGAAACGCCGGTCCGGTCCGCGCAGGATCCGCGGCGGCGCCTGGGGTAGCCTGCGCAGCTTCCGCGACCTGCAGGCACCGGACGGACCATAAAGACCGTCGGCAAACCCATTGCGTCTGCACATTCCCGTCCCGATTGCCCCTCCAGTCTCTTTCGGGTTGATCCCGCCCGCTTTTTCCGCATGCCTTGCCCCTCAAGACCCGTCGGGGCGTAGCGCAGCCTGGTAGCGCATCTGCTTTGGGAGCAGAGGGTCGCAGGTTCAAATCCTGTCGCCCCGACCATTATTTATCGACCTTCGCGGAAGATTTGCCAGATTGGACTGGCAAATCGGAGGTGATTTATGGCAAATGGTCGATTTAGGTTATCGCGGTTTCAGAACCCGAGTGGTGATGTCGTCTGGCGGGTTGCCGGAATGTTGAACGGGCAGCGCATCCGTAAGAACTTCCGGTCGCGTGACGAGGCGACGGCTTACCGGCAAACGCTCGAGATCGAATTCCTGAACGGGGAGTCCGAGGGCCAAACGGTGTGGACGACGCTGACGCACGACCAGAACCGCGACGCGATTGCGGCGGTGAATCTGCTGCGGCGGTCCGGCTCGGGGAAGGATCTGTGTTTCGCGGTGGATTATTTCCTGCGGCATTACCGCGAGGCGGAGGCCGCCATTCCGGTGGTGGACGCCGCGGAGGCGTATCTGGAGGCGCGGGAGCGGGATGCGGACCGGGGTCTGATCGTGCCGCGGCAACTGAAGGCGATCCGGTTCGAGATGCAGCGGTTCACACGGGCGTTCGCCGGGCGCACGGCGGACGATATCCGCACGGAGGAGGTGCGGGAGTTCCTCGACGCTCCGGTGAACGGATCGCGGGCGGCGCCGACGTTGAAGACGTGGAACAACCGGCGCGGCTACCTGAGCACGTTCCTGAAGTTCTGTTTGCAGCGGAAGATCATCGCGGCGAATCCGCTCGCGGAGATTCCGCAGGTGAAGATCCAGAAGGCGCGCGGGACAGCGGCGACGCTGTCGGCGGCGGAGGCGGCGGACTTTCTGCGGTGGCTGGAGAGCTACCTGGGACAGCGGAACAAGAACGGAACGTGGTGGGGGAAGCCGGGGTGCATGGTCCCCTACTTCGCCCTAGCGCTGTTCGCCGGGGTGCGTCCGGACTGGCGGGACGGCGAGATGGCGAAGCTGCGTCCAGAACACGTGCGGCTCGACACCGGGGTGATCCTGATCGAGCCGGAGGTGTCGAAGGTCAATGAAAAGAGGGCGGTGAAGATCCAGCCGAACCTTCGGCTCTGGCTGGAGCGGTATCCGCTCGACGAGTTTCCGATCATCCCGTCGCGGCGGTTCAAGGCGATGTGGAAGGATGTGCGCGAACAACGGAAGCTCCCGCATGATGTGCTGCGGCACACATATATTTCGATGACGGCGGGGGCGTTCCGGTCGGTGGGCGACGCGGCTTTGCAGGCGGGCAACTCCGAGGCGGTGATCCGCCGGCACTATCTGGACCTGAAGTCGGTGGAGGAAGCGGACGCGTTCTGGCGGATTGTGCCGGAAGGCACGGCGCTGCCCAAGCGCATGAAGAAGGTCGAGGGGCGGTATGTGGAGATTGCCGGGAAGCGGCAGAGGGTGAAGGGGTGAGGAAACCTCGGCGCACAGTAAGGTCGGTCTCTGACATCTCGCTACGGTATTCCACTGTCTGCACTTCGCTCTGGATTTATGGAAGCAGAAAAAACGCGCGTTGCGCGCGCCGGGGTCGGACCGGGGCGGGTGTCGGGCGGGGGTTCACCAGTTGGCGTCGCCGAGGCCGGTGGCGTCGGCGAACTGCTGGGCGCGCCATTCGGAGGCGGCGCGGCTGTCGGTGTGGACGGCTTGGCGCGTGCG
>SLLG01000084.1 GCA_007134215.1 Opitutales bacterium | reverse complement strand
CCGCGGGCCATGAGGTCGAGGACAGCTTCAAGATCACGGCGCTGGCAGTCGCGCGGGACAAGGACGCGCAACTCGCGCTCAAAGGCCGTGTCATAGGGAAAAGGCGGCATGACGGCGTAGCTGCCTTGGAGAAGGAGGCGTGCCGGCGTGTGGGCGAGGTTGTCCCACGGCAGTTTCCGCGTGAGCGCGGCTGACTGAGCGAGCACGGCACCCGCGCCCGTCGCATCGACGACAATCTCCGCGCCGCTTGGAAAAACCGCGCGGAAACCCCCGGCGAGGCCGCCTTCGGGCGAGACGGTCTCAATACCGCCGCGCTCCGCGCTCTCGCGGCGCCGCGCGTTGAGGTCGGTCGCAACAACGCGCGCCCCGGAAATGGCGTGGAGAAGAGCGGAGAACCGTCCGATGGGACCGAGCCCGACGACGGCCACCTGTTCATGCGGTGCCGGACGGCTCAAACGCAGCCCATGGTAGGCGATGGCGGCGAGTTTCGCCGCCGAAGCGGCCCGGAGGTTGACTCCTGCTGGAATTAGGATGGCGTTGCGGGCGGGTAAAACCGCATGACCGCAGTGTCCGCCCCAGCAGCATGCGTAGTCGCAGCGGGTGGTGCCGGTCGCGAAGACCGCATCGCCCGCCTTGAAGCGGGCGTTGCTTCCGGCCTCGATCACCACCCCGCTCAGAGCGTAGCCGGGAATATAGGGGAAGGCCGGGGCGCCGCTTTGCTTTCCGGCGAGGCAGCGCAACTCAGTGCCCGGGCTGACGCAGGAATAGTGGGTCTCAACAAGGATTTCATCACTGTGGGGCGCTGGAATCACTGTTCCGGCAACCCTCACTTGGCCGGGGGCGGTGAAGAGAAGGCATCTGGTTTTCATGGAGGTTGTTCAGTTATCTGTGAAGCGGTTGATACGAGGAGCGATCCGGATCCTTGATATCGAACAGGTGGTGGCGAGTGCATGCGGCGTGTAACCGGTTTCATTTCCTTCCCGCAAAGAACCAACGGGTGTCCGGAGAAACAGGTTACACACATCGGTGAGTGTGGAAACGCGTAGAAGTCATTCAACTCCACCATAGATGTCTCCCCCTTTGAATATCCTTTGGTTGACGTGCGACGAGATGAAGTCGAGTGCACTGCCCGTCTATGGGAATCCCTTTACATCGATGCCTGCCGTGGAGCGTCTTGCACGAGAGGGCGTGGTCTTTGAGAATGCCTTTTGCCAGATCCCGAAGTGTGTGCCAAGCCGATGCAGCATGTTGACGGGCCGGTATCCCCATGTGGACGGATTTCGGACCCTGCGTGGGCGCACCTCCCCACCCCCTTTTGATGAGACGGATATCAATGACATGGTGGCTCTCTATGAGAACACGCCCAATCTCATACCGTTGGTGCGAGAAGCTGGTTACCGTACTTGTCTGCTTGGGAAGAACCATATTGTGGAGTGGAACCTGCACCGAAAATGGTTTGACCAGACGCCCTCGTGGGATTTCGAGCGGGTGCCCAAACTCGAATCACGAGAGGACATGCGGCGCGCATCTTATGAGGGCCCGGTGCCACGGGACTTTTCGCTTGAACGCCACTTTGATTTCGTGACGGCCTCGGAGGCAATCGACTTCATCCGCACTTCCAATGGGCGCCCCTTTTTCGGATTGGTCGACATGAGCCTGCCGCATCCGTCCTACCATGAGTTTCCCACGATGCCCGCGGGTGGCATCCCGCTTGAAGACATTCCCGAAGCGCCTGTCGCCAGGCTCGAGGACGCTCCCTTCGTCGAGCGCTGCCTGCGGGAGAGCAAAGACTTGGAGCATCTGTCGGTCGATGACCGGCGGCGGATCATCCGGGCGTATTATTCCATGTGCGAGTTTGCCGATCTTCAGGTCGGACGCATTCTGAACGCACTGGACGAGGAGGGATTGGCGGAGAACACGCTGGTGATCCTCACCTCCGATCATGGCGACTTTGCGGCAGAACACGGGTGTTACGAGAAGTGGGACACCTCCTTTTATGATTGCATCACCCATGTTCCGCTCATCCTGCGCCTTCCCGGTCGCTTTCCGGTCGGGCGCCGCGTGCGCTCGATGGTGGAACTCGTCGACCTCATGCCCACCTTGTGTGAGTTGACCGGGATCCCTGTTCCCGGATACGTGCAGGGAAAGTCCCTTCTGCCTGTGGCCGTGGGAACAACAGACGAACACCGCGAATTCGCCTTCTGTGAGGGTGGAGTTGAGCCCGAATTGGCCTACCGCGCTGCGCCCGCTGGAACCAGCGGAGCCGATCCCGCCAAACAACAGGTGCTTGAACGATTTCCCGAAGCGCTTTTCCGCGCCAAGATGATCCGGACGGAGCGCTTTAAATACATCTACCGCATTACCGGTGGGTGTGAATTTTATGACTTGCAGGCGGATCCCCACGAACTCGTGAACCGAATCGACGATCCCCTCATGGCGGAGGAAATCCGGCGGATGAAAGACCGCCTCCTCCGCCATCTGGTGGAGTCGGAGAGCAAAATGCCGGAGATCGGCATGTGCTTTGCCTGAAAAGGCTGCTTCGGATCGGACCGAAGGTGTTCGATTTCCAATGACAGTATGGGCGCTGGGAAGGGCATGGCCGTTCGCAATGTGCGTTGTCTTGCCTGAAAGCCTTCAAAAAAAAGACCGCCCCGGTGGGGGCGGTCGCTCAATGCTCGGATAGAGGCTGCAGAGTTGAATCAACGGAGAATGAAGGTCCATGCACCGCTGCCGTCGCCTTCCACCGGCATGTAGATGAACTTTGCGAAATCCAAACTGTAAACCCATGGCTCGTGGGCGATGTAGAGCCAGCCCAGCCAATGACCGGTGTCGACCCAATCATCGATGATCGGAAACCCGTTCCACATATTGTTGGGGATTTCTTCGGTCGTGATGCGAACGTGCGCCAAGCTTACCGAGTAGGTGTCCCCAGCGTTGAGGGGCCAGGCGGATTCAATATCGGACCGCATCCAGAGGAACACCTGCAGATGCGGAGAATCGAAGTCGAAGTCGCCCTCCTCAATTTCGGGGACGCCCGCCATCATGTCGGCAAAGGAAAGCGTGACTTGCGCCCACTCGCTGGGAACAACGGGTAAGTGGTAATAGACGGCACCCGTATTGGCATTTTCAGCATCCTTGCTGATGACACTGATGCCGACGCCACCTCTGTGCGCTGAAGAGGAACCCTTCAGCCAGAGGCTGAGGTTGATGTCCTCATGGGTCACCCCGTCCGGTGCCGTGTATTCGACCACGGGACCGCGGATACCGCCACCGTGAAAGCCGCCGACGTTGACGGTCGTGCTCCGGGTAATGGCGACAAGACCGCCCGGTCCATCCGTGTCGGCAGTCAGTTGCGACGGATCGGCGCCATTCCAGTTTGGAGACCACCACGGGTCCTGGTTCGTGAAAACGACTCCCGTCGGCAGGGAGGCGAAGTCTTCCTCATAAATGTCGCCCTCGGGGCCGCCGTTTCCGGTCGCCACGGTTTCGACGCGAATATCGGCGATGCTCACCGAGTAGGTGTGGTTTTCCGCTTCCTGGAAGGGCCATCCGTCTTCGTGATCGGTGCGCATCCAGATAAACATTTGCATGCGCGGCGTTCCCTCTGGATCAAGGGCGGTGCCATCCGTGCCGTGGCCCGGGATCCCGGCCCGCATTTCCGCAAGGGTGTAGCTGACCCGCGTCCAGGTCGCCGGCACGATCGGGAGCTGCACATAAACGCCTCCGTCGTCGACATTATCCATGTCCTTGCCGATGATGCTGATGCCAATAGGGCCGCGGCTCTGGGAGGAGGTCCCTTTGACCCACATGCTTATGGTGATGTCGGCGGGATCCGTTGAATAGCCCGCGGGAATTTCAAAGGGTGCGATCCCCCCCCGGATACCCCCACCGTAGAAGCGGCCCGCAATGACTTGCGTGCTTCGGGTAAAGGCTCGGGTGCCATCCGGACCGTCGAGGGAGACCGTCGACTGAACAACGTCGCCGGCGTTCCAGTTCGGTCCCCAATACGGGCTCTGGTTGGTGAGCACAGTGTCCAGATCATAGCCCGAGAAGTCTTCCGAATAAATGGTATAGGTTTCGGCAGACGCGGGTAGAACGACAAAACATGCCGCCGCGGCTAGAGTTAGACTCAGTAGTTTTTTCATATCTCTTCTTAGTTAGTTACGGGATTGAGGATGAGTGAACCTTTGTTGTGGGCACCACTTGTGGGTCCGCTGCAAAGATGCGGCTCCATGGAAGAGGATGCGGAGACGGTTTGCAGCCCGATCCGCGCGAAACCTGTTGCACTGCCGCTCTTGCGCGTAACTGGTTTCGCAGAAGTTCCTGTGCGCAGCCTTGAATCCAACAAGGGGGAGAGAGAAGATTCAGAGCGTTGGGTCCTCATACCTGACACCATACCCACGTTCAAAAAGACTCACCCATGAAAAACCTTCTGTCCCCCATGTCTCTCGTGCAATGGCCAGCGTTGCGTCCTTTTGGCCTGCCTTGCGCAGCCCTGATTCTTCCGCTTCTGGCGACGCCTGTGGGCTTTGCCCAACAGGATGACACCGGCGAAGTTTATGAGCTCTCTCCCTTCGTCGTGGATGTGTCGGGAGACGTCGGTTACACGGCGACCAGTTCGCTCGCGGGCGGGCGTTTGGCGACGCAACTCCGGGACACGGCGGCGGCCGTGACGGTGGTGACGGAAGCCTTTATCCGCGATGTGGGGGCAACGAATTTCCTTGAGGTTGCGCGTTGGGCGCCGAACGCCGTGCCTCAAACGGAAGTGCGCGGGCAGGACCTCTACAACGACTATCAGGTCAGTTTTCGGAGTCTGGGAGGGCGTTACCAAACACGGAACTTCTTCCGCTGGTATATCAACTCCGATTCGTTCAGCACGGATCGCATTGATTTTGCGCGCGGACCGAACGGGCTGGTATTCGGTGACGCGGGAGCGGGCGGGATTGCGAACATCAATTCGAAGCGCGCCTATCGCGAGAATTTTGGTGAGGTTCTCCTGCAGTGGAGCAGCTTTGGCGGGTACCGCGCGACGGCTGACGCGAACATCGAGGTGTCGGAGAAGGTTCAAGTGCGGGTGGCCGGACTTCTGCAGCGCTTTGATGACTGGCGCGATGTGGGCAAGAACGACCGCGAGGGTGTGTTTGTCACCACGACCTTCCGGCCGACTGCCAATTCAACGATCCGGATTGAGGGCGAGTGGGGCGACATCCACCGCCTCATTACGTTTGGGATGCTCGAAAACTTCAGCCAGTGGGATGGCGTCACCACCAACCCCGGGTTTATCCAGCCAGGGCAGGTTCCGCCCTCGTTACAAAGGCAGGGGCAGGTGCAGCTCGTCTACAATACCGCCCGCCCGGATTTGGGTATCGTCAACTTCCAGGGGTTTGCGAATACCGCGGGCACGTTTCGTCAGTTGCTGACGACACCGCAGGCGGGCTTGCCTGAAACTGCCGTCATTCCGAGTTACAAGGAATCGCTTCAGGCAAACAATGCCGGCGTCTACAACGACTATTGGACTCTTTCCGCCTTTTGGGATCACCGTGTGGGCGACAACCTCTTTATGGAAATCGCGGTCAACTATCAGGAGCAGACGCGCGATGGGCGGCGTTGGTTCTTCGACGCCTGGACTTTCGATGTGAATGAGACGCTCCCGGATGGCCAGCCCAATCCATACCTTGGGGAGCCCTACGGGCAGGCCCGCCTCTGGACGGATCAGCAAACGAACAAGGTTTTTGATGTCCGTGCATCCGTGGCCTATTTCCTCGAGACGGATCTCACCGACCAGCGCTTCCTCCTCAGCACGGGACACCGCGATGACCGGTTTGAACTGGACAACTTCGAATGGGTGCGCACGAACGGAACGGATCCCCGCCTTGCCGTCGGGCAGCAATCCAATCCGGTTAACCGCATCTTTGTGCGGCGCTACGCCCGCGACCGCGGTCTGGAGGTCGATATGCCGCCGGGTATGGATCCGGTCAGCGGAATTGAAGCGCGGGAAGCGCACACGCGCGCCTTTGTTTCGCAGAAACCCGTCACGTATGTGCAGACGGCGGCCGTTGGGCGTTGGCTCTCTTCCCACAGCCTTCACACCATGCTGGGGGCGCGGCGGGACTTTTATCGCGAGCGGTCGAACCTCGGCCTCGAGGTGCGCGATCCGGTGACCAATGAAATTGTAAGCGTTGGCGAGACACCCACGGTGGACCGCATTAACGTCACGAGCCTGAGCGGAAGCGGGGTATACCACTTCAACAGACAGTTCAGCGTCTTTGCGGGTTACTCCGAATCGTTTGATGCCGGCAACGTCGCCATAGGACTGGATGGAACCAGTCTTCCGCCCCTCGAAAGCTGGGGTCTCGAGGGGGGGGTGAAGCTCAACCTTCTCGACGGCCGTCTCTTCGGCACCGTCACCTATTATATCAACGAAGAGGAGAATAATCGCATTGGCGGCGAGGCCGGAAATATCAACCGTATCTGGTCTGCTCTCGAGATGGATGAGCGGGCGGTCGACAATTACCAGGACCGCGTCTCTTTCGAGGGCTCGGGCTGGGAGTTTGAACTCACGGCCAACCCAACGGCGAACTGGCGCCTGCTTTTCAATATCGCCTTCCCGGATACGAAACAGACCGATGGTTTTGCCGATACACGAGCCTATGTGGCGGAGAATCTGCCGCTCTGGGAAAGAGAGATCGCCGCCCTTGAAGGCAGTGGGGATACATCCGACGCTCTGCGTGCTGACCTCGCACGCAACAGCCTGCAGGCGATCCAAGGGCGCGTCGGGAGTTTCGCCGAAGGCCGCCGCCTCGACGAAACCTTCCGCTACACGGCGAACGTCTTTTCGCGCTATTTCTTTCGTGATGGCCCGCTGGAGGGCTTCTCATTTGGCGGGGGCGCCAACTTCCGCGGCCGGCGCACCGTCGGAAACAAGCCCGGAGACCCGTTCGATTACGTTTACGCCGACAGCTACTTTCTGGCCACCGCAATGTTCGGCTACGAGCGGGAGGTTCGCAACGGCCTGCTCTCCTTACAGCTGAATGTGTCCAACCTCTTCGACAAGGAGATTGTTCGCCCGTACCGGTATGGCAATTACGTGACGGGCGGCCAGATTCTCTTTGTGCCGGATCGCTTCACCGTGCAGGACCCCCGCCGCTTCCTGTTTACCGCAAGTTTCCGGTTCTAAGTCCGGTGGTTCCCTTGCTGCGCTGCAACGCCGCATTGGTTCCCCTCGCCTTTGTCGTCACGCAACAGGTTTCATGCCTGGGGCTGGGATTGGCGCGCCAACCTCGACAACGGTTCGAGAATGTGGCGCTTGGCCAGAGAGCCCTTTCGCGTGAGGTTATTCCACCGCGCGCAGTGTTTTGCCTTCGTGAGGCTCGCACTTGACAGTGATGCGCACGGGGTCGGTGGAGAGCCCGCGGATATTCAGCTGGATCATATTGTAGAGCATGTCGATGCTCCACCGGCCTTGTTCGGCGAGTTTGTGATCCACACCGCTGGACCAAACCGGTTCGGCCGTTTCGGAATGCCGCAACCGCAGATAGCCGGCCTCCGCGGGCACCTTGACACCAAGATCCTTTAGCCACCAGTAACCGAAATAACCGCCGTCGATAACGACATCGGGTTGGTTTGTCTCGTACCAACGCTCAAACTCGTCCCGCTGTGAAACATAGGGATTGCTGTCGCTGGTCGCACCGCCGACATATTGAAAAACCTCCGGCATCGGGCCGTGCGTGATTTCCAGTTCACTCCTCCAGAGGTGGATGGCTGCCTTCGTGCGGAGGTCGATGGATGGGTTTTCGCGGTTGAACTGGAGGAATCCGGGCCGCTTGTAGCCGCGGGCCGCGACATCCCCCACGGCGACGGCGACGGCATTGAACCAGTCACTGCACACTTGGTGGAGCCGGTGGGAGGGGTGATCGAAACTGATGGCGAGGCACGAAAATTTGTCCCACGGGAATCTCCAGTCGACCACCGGGCCGCGGATGCTGAAGAGGATGCCATCGTAACCGCGGTGAAAAAGGACATCTCCGAGGCGGGAAGGCTTGGCATACTCCTCGAAGGCGAAGGTTTCGATTTCGAGCCCAAGCTCGCGCGCGCGGTTGATGGCCCCGACGGAGGAAGGTTCTTCGCGTGAAGCCGCTTTGCCGGAGCGCAAACTGTTGATTTCGACAATGGCGATGCTGTAGGATCCCCGCTGGAGCGCGTGTTTGGCCCAACGGTGTTTGCTCAGCGCGCGGAGGGTGGGGTCCGGTGTGTACCCCAACCGTTCGGCGGCTTCCGTCACGCGCTTACGGGTCTCGGGAGCGACGCGCGCGCGCTGGAGAAGAGCACGGCAGACGGTGGCTTTGCTGATGCCGAGATGATCGGCAATGTCCTGAATGGTCACCCGTTCGGGATTATTGTAAATAGGCTCCACCATGG
>SLLG01000193.1 GCA_007134215.1 Opitutales bacterium | reverse complement strand
TTTCAAGGCATTCCGCTGAGCGATCCCCGGATCATACGCGCGCAGTACGCCGGTCGCCAAACTCAGGAAGGAAGCTACAGCGATTACTACCCCAGTTTGCATGCAACCTACGAAGTGACAGACCGGTTGCAAGTTCGCGCAGCCTACGCACGCACGCTCGGGCGCCCGGACATCCGCCATTTGGCCCCGGGCATCCGGTATTTTGCTAATCTCCAGGAAAGCGATCTCGATCCGAATGAGATGCGGCCGCGAATCGTCGCCAGCAATCCCGATCTGAAGGCCTACACCGGGCATAATTACGACCTCAGTGTCGAATACTATCTCGATTCCGGCGGCGTGATTTCCGCCGGTGTGTTCTACAAAGAGATCAAGGGGTTTATCGGCAGTCGTCCGGCGATCTTGACGAATGAGTTGGCGGACCGCCTGGGTATTGACCGTAGCTACGTTGTCGAGGGTTGGGAACTCCGTCAGATAGCCAACCTTTCGGATGAAACAATCAAGGGCTTTGAGCTTTCAGTAGTTCAGGATCTGACCTTTGTTCCCGACAGCGTCGGCAATGTCTCCGTCTTTGCGAACGGAACCTTTCTTTCAACGTCAAGGTCCGGAAACGAAAACTGGGTGACCACGTATGTTCCCGGATTTGTGAAAGAAACCTACAATTGGGGGATCACATACGACAAGGGACCGCTGGATATCCGCTTGAAATGGAACTACCGCGGCAAGCAAATGCGCGCGGCTGATGATGACGGCGCTATCGGCTTCATTGGAAGTCCGCCGATTGTTTGGAACCGGCTTTACGACGCTCGCCTGACGACGGACTTGAATGTCGAGTTTCGCTTCAACCGGCATCTTCGCCTCTTTCTCAACGGCCGCAATATTTTCAATGAACCGGTCGATCAACTTCGTGTGACTGCGTTTTCGCCGGAGCACGCCGAACTCGAGCGCCGCGAGAAATTCGGCCCGCTCTGGTCTCTTGGTGTCAAAGGCCAATTCTAAATGCCAACTAACCACTGCTACGCCCAACCCTACATGAACGCTCCCTCCCGTGTATCCTCCGGACCGGACACTGCCGCGGCGACGCTCGCCGCCGCCGGAGCGGAGCCGTCTTCGCCCGTCCTCCGCGACGTGCGCACGCGCCTCGTCGAAGCGCACAGTGCGGAGGCGACGATGCGGATGTCCACGGGTGAGGTGAGGGAAGCGTATCTGTGCAAGGACCTCGTCGCGGAGGACGCTGTGTCGCTCGTCTATTGGGAGGTGGACCGCGCGGTGGTCGGCGTCGCCGCGCCGGTGAGCGCGCCGCTTTTGCTTGAAGCGCCCGATTGCCTGCGCGCGGAGCGTTTTTGCGAGCGTCGTGAAGTCGGGATCGTGAACCTCGGCGGCGCGGGCGCGGTGCGGGTGGGCGACACCCGCCACGGCCTCGGGTCCTTTGACGTCCTATACATCGGCAAGGGTTCAGGGGATATTGTCTTCGAGCCCGGAAGAGGGAAGGAGGCCGCGCCGCTCTACTACATGGCGAGCTATCCCGCCCATCGTGCGTGCGGTACGTCGCGGATCCCTTTTGCGCGTGAGGAAGGCCGCCGCCTCGGCGAGAAGGCGCGCTGCAACGAGCGCAGCCTGCATCCCATGATCGCGCCCGGCAACGCAGAGTCCTGTCAGCTTGTCATGGGCGTGACCTTCCTCAAGGAAGGCAGCGTGTGGAACACCATGCCGCCCCACACGCACCTGCGGCGGTCGGAGATCTACTTCTACTTCGACATCCGTGACGATGCCCTCGTTTTTCACTTCATGGGCAAGCCGGAGGAGACCCGCCACATCGTCGTGCGCAACCATGAGGCCGTTCTCTCGCCGGGTTGGTCGATCCACTCGGGCGTCGGCACGGCGAACTACGGGTTCGTCTGGGCGATGGGCGGTGAAAACCAGGAGTTCGGCGACATGGACGCCGTCGACCTTTCGAAAATGAAATGACTGTATTATGAATGTAGACGCATCAGAACTATTCTCACTCAGCCATGTGCGTGCTGTTGTCACGGGAGCCTCCCGCGGCATCGGCCTCGCCATCGCCAACGTATACGCCGACCTCGGCGCCGAGGTCTTCCTCGTCGCCCGGAGCAAGGTTGACGAAATCGCCGCGAAGATGGCGGACAATGGACTGAAGGCGACGGGGATCAAAGCCGATCTTGGTAATGCGGCGGCGCGTGAACGGATGTGGAAGCGCATCCAGGACGACGGCGAGCCGCCGAACGTGCTCGTAAACAACGCGGGCATCATCCGCCGGGCGGAGTTCACGGAGTACTCGATGAAGGACTGGAGCGAGGTCGTGGAAACAAACCTCACGGCGGCGTTCCATCTCTCGCAGATGTTCGCACGCGGTCTCATGCCGAGGCGCCTTCCCGGTAAAGTGATCAACATCCATTCGCTGCTTTCCCACCAAGGGGGTATCCGCGTGCCCGCCTACACCGCCTCGAAAAGCGGCCTGCTCGGGCTCACCCGTCTCATGGCCAACGAACTCGCGCCGCACGGCATCCAGGTCAACGGCATCGCTCCCGGCTACATCGCCACGGATAACACCCGCGCGCTGCGCGAGGACCCGCTCCGCAACGAGGCTATCCTCGACCGCATTCCCGCCGGGCGCTGGGGCAAGCCGGCCGACCTTCGCGGGGCGGCCGTCTTTCTCGCCTCACGGGCTTCCGACTACGTAACAGGCTCCGAAGTGGTCGTCGACGGCGGTTGGCTGGCGCGTTGAACCTCAAACGAAGAAACGACAACTCCCGATGAAACGTCTCTTTGCCATTTTGTCCGCCCTCCTTGCGGTGCTTCCCGCTGCGGTGGTTTCCGCAGCGGATGCAGACGCGGTCGTCCGCCTCTCGGTGACGAGCCGCATGCCGGTCCTCGTCGAGGACTATCCCGTGTATGTGGAGGTCATGGACCTCGGCTTCACCCCGGAGGATCCGGAAATCCTCCGGCTCACGGCATGGTGCGAACGCGGGGACATCCCCGTCGCCTACCAGTGGATCGATACGACGCGCGACGGATATCCGGATGTGCTCCTGCTGGTCGAACGCTTCGAAGCGGGGGAGACGAGGGAATACACTTTGCGGTATGATCCGGCGGGGGCGCTCGCGCAGGCCTTTCCCAAGCGGACGCAGGCGGAGCTTTCCGTGAAGGTCGGCGGCGAGTGGGACGGCGCTAAATACCGGGGCGGTGAATTCCGCAACGTGCGCGAGGTGACGCCGCCGCCGCACTACACCGACCACGCCGAGTGGATACGCTACGAAGGACCGGGATGGGAGTCCGACCGCATCGGCTACCGCTTCTACCTCGACTGGCGAAACGGTTTCGACATCTTCGGCAAACGCACGCCCGCGATGGTCCTTCAGGACGTCGGACAGGATGGCTACCGCTCCTACCATGAGATGGCCGACTGGGGCATGGACATCCTCTGGGTCGGGCCCTCCCTCGGGATTGGCGGATACGGCGCGTTTGTCGGGGGAAAAGTGGAGCGCGTTTCCAAGGTCGGGGAACGCTCCGCAGCAGTCGCGGCCAACGGGTCTCTCTATTCCGCAATCGACGTCTTTTACGAGGACTGGGAGGTCGGCGGGCGGACTCACGACCTTGGCGTGCGCCTCGGCATCCACGCGGGCAGCCATGTGACGCACGTCGACATGCGCGTCGACCCGCGCCGCGACCTCGCCACGGGGATCGTCAAACTCGACGGCGGCGAGCTGATCCTCGGTGACCAGAAAGTCGTGGAAAAGGAATACACATATGTTGCCACCTTCGGTGAGCAAAGTATCATCGGAGACACGCTGGGAATGGCCGTCTTCTACCGGCCACGCGACCTGCGCCGCCTCGAAAGCGACGAACACAACCATGTCGTCGTCCTCAACCCGCGCGGGGGCAACGTGCACTATGCGTTCACCTCGGTCTGGGAACAGGAGCCGGGCATCGGCCTCACGAAAGAGTCGTTTATTGAGTATCTGGAGGAGACCGCGCTTCTCCTCAACCGGCCCGCGCTTGTTTTCGTCGAGTCGCGCCGCGACCGTGCGCAAAAATCCTTTCCCGTCTCGGCGGAGGACGTCCTCCGCTGGACGACGCGCATGGCCGATTCCGTCCTCGCGCGCCGCGGCAGCACGCTCTCGCACGGCAACTTCGATCCCGAGTCGGGGGCCATGGCGCGCTGGCGCTATACCACGGGTCTGCTTACGCAGGGTTTCGAGGAACTCTGGCGGTTGACCGGCGACGAACGCTACTTCGCCTATATGGCCGACACTATCGGCAGCTTTGTGCGCGAGGACGGCACGATCCACTCGTATGACGTCGCGGAATACAACATCGACCACGTCAATCCGGGCAAACAGCTCATCTCGCTTTACGAGATCACGGGTGAAGCACGCTTCCGCAAGGCGCTTGACCTTGTGCGCAGCCAACTCGAAACGCACCCACGCACCTCGGAGGGCGGCTTCTGGCACAAGGACCGCTACCCGTGGCAGATGTGGCTCGACGGGCTTTATATGGGCGCGCCCTTCTACGCGCAACACGCGGCAACCTTCGGAGAGCCGGAGGCCTTCGCCGACATTGCCCGGCAGTTTGTGCTCATGGAGCGGCACGCCTACGATCCGGCCCGCAGGCTCCTCATGCACGCATGGGACGAGCGCCGGGAGCAGCCTTGGGCCGACCCCGGGACGGGGCGCTCCGCCCATCCCTGGGGCCGCGCTCTCGGGTGGTTTGCCATGGCCCTTGTCGACACGCTGGAGCACCTGCCGGAGGACAGCGACGAGGCGGCCACGCTGAAGGAGATTCTCGAACGCACGGCGGCTATGATCCTGCGCATGCAGGACGCCGACACCGGGCTGTGGTGGCAGGTCCTCGACCTCGCCGACCGTCCGGGGAACTACCTCGAAGCCTCCGCTAGCTCGATGTTTGTCTACGCCTTCGCCAAGGGCGTGAACCGCGGCTGGCTCGGCGATGCCCATGCCGCCGCCGCCGTACGCGGCTACGAGGCCATTCTCCGCCACTTCGTCCGCATCCACGGTGACGATACCCTGAGCCTCGACTTCATCTGCGAGGTCGCCGGGCTCAGCGACGAGCGCGACGGCAGCTTCCGCTACTACATGAGCGAGCCGGTCGTGAAGAACGACGGCAAGGGCATGGGGCCCTTCCTCCTCGCCGGCATCGAGATGCACCGCCTGCTCAAGGCGCGCTGAGGTGGCGCGGCCACACTTTTTTCTGATTCACCCAAATCCTGAAAATACCATGAAAGACAAGACCCCGATCCTCATTCTCGCATCCTGCCTCGCGGCCGGACCGCTGTTTGCCGCTGTTCACAAGATATATGACAGCCAAGTTGACCCGATGAATCACGGCTTTGACTTCTTGCGCGACCAAGAAGGCTTCGGATTCACTTTCGGCGCCGAAATCACGCCGACCGATGAACTCGGAACAGACGGAGGCTTTCGTATCTGGAGCTTTGACAACCAGCGGCGCTCCGATGCGACCTTGATGCTTCCTGAGCCCGTGACGGACGCCTTCCGCGTCTCCTTCATCGCGAGGAACCGGAACTACTTCTTCGTCGAGTCAGGTCTGCGCAAGGTTTCGTTGCGGGGGTTAAACCTGGATGAGGATGATCCTTTCGCTCTGGAAAATGCGAATGCGAGTTCGGCGCGCTACCAGAACCTTCTCGAGATCATCACGGACGGTACGGTGACAGGCGCTTGGAACTGGCTCAACGAGCATCCACGCGGAACCGCCGGCGTAGCTCCGCCCCGCTACGTGGTCGATCCGGACGCGGAAAACGATGTATTCGGCGTGAATCAGTATGACATGGTCGTGAACGCTTCGATGACGGAGTCGTTCACCTACGTGATCCACGGCACCGAGCGCACGCTCTCTCCGCTCCGTATCGATCTCTTTATCAACGGGCAGGTTGTTACCCCGAACCCGAATGGAACGATTTTTGAGAATAAGGCCCAATTCGACCCGTCCCGCGGTTTCCAAGTGTTCTCCTTCACGACCGCGACGACCAGCCATATGGAGACGGATTTTATCTTCGACCAGATTTATTTCTACACCGGCGACGACGTCAACGACGGCACCGAGCCGACCGGGCCGGACTGCCCGGAGGCGGGCCTTGTCGACGATGTCCACCTCGGCTGGGTCTATCACTTCGGCAACTGCATCGCCGGCTGGTACGGCGACGCCTCTCCGAACTGGGGCTTTATCTACACCGGCGCCCGCGAAGCTGACGCCCCCGGATGGTTCTACCATTACGGCCGCGGCTGGATCCATGTCAGCTCCGGTTCGGTGGCGGGCGTGGCCTACATGTATGCGGACGCGCACGGTTGGATCGCCGCTTCGGAGAGCTACGGGGGCGACTTCTACAGCTTCGCCGACGCGGCGTTTCTTCCGTGGCTTCCCTGAGTTCCGGTGCGGCGCGGGCGCTCCTGCGCCCGCGCCGCGGACCGATTTTTTGAGACAGGCATTGACCTGCGGCATTCCGTGGTCTTAGCCTCCGCTGAAATAGTATGAACGTTTACCCCGTATTTCATGATCGAGCGTAAGGCATCGCTACTTACTGTCGGCGTCCTCATTGGCGTCGTCGTGTCCTCCGTGTTGTTCACGTTCTTGCTGCGGCAGGAACGCCTGCGCCCCGGAACGGACGGCGCCATTGTCCTGCGCCTCGCGCACGTGTTGGACAGCGGCCATCCGGTGCACGAGGGCATGGTGTACTTCGCCCGCCGGGTGGAGGAATTGTCGGGTGGCAAGGTGTCGGTGCCGATTTTCCCGAACGGGCAGCTCGGCTCCGAGCCGGAGACGATGGAGCAGGCGCAGAACGGCGCGCTCGCCATCGTCAAGACCTCGGCGGCGGCGATGGAAGGGTTCGTCCCGGAGATGGCCACGTTCAGCATGCCCTACCTTTTCCGCGACGAGGAGCACTATTGGGATGTCCTCATGAGCGGGATCGGGGACGAATTTCTCGAGATGGGGAGCCGCGTGGGGCTTCTCGGGATCTGTTATTACGACTCGGGGTCGCGGAGCTTCTACACGGTGCGGCGCCCGGTTTTGAAGCCGGAGGACTTGCAAGGCCAGAAAGTGCGCGTCCTGCCCAGCCGCACGGCCATGGACATGGTGTCGACGTTCGGCGGTTCGCCCGTGCCGGTGCCGTGGGGGGAACTCTACACCGCCTTGCAGCAGGGCATGGTCGACGGCGCGGAAAACAACCCGCCGAGCCTCCTCTCCAGCCGCCACTACGAAGTGGCGAAGCACTATTCGCTCAACGAGCACGTGCGCCTGCCCGACATCCTCGTCATCAGCGATTTGATCTGGCAACGGCTCAGCCCGGAGGTGCAGGGCTGGGTGATGCAGGCCGCGCGGGAGTCGACCGACTACCAGCGCGAGGTGTGGCGGCGTGAGTCCGACGCCGCGTTGGAAGCGCTGAAGGAGGCCGGTGTGACGGTTTACCGCCCGGACTTCGGTCCGTTCCAAGAGGCGGCGGCACCGCTGTATGAGAATATCCGCGACCAGCGTGTGGTCGAATTGATTGAACGCATCCGCAACCACGGCCGGTGATGGCAGGAAAAATGACATTTTTCGACCGGCTGGGCGCCGTGCTGGGTGTTGTTGCGGCCTCGCTTTTCGGCATCCTCGTGCTCAATGTTCTCTGGGGCGTGTTTTCGCGCTATGTGCTTGGCGAGCAGAGCCGGTGGACAGAGGAGGTGGCGATCTATCTTTTCGTCTGGGTGTCGCTCCTCGGCGGTTCGCTTGCTTTCCGCGAGCACGGGCATCTCGGGTTCGATTATTTCTACTCGCGCATGCATGTGGAGGCGAAAACGGTCGCCGCGCTATTCGGAACAACCGTGGTGACCCTCTTTCTCCTTATCGTTTTTGTCGGTGGCGGGACGGCGCTGGCCCACCGCGCTTACATCACCGGCCAGACTTCGCCCGCCGTGGGTTTTCCCATCTGGGTTTACTACGCGGGCATCCCGGTGACCGGAATTTTCTTTTTGATTTTCTCGGTAGAGCATTATCTCCGGCCCGAGCGTCCCGACATCTCGGCGGACAAGGCCGCCGAGTCCACCGTTCCCGTGTCACCCACCCGCGAACCAAGCGAAAAATGAGTTTCGAGGTCCTCATCGTCATCATCGCCTTTTTCGGGCTGCTCTTGCTGAACATTCCGATCGCCTTCTGTATCGGTGTGGCGGCACTTCTCGGTTTTTATACCATGGCGACGGTGCCGGCGCCCTTCGTCATGTCGCAGCGCATGGCCACGGGTATCGCCAGCTTTCCGCTCCTCGCCATTCCGTTCTTTATTCTTTCGGGAGTTCTTATGGGCGAGAGCGGCATGGCGCGGCGGCTCATGGACTTCGCCGTCGCGCTCGTCGGCGGTCTGCGCGGCGGCCTCTCCTACGTGAACACGCTCACGTGCATGCTTTTCGGCGCGCTATCGGGGTCGGCCACGGCGGCGGTCTCCTCCATCGGCAGCTTCATGATTCCGGAAATGGAGCGGAAGGGGCACAGCCGCGCCTACGCCGTGGCCATCACGACGACTTCGGCGACGACGGGTCTGCTCATCCCGCCGAGCAACGTAATGATTATTTATGCGGTGGTCGCCGGGAACGTGTCCGTCGCCTCCCTCTTCATGGCGGGGATCCTTCCGGGCATCGTCGTCGGTCTTCTCCTCATGCTCGTCGCCTTTGTCGGCACGTTCCGCAAACCCGCCCTCGCGGCCCACGCCGACGACATCCCCGCGCCGGGCCTTCCGCGCGCGCTCCTCGCCGCGCTGCCCAGCCTCGGGCTCGTCATCGTCGTCCTCGGCGGCATCCTCGGGGGTATCTTCTCCGCCACGGAAGCGTCCGCCATCGCCGTGGCCTACGCGTTTATTCTCGGCGTCGTCGTCTACCGCGAGATTCCCCTCGGCAAACTGCCTTCCATCCTTTTGCGCGGGGCGAAGATGACGTCGATTGTCATGCTCCTCGTCGGTATGAGCCAGACCCTGAGCTGGTTCCTCGCCTACGAGGGGATCCCGCAGCAGGTCAGTGACACGGTCATCGCGCTTTCCGACAACCCGCTCGTCATCCTGCTCCTCCTCAATCTCGTTCTTCTTATGGTCGGTGCGTTCCTCGATATGACGCCGGCCGTCCTCATCTTCACCCCCATCTTCCTGCCCGTCGTCCTGCAACTCGGGATGGATCCCGTCCACTTCGGCATTATGCTCATCGCCAACCTGTGCATCGGCCTTTGCACGCCGCCGGTCGGCACCTGCCTCTTCGTCGGTTGCAGCGTCGGGCGTGTGCCCATCGCCAAGGTCATCGGCCCCATTATACCCTTCTTCCTCGCCATGGTGGCCGCCCTCCTCCTCATCACATACCTGCCCTTCCTTACTCTCTGGCTGCCCGGTATCCTCGGCCTCTGAGGCACCCGCGTTATCCCGCGCACATAACACGGCACAATCTCTCCATGTCCCCCCGGCATTTCTGTCTTTTTCTTTATTGAACAATCCGTTCAAATAAGAAACACTGTGTGGAAATCCAAAACCCAATCCTGAACCCCGACAGTCAAATGAACCGAATCAAGACCTGGTTTGTTCTACCGCTGGTTGCCTCTGCCTTTGCGGGCGGAGCGCAGGCGGCCACCACCGTGTTGCTGGACGACACGTTTACGACGGGCACGCGCGGCGTGCAGAACCTCCCGAAGCAAAGTGCATGGTATGCCTCCAGCGCGGATCGGCTGACCGTGCAAAGCGGTGCGCTCGAAGGTGTGATGGAAGGCTCTTCCCGCATCTGGCTGACCTACTTCACGGACGGCGCTCCGGTCTCTATTGCGGAGGGCGAGAATCTCCGCGTAGCGATGGACTTCGAAGTCACGATGCCGAACGCGGGCAACGAGAACCGCGGCCTGCGCATCGGGCTTTTCAACTACGCCGGCGGCACACGCGTGGCGGAGGACGGTATCTCTTCGAGCGGCGCGAACGGCGCGGGGGTGACGGGCTATCTGCTGAGCATGAATTTTGCGCAGGTCTTTGGGGTGGAAAACCCGCTGCAGATCCGCCGCCGCATGGGTGATGCTCCGTCCTTCACCGCGAACGACAACCTTATGGGTTCGGTGCCGTCGGGCGGTCTGTATTCCGACACGCTCGGGCAGGGCGGGGGCTCGGCGGGTTCGCCGGGGTTCCAGGCCGGTGTGGTCTATACGCTGGAGATCATCGTGGAAAACAGCGGCGGGGCCGCCGTCACGACGTTCCGCGTTTCGAACGCGCAGGGCTGGAGTATCGAGGCGACCGCGACAGATGCCGCCACGCCGGTGCTCGCCTTCGACGCGCTCGCCATCCGACCGGAGAACGAGACCCGCACGGCGGAGCAGTTCCGCATTCACCGCCTGCTCGTGGAGACAACCGGCGAGGCTGTGGATCCTGTCGACCCCGTCGATCCGGGCGAACCCGGCGAGGCCGTTGTCCTCCTGGACGACACATGGGCCGCGGGCACCCGCACGGCGCAAAACCTGCCGGAGCAGAGCGCTTGGTTCGCTTCGAGCACGGAGCGGCTCACCGCCGCCTCGGGCGAACTGGCCGGCGTCATGGACGGTTCCTCCCGTTTGTGGATGACCTATTTCACGGACGCCGCTCCGCTCCAGCTGGCCGAGGGCGACCGCCTGCGGGTGGAGCTGGAGTTTGTTGCCGAAGACATCAACACGGGCAACGAGAACCGCGGCCTGCGCATCGGCCTTTTCAATTACGCGAACGGCACACGTGTGACGGAGGACGGTATCTCCTCAAGCGGCGCGAACGGTGCGGGGGTAACGGGCTACCTTCTGAACATGAACTTCGCGCCGTCCTTCGGGGTGGAAAACCCGCTGCAAATCCGCCGCCGCATGGGCGATGCCTCCGCGCACGCTTCGAACGACAACCTTATGGGTTCGGTGCCGTCGGGCGGTCTGTATTCCGACACGCTCGGGCAGGGCGGGGGCGCCGCCGGTTCGGTCGGCTTCCTCAACGGCGTGACCTACTTCCTTGAGATTATCGTCGAAAACAAGGGCGGGGCGGCGGAGGTGACTTACCGCTTCTCGAACAGCGCAGGCTGGAGTATCGAGGCGACCGCGACAGATGCCGCCACGCCGGTGCTCGCCTTCGACGCGCTCGCCATCCGGCCGGAGAACGAGTTGCGCACGGCGGGCACGATCCGCATGCGCCGGTTGCTCGTCGAAGTGACGGGCGAGGGGCACGGCGATCCGGGTGATCCCGGCGACCCCGGCGAACCGGACGAAGGATTCCCCTTTGTTCCGGGCAGCGGTCTCGCCTTGGTCGAAGACACATGGGCGGCCGGCACGCGGTCGGTGCAGAATCTGCCAAACCAGACGGCATGGTATGCGTCGAGCGGGCAGCGGCTCACGGCCTCGGCGGGCAGCATGCAGGGCATCCTCGAAGGGAGTTCGCGTCTGTGGTTGACCTACTTTACAGACGGCGATCCGGTGCGCCTTGACGACGGCGAGGGGCTGCGCGTTACCGTGGACTTCACGCCGCAAGGCGTCGTCGCCGAGAACACCAGCCGGGGGCTGCGCGTAGGCCTGTTCAACTACGAAAACGGAACCCGTGTGGCCGAGGACGGGATTTCCTCCAGCGGCGCAAACGGTGCGGGCGTCGTTGGTTACCTCCTCAACACGAATTTCGGCACGAGCTTCGGCGTCGACAACCCGATGCAATTACGTCGGCGTATGGGTGACGATCCGGCTTTTGCCGCCAGCGACAACCTCATGGGCTCGGTGCCCGGCGGGGGAATCTACAGTGACACGCTGGCCTCCGGCGGGGGCGCTGCGGGTGCTCCGGCGTTTGTTTCCGACGAAGCCTACACCCTCGAGATCACCGTCTACCGCGAGGGCGACACCGCGCACGTGCGCTATCGGGTTAGCGACGGGCAAGGATGGTCCGCCGAGGTGTCCTACGCCGATACCACGACGGCTGTGTTCGCCTTCGACGCGCTTGCCATCCGTCCGGACACAACCAGCGCGGATTCCTTTACCTTCACCCGCTTCGCCGTGGAGTATTTCGGCGAGGGCGTGGTGCCGGTGTACACCAGCCTCTGGGCCGGTATCCCGGGTGTGGGCGGATCCCACTTTCGCTGGACCGATCTCGGCTGGATCTGGGACGGGCTTTACCCGTGGGTCTATGTCTACGGCATTGGCGACTGGATCTGCGTCGTCCCCGGAGGAGCCTCCTTGCAGAGCTTCTTCGGTATCTTCGGTTCGGACGGGGAGTACTTCTGGTCGGGTGAGGCCGCCGGGTCATGGTATTTTGACTTCAATGACGGCGACTGGTTTCCGTGGTTTGACGAAGACGAACCGATCCACGGCGCGACCCCGTTGGATCCCGTGGAGACCGGCGACCCGGTGGTGCCCGTCGACGATCCGGTCGGCGAACACGCCGGCCCGGCGGGCTATGCCACGGTGGCGGCCTACGGCATCGCCGGGGTGACGGGAGGAAAGGGCGGCCCGCTTGTCCGTGTGAACACCGTGGCCGAGTTCCAGGCGGCCGCTTCGCGCAGCGGCCCCGTGGTCATTCTCATTGAGAGCGATCTCACCGGTCCCGCCATGGTCAGCGTCCGCCCGAACAAGACCATCCTCGGCGCGCACCCCGGCCCACACCTCCGGCACATCGGTATCGAACTGAATAATACGCACAATGTCATCATCCGCAACCTGCGCATGTCCGAGGCTCCGCTCGATCTCAATGACTCCGACCTCATCCGCGTCGTCAACGACTCGCACCATATCTGGATCGATCACTGTGACCTTTCGAACAAAGACCCGTTCGAGCAGACAAACAAGAACCTCTACGACGGTCTCATCGACATCACCAACGGCTCCGACCTCGTCACCGTCTCCTGGACTCGCCTGCACAACCACTGGAAGTTCATGCTCATCGGTTCCAGTGACAGCGGCGACACCCGTTACAACGACCATCTGCGCCTCCGCGTGACCATCCACCACTGCGAAATCGCAAACCCCGTCTATACCTCCAGCCGGCGGGGCACGCGGGTGCCGAGCGTTCGTTTCGGCAGCGTGCACATCTTCAACAACGTCTATGCCAACCTCGGCGAGGGGGTGCACTCGCGCAACGGGGCCAAGGTCCGGCTGGAGGAGAACGTCTTCGACAACGTGCGCTACATCGCGTTTTCCAAGAACGGCGGAATGTTCGACGTCGGGCACAACCTCCTCCTCAACAACGCCGACAAGGACGCCAAGACGTATCCGCTGACGGACTTCTTGCCGCCCTACGATTACAGCCACGTCCTCATCGCCGCCGAGGATGTTGGCGAGGCCGTCCTCACCCGCGCCGGGACCGGCGTCATTGATCCCTTCGCCGGCCTGCCGTGAATCCGCCGCCCCGCAATCCCGGAGGCCCCCCATGATGCTCTCCGTTCCCATGGAACCCCCGCCGGAGAGGCGGCCCGCAGCGGCCGCCGCCCGGCGGCGGGGGCGCCCCACAATTGATCTTGCGGGAAGGGATTCAGATATGAATTCTCCCGCCACCATGGAAAAATACATCATCCCCAACCTGCGCAACGCGTGCAGGTTATTGAAGTGGCTGGGCGAGCATCCCGAGGGTTCCACGATTCCCGACCTCGCCCGCGATCTTGAGATTCCCCGCACCACCGCCCTGCGCATCGTCCGCACCCTCGCTGTCGAAAACCTGCTCCGGCAGGAGGACAGCGTCTACAAGCTCGGCGCCCGTATGATTTCTCTCGGCCTTGCCGCGCGCTCCGGCATCGCCCTGCGCGAACTTGTCGTCCCGCACCTGCGCACCCTCATGGAAAAAACCGGCGAGACGGCCCACGCCGCCATCCCTTGCGAGGGCCGCACGCTCATCATCGAAGTCTGCGACAGCGTCCACCCCATCCGCGCCGCCTCCCGCGCCGGCACTGTGGCCGACGCCCACTGCTCCTCCACGGGAAAGATTTTCCTCGCTCACGTTTACGCCAAAGAACTCGATAAAATCTATCCCGACGGGAACATTCCGCGGCGCACCAAGAACACAATCACGACTCTCGACGGACTTCGCAAGGAAGCGGAAAAAATCCGCAAGCGCGGCTACGCCGTGGACGATGAGGAGTTCCACGTGGGCGTGCGCTGCCTCGCGGCTCCCATTAAGGACGCCTCCGGTAAAGTGGTCGCCGCCGTCGGTATCACTGCATCCGTGATTCGCTTCACCAAGGCGCGCGAAGCAGAACTTTCCGAGCATGTGAAATCAGTCGCCGCCGCCATCTCCAACGAGCTGGGAAATCACGGCTGAGCGTGGGTCGCCGTCAAAAGCATGCCGCATACGCTACCTCGGGATGGAGTCCCGCTGCGGGCTGACGGTAGCCGGGCGGCCTTCCAGGCCCCCGGTGCGTTGGGTGGGTCGGGGCAGGGACAGCGAGGGTTTTCGAAGACGATCCGCCCGAGCAGAGTCGCTGCCAGACCTCCGGTCGGCACGCGGAGGAAACTCGTCGTGCCCGTGAATGAAGGCCGACCAGGATGGAAGGGTCGGTTGATCGAATCTTCGGCGGATGTTTCGCTGCGTGGCGAGGGGACTGCGACTCCATGCGATCCGCGGCATAGAAAAAGGCGCGGGCTATGGCCCGCGCCTTCACTCTTGCTGTCTGCTACTATCCCTGTTGCTATGAAATTCGTCACGCCTTGGTCGCGCGGCGGCGGATATACACCGCCCCGGCGAGAGCGAGCACCCCGAAGATCGCCGCGTAGGTTGACGGCTCCGGAATGACTTCGACGCTGAACCCGGTGATGGTGTGCGCGCCGCCCTTGGACGGGTTGTTCGCCGCACGGTAAAGAAATGCGTCGTAAGTGAAATAGGGCGAGCTGTTGTCCACTGCGCTGACCTGCGCGAGGAGATTCAGGGCCGAGTCGAGGTAGGACGCGGTGAGGGTCGCCTGATCGGCGCCAGTGCGCGCGATGCTGAACTCGATTGTGTAGACTTGATCGCTGAGGAGACCGCCGGTAGCCGCGAGATCGGTCGACTTCGATAGGCTGTCGTAGTGACCAATGGAACTCAGGAGATTCGCTTCGGTGATCGCCGTGCGCTTGCGGATGTCGAACGGGCTTTGGTCGAGTGCGCTGGAGACGTGGAAGTTGATTACGTATCCGGTGACCGGGTTGTCCGTACCGCCGCCCGGACCGTTCGCCGAGCCACTGTCGGCGTCGAGACGGAAGCCGGGAGCCGACGCGTAGCTGAAGAGGCCCATGCGGTTGTCCGTGTTAAAGCCCGGCGCGCCGACAGCGTCGGCGGAAAACGTGTAGCGCATGACAATCGCTTCGCCAACCGCGAGCGTATATCCCGCCGTGTTGTCGACGAAGTTTGTGCCAATCAGTTGCGAGCCGCTCTCCGGCCGCACAAAGACGAGTTGGCCGGGCGAGGCGTTTAGTTCCACGGCCGATCCGCCGCCTTTGTACCAAAGTGATGAGTCCGGCAGACTTTGGTTGTCGCGGACGCCGGGCCCGAAGTCATGGTTGAGCAGCGTCTGCACTTGGCCGAGGGCCGAAGCCCCGCCAAGCGTGGTGACACCGAGAAGCAGGGTGAGGGTTTTCGTTTTCATCGTGTATCGCAGGTTGTTTTGGATTTTGGGTTATTCGTGAAACAGGCCGGAATGGCCTCCGGGTCCTTCCCGCTCGGGTTACGGTTTCAAGTGTCGCAGGAGAGATCCAGAATTGATTCAATTTTGAACAATCTATCCAGAATAGAAAATAATTGGGAGTGTCAACCGCTTTTCGTGCCGCAGGGCGGATTTTTTTCGCAGTGCCGTGGCGGAATTCGGTTGTCAGCGTGGCATCGGGCGGCGATGGCGTAGGAATGCGATTGACGGGAGGGAAGGCACGCGGGATCGAATTGCTCGCGCCGAAGGGCGGCGGCACGCGGCCGGCGACGGACCGTATGCGCGAGGCGGTGTTCTCGTCGCTTGCCGGGCGGATCGAGGGGGCGAGGGTCGTGGATTTGTTCGCGGGGTCCGGCGCTTACGGCTTGGAGGCGTGGTCGCGCGGAGCGTCGGGTGTGGTGTTCGTGGAAAATCACCCCCGTTTGGACAGAATCCTGAAGGAAAACATTGCCCGTGTCGCGCGCTCGCTTGGGGCGGCGTCACCATGGCCCGCGCGCGTTCGCCACGCCGATGCGCTCAGCGCCCCGGACGAGCCCGGCTCGGCCGATGTTGTCTTTGTCGATCCGCCCTACAGCCTGCTTCCGGCAATCGGACCGGAGATATTCGGGCGCGCGGGCGATTGGTTGGATCCGGAGGGCGGATGCCTGCTTGCCTTCGAGGCTCCGGGAGAGGTGGAACCCGGTGCCTCCGGCTGGACGCTCCTGCGCCGCTTCGGAAAGGGGCGTGGCCAGCCGTCCGTTTCGGTCTTTCGGCTCGGGTCTAGCTGAGTCCGGAGAGCGCCAATTCTGGTCCCCGCAAGATCACGCTCTGGGAGCGGTTCGATGCCGATGCGACCATGAAAGGTTTCTTCAAGACGATGGAGAATCCGGTTCTTGCCAACCCGTCAAAATAACCTGAATCCACGTGCCGCTGTGGTGGACCTGCATTTCGGTTGCGTGCCGGGGCGGGTTTCCGGCAAATGGGAAGGATGAAGCGGGCGTTTGATGTGTTGGTCAGCGCGGCGGCGCTCGTGGCGCTGGCACCGGTGCTGTTGCTGGTGGCGCTGCTGGTGCGTCTGCGGCTCGGTTCGCCCGTCTTTTTCCGCCAGCGGCGCATCGGCTGGAAGGGCGCGGAGTTCGATATCCTGAAATTCCGTACGATGACGGACGCGCGCGACGCCTCGGGCGCGCACCTCCCCGACGGCGACCGCCTGACGCCCTTCGGGCGCTTCCTGCGCCGCACGAGCCTTGACGAACTTCCCGAGCTGCTCAACGTCCTGCGCGGTGAAATGAGCCTCGTCGGCCCGCGTCCCCTCCCGGTCATCTACCGCGACCGCTACTCGCCCGCGCAGTGGCGGCGGCATGAGGTGCGCCCGGGGCTCACGGGATGGGCGCAGGTGAACGGCCGCAACGCGACGACATGGCAGGAGCGCTTCGCCCATGATCTCGACTATGTGGACCGCCATCCGTTCCGCCGCGACCTGAAGATCCTTTGCATGACGGTGGCCGCCGTCCTCCGCCGCGAAGGAATCGAGGCCGAGGGCAGCGCCACCATGCATGAATTCATGGGTAACGAGCCCGGTGCGGACGAAGGACGATGAGCATCCACATTCTAAGGGTCAGCCGGTCGGTCACGCCCGGCGAGACAGACCGGCATTGGCGTGGTCATGCCCGGACATCGCGCGGGCGCAGCCCGCCTTGCCGTCAATAAATTATTACGTTGTTGATTATTTTAAGGAGACGAAGGTGAAGAGGGAGAGGGAGGATCAGGGGTGGAGCCAGGCGGCGAGAGCGTCGTCGTCGCGGATAACGCGGACGGGGGCGCAGGCGGGGTCGATGAGGGCATGGAAGGCAGGTTCGGCGAAGCGGCGGCAGTGGAGGAGGATGCGGACGCGCTGGCCGGGGGTGCGCACGAGGCGGCCGACGGCTTGGTTGACCTTGGTCATGCCGGGGATGCGGTAGGTGTGGTGGAAGGCGCTTTCGCGCCCAAGGTGGCGGGCGGCGTCGCGGCGGGCTTCCTGGAGCGCGTTGACCTCGGGGAGGGCGGGGCCGACGACCATGGCGGCTCCGACGCGCCCGCCGAGGAGGTCGATGCCTTCGGCGAAGCCGGTGCCGAGAACGAGGAAGAGGGCGTGCGAGCGGATGAGGCTTTCTTCGATGAACTCGTGTTGCCCGGCGAGGCTCAGGCCGCGGTGCGGGAGGGCGATGTCGAAGCCGGGATCGAAGGACTGGCAGAGCCGGGCGATGTCTTCGGCGTATTTGTAGCTTGGAAAGAAGACGGCGGCGGGCGCCCCGAGGGCGTTGACGAGGCGGAGGACGGTGTGTGCGGTGAGCGGTTGGCTGAGCGGGCGCTGGCGCAGGCTGGTGTCGGCGCGGGCGTCGACGGCGACATCGAAGCTGCCCTCGCGCCACGGGGCCTCGGCTTCGAGGCGGGAGACCTGCGCGGGCTCGAGGCCGAGGGCGCGGCAGGCGTTGTCGAAGGGGCGGAGGGTGGCGCTCATGAAGAGGGCGTGGCCGAAGGGCCGGAGCGTTTCCGCGATGAAGGGGGCGGCGTCGAGACAGGTGATGCGTATGGTGCCCTTGGCGGGTGCCCAGACGAGGGTGTCGGCGCGGTGGTCGCGCAGGCGCTCGGTGTCGAGGAGATCCCAGAGGATTTCGCGGGCGAGATCGGAGATCTCTTCCACGGGCGGGAAGCCCCCGCGCAGGTGGTCGACGGCGGCCTCGAGGGCACCGGTGAAGGCGTAGGCGGCGTCAGGCGGTGGCGGGGTTTGGCGGGGGAAGCGCTCGCACTCGCGGGCAAGTTCATCGAGGAGGTCGGGCAGGCGGGTGAGCGGAAAAGCGGCGGCGAGTTCCCCCGCGACGAAGTGGAGGGCGTCGGCGGCGAAGGCGGCGGACCACGCGTCGGCGGCGCGGCCGGGGAGGTTGTGCGCTTCGTCGACGACGAGGAAGGTGCGGCGGGGGTCGAAGCCCGGTTGGGCGAGGAAGACGCCCGCGTGGCGGGGGGAGAAGATGTAGTTGTAATCGGCTACCCAGATGTCGGCCCAGCGCAGGAGGGCACGGGTGAGTTCGTAGGGGGGCAACTGGTGGAGGTCGGCGAGGCGGATGGTCGCCGCGAGGTCGACGGTGCCCGCGTGGAAGAGGCCGGGCGGATTGATGTCGGTTTCGTCGACGGCGCGGCACAGCTCGGGCGCCGTGGCACCGGGGCCGTGCTCGAGGCGGCTGCGCATTTGCAGGTAGTTGAAGGTGTCGGCGTCGCCGGAGCGCATGGCGGCGAGCTGCTTGCACACTTGCAGTTGCCCGGTGGATTTGCCGGTAAGGTAGACAACGCGGTCGACGAGACCGTCGCGCAGGCGCGCGAGAGCGAGTTGGAGGGCGACACCGGTCTTGCCGAAGCCGGTGGGGGCCTCGAAGAGCGTGACGGGCGCGCGGTCGAGGGCTTCGCGCAGGCGCGCGGCGGTGGTCTCCTGGCCGGGTCGGGGTTCGGCGAAGGGCGGGCGGAAGTCCATTCCCCGGATTCGCGCGGTATGCGCCCGGCGGGCTTCGAGGAAATCGGTGAGGCGGTTGAGGCAGGCTTCGAAGCGGGCGGCGCATTCGCGCACGGGATGGACCTGCGTGAGCCCGTGGTCGATGTCGACGAGGACCAGCTCGGTCTCGACGGGGGCGTCCCTTGGGCTGCCGGGCGCGCCTCCGGCGGCGGGCAGGAGCACGGTGTAGACGGCGGCTTGGTCGAGGTACTCGCCGTAGTCCGCCTCGATGTCGTCTGCCGGGAGGGGGAGGGCGCGCCGCACCGTCTTGACTTCTCGCACGAGGATGCCCCGCGGGCCGCGCACGACTTGGTCGATGCGGCCCTGCACGGTGAAGCGCCACGTGCGGTGGGTGCGGCGGCCTTCGAGGGGCACTTCAAAGGCGGCGGAGCGTTCGTCGTCACCCGAAACTTCAGCGGTGAGCCGGTCGCGCAGGGCGCGGTGCCACTGCTGCCCGGCCTCGGCCCGCCAGCGTCCCTCGAAGGTGGTCGCTCCGCGCGGTGCCGGGCCCGCGCGGAAGGTGGCCAGTTCGGTGGCGGCGAGGGTGACGGTGCGGTCGCTGAAATCGATGCGCATCGGGCGGTGCGGGCGGGCGGCTACCGGCCGGTGCCGCCGCCTTCCTCCACGACGGCAACCCATGAACCGCCCGGGTCGGGTGTGCTCAGGTCGATGAGCCCTTTTTCGAGGACGGCTTTGCCGGGGTCGCGCCACTCCGCCCGCGCGATGTCGAGCCAGTGCACGCGGTAGCTGTCGCGGGGAGGTACGGCGAGCTGCACATGCCCCCCGGAGGGCAGGTAGACGGCGCTGCCCTGCCCGGGCCGGATGAGGCAGAAGGCTTCGTTGGGTTCGCGCTGGCTGAGGCGTTCGTTCGCCACGCGGCTCTGCTGCACGGGAAAGCGCCCGACGAAGGACCGCATGGCGCGGATGTGCGTGCGCGCGAGGTCGGAGAGCCCGATTCCGGTGGGCGGGCGGTGGAAGCGCACAGAGGCGCAGCCCGCGAAGACATTGCGCCAGAAGCGCTCAGTGCCGTCGCGGTCGTTGCCGTAGCGGCCGCTGTCGGCCCCGTAGATCTTGACGTTGTTGAGCGGCCGGGGCCGGTTTGTCATGGCCAGCCGCGTGCGGAAGCGAATAAGATTTTTGTAGTGGTTCTCTCCGGACTGGTGGTTGTTTTGCGAGATGTCGCAAAAGCCGTAAAGATCGGGGTGGCGCCATGTCGCCTCGTGCATGGAATGGTTGATGTCGTGGGCGTCCCACATCTCCGTGCAGAAAACGCCGCGCCCGAGGTTCTTTGCCTCCGCTTTGATGTATTCGGCCCAGTACCGGCCCCACTCGGGGGACTCGTTGGTCTCGTTGTCCATGCAGTAGAGGACGTGATCGTGCGGGAGGGTGCGCTTGAGGATGCGGTCGACAAAGACGCGCTGGTAATTGAGGAGGACGGCGTTGTTCTCCAGCTTCGGAACGGTGCGGAAGAACGGGTTCTGACGTTCGGAGGGGTGGGCGGCGTATTCGGTGTCGAGGCGGGCTTCCGCCCCCGAGTAGTTTCGGTTGTTGGCGGGGTTGAAGGGATTCGCCTGCCACGGCTCGCGCGCGAAGTCGAAGCGGTCCCAGATCTCGATCTGCACGACAATGCCCAGTTCTTTGCAGAGTTCGACGCAGCGCTCGAAGCGCGACCAGTACTCACGGGAGGGCTGGTTGAGGTCGTAGAGTCCGCTCTCCCCGCGCTCGAAAGGCCAGACATCGCCGGGGTCGCGCGACGACATGGTGCAGCGGATGTAGTTGCCCCCCGTGTCGGCGAGGAGGCGCAGGTGCTCTTCGAGGTCGGGGATCTGGAAGAGGTTGTCCTCCACGCTGCCGCCGACGAGCAGGAGCGGCCTGCCGTGGCGCTCCCAGTAGAAAGGATTTTTTCCGTATGGTTTGAGCATGTTGTCGGGTGTGCGCGCGAACTCCGTGCCGGACCGCGGTCCTGGCCCCGGCGGCGACGCCCTGAACGGCCGGAATCCAAGCGCGCTGGGAGTGGAGGGAATTGTGCGGGCGGACGCAAGCCCACCGTTTGGGGACCGGCGCGCGTCAACTGAGGACTTGCCAGCGGCGGCGGAAGGTTGGCAGTGTTCGGAAACACTGGAGCCTGTGCCCGTGCTCCGCGGGCGCTCTCCGGAGAACCCCGTTCTATTTAAGGAGGCGATGCCAAATACTGCTGCGGTGAAGGAATCCGGGTCGGCGAAGACGCTCGACCTCGAAATCAAAGACGCTCAACTGATTTTCAACTCGGTCTGGGACGCCCTCGTGGCGAAACACGGCGAGGAGAACCTCGTCTTCCCGCGGGAGATCTTCTGGCTCAACGGCGCGCCCGGGGCGGGGAAGGGCACGCAGACGCGCTTCATCATGGAGTATTGCGGCCTCACCGCGCGGCCCATCGTTATCAGCGACCTTCTCGACAGCCCCGAGGCCCGGCGCCTGAAGGACGCCGGCATGATGGTCGGCGACCGCGAGGTGACCTCCCTCCTCATGGAGCAGTTGCTCCTTCCCGAGCGCGAGACCGGCGTCGTCGTCGACGGGTTTCCCCGCACAAAGACGCAGGTGGAGTGCCTGAAGCTCTTTTTCCAGAAGCTCATGGACCAGCGGAGGCACTTTCTCGGCACCCCGCACGAGAAGCGCATGCACCGGCCTATTTTCCACATTATCGTTCTCTATGTAGACGAGACGACCTCGGTGAAGCGTCAGATCGAGCGCGGCAAGAAAGTCCTCGCCGCCCGCGAGCGCGCGGAAGTGGCGGGCGAGACCGTCGACCTCGATGTCCGTAAGACCGATCTCAGCGTCGAAGCCGCGCGCAACCGCTACCGCACCTTCAAAGAGATCACCTACGAGTCGCTGACCTCCCTGCAGCGCATCTTCCACTACCACTTCGTCAACGCGCAGGACTCCATCGAGGACGTGCAGGCGAGCATTGTCCGCGAGCTAAAATACCAGAGTTCGCTCGAACTCGACCAGGCGACCTACGACGTCGTGGCGCGCATCCCCATCGCCTCGACCATCGTCGTGCACGCGCGGCAGGCCTTGGTCGAACGGCTCGACGCCTACGCCCGCGACCACCTCGACCTCTTCCGCCGCGTCGTCGACATCATCGACGAGAAGTTCATGCCCATCGTGCAGCGGCACGCGATTTCGGGCCGGGCGCAGATCAGCTCGGAAGACGGCATCTTCGAGGACCCGCGGGCTATGGCCATATTCATCGATGTCTTCTCGGAGCGCGGTTACCAGGCCTCCCTTGATATCCGGCAGGAGGAGATCCCGCACCGGATCGACCTCACGACCGGGGCCATCGAAACACGCCGGAAGAAGGTCTTTCGCTTCCAGATCCGCTTCTCCGGCTCCGTCATCCGCCGCGGGCAGTAACGGTTGCAGCTCTTTTTGATCACCCGGCCTCGGGTGCCGGTTTTCTGAACACGAACCTGCCGGGAGCCCAACAGCCGTATTTTTCAGCCGAAGATGAAAAACCCTCTAAATCAATGACTTAGAAGGACCGCCGTCAGCACCTGCCCTCGCGAAATTATACACAAATAGGGCAGGGGAGCGATCCGGACCAACGCCCCTGTGGCCAAATGCGTGAGCGTTCGGTCCTTGCTGTGAACGGAGTGGCCGAATCGGCTGACGCCGGGAAAAAGTGGTTACCCAAAAAGCGATGATTTCGGCAGAATTCCCATTGACAGTATGAAACGGGGAGCTTCTTTAAGTTCGGAATGTCCGTTTTTCAGTGACCGGCTTCTTAAAAACCCAAGTATGGAGTGATATAATGCGTTCTTCGTTTGTGTGCCTTTTCTTGCTGCTTTTTTCATCGGCAGCATCCGCCCAATTGTTTGTTCTCGACGAAGGTCTCCTCGGCCATTCGGGGATGATACTACGGATGAATGGACAAGATGACGATTGGCGTGTGTTGCCCGCATCAAACAGTGGGAACGAAATGTCGGTGCGGGTTGATCCGGCAAACTTTTCCATGGTTTATGAACGGGTGACGATCAACTCGGCGCCTGCGACCGTATCCTTCACGAAAAACATTGTCACGCAGTTCGGATCGCCCGCGCGACCCATCACTGCGGAAGTCGATTTCAATCCTGTAGAGGTCGATCTCTTCAATCTTGGTCCTCTTCAGCTTCAACAGAACCCTGACGGCAATTTTTACGCCACCAGGATAACCGGTCTTTTCCAGTTCGTCGTTGGCGGCAGCTACCGCATCATTGACGGGGAAAACATCTTGGATGGAATGTTTTCTGAAACAATCCATGGCAGATGGGAAGCGGCGGGGTCCGTCGACGTGGGTCAGTATCCTGACGCCATTACCATTGGCGCAAGTGGAGTCAGTCCGTGGCGTTACTTTGAATTTTCCCGGAAGAAACTCTTTTCTGAGAGGATTGACGACATGGATATCGAGATTGAATTATATCGATACTCGATCCGGCCACCAAACTATGTGACTCTTCAGGCTATTCCTGAGGCGCGGGCAACCGCCTTTTTAATCGGCGCTCTCGCCCTCGTATTGGTCGGCTTTCAGCGGAGATTTCGTCGTCGTCGCTGATCGCGGCAGGGCCGGTCGCCGCACCCCGGCTTCGAGTTCGACCATGCTCCATCGGCGATCCCCGCCGCCTTGCCCGAATCCAACCATCCCGCATCAGCCGCAGCCGACGGCTCATGGTGTGGGGGCGGAGAGGCCAATCCTCCCCGCTACCCGATTGGCCGCGTCTATTTGTCGGAGAGGTCGCGAATAACCTTTCGGGCGAGGAACTCATTGATCTCACGATGGCGAGGAACCGGGCTGGGATAGCCCCGTCTTCGGGTTCTGGTAAATGTCATGTTTCCCACCGTGCCGAAGTAGGACACATCCAATATCCTCAAGCTTTTTTATGAGGTCGCGTCGCTTCATCCGACCTCAATTTCTTCAACCTTACGAATCCCGGGAATCTCATTGGAGGAAAACTCTTCGTAAAGATCCCGGAGGTGTTCCTTCAAATCCTCCAGATTCTCTCCCTGCGTCCAGTGGTCCGGATACTCGTTCAGGTAGCCAAGAAATTTCCCATCGGACTCCTTCCAATATGTAAACTGTTTTTTCATAATATCTTAGAAAATCATCGATTCAGGTATCGAATCAAATGTTTCACTGAACTTTGCCAAATCTTCGCCCTTGCGTCAATTTCCGGCACCACCTTCGGTTTTCCTCTCATTGCCAAGGCCCTCGGGGACATTGCACGGGCGAAGGGTATGACGCAAGTGGCCCGTGATGCCGGCCTTTCCCGCGAAAGCCTGTACAAAGCCCTTTCCGGCGAGCGTTCCCCCGGCTTCGACACGGTTCTCAAAGTCATTTCCGCTCTGGGGCTGAAGATCCACGCGGAACCGACGGGAGGTTGAGTCGTTGTGAATATGCGATCAGCGGGAGGTTGTCTGCCATCGACGTAACAAACCATCGTCGCGGTCACCGGCTCGTGGATGGACGTCGCCGAGGCGATCAATCCCTACCTCGAAAGCGCGGGCCTCGTCCAGCGCTACGGCGCAGCCTGTCCCGCCGTAGGGGAATGAGCGGGGTCGTCCGCCAACGACGTAAGTGATCATTCGATCCCTACGGTCAATGGCTCGCCCGCCACTTCCCGCCGACACACCTCGCCCTGCCCCGCGAAGACGGCCTCTGGGGACCGGAGGACGACGCTTCCGGCGACGGTCTGCCCAACTTCGTCGCTCTTGCCCTCGACCGCGATCCCTCCGCCGGAGAACCCGGCCATGCCCAAACCCTGCGTCCCGGGGACGGCGTTTGGGAGGCACGCCTCCGCGTCAATCCCGCCGCCTCCGCCGTCGAAATCAACCTGGAATTCAGTGAAGACCTCGACACGTGGCAGCCCCTCGGTTCCAGCGGTTCGGTCATCACCGACGCCCACGGCGAGACATGGCGCGAGTGGCTGATCAAGACCTCATGGATAACGACAGCGTGTTTTGGATGTCCTTCCTCATCGAATCTCGGAGCGAAAGTCCCAGAGGCACCTATGGCATCAGTTTATTCGAGGGAAGTTCTGAACCAATCCTCCTTGGTCGCCATTTTCAGCAGGGAGATCCAACCGGTTCCACGCTGGCTGCGACCAACTGGAATTCCGGAGTAAGTACGGTTCAAGATGAAGGTGAATCACAAACTTGGCTCTTCGTCGCTCAATTTGATATGGTTGACGAGGTCGCGAATTACTGGATCAACCCCGATATCGGTGGTAGCAGTCCCGCAAACGCACTGGCCTCGGGCTCGGAAAGCATCAGTGACTGGAACACCACCCGCATCCGCCTGGGACAGTTTGGAAGCTCGGACGGGAGCAATTTCAGCCTCGACGAGATTGCCTTCCCGCCGTTGTCGGAATAATCGCCCGGAAAGAGGCCCTGCGGTTTTCAGATTGTCAGCGAAGGCCTTTCGGGCTACGGTCGTTCTTTTTGAAAATTATGCCCTTGTCATCTGAAAACGAACCTCATCCTCTTGATTACAATGCCCTCTTACCGGAGGGCTATCTGCCCACCGCCGAACAGCTCAATGTTCGGGTCGATGGGGTCCCTCTACGGGTGGTCCGTTACAGCCACTGTGATGTCCCGTTTTATATGGTCCACGCCACCCTTCGGAAGGAAGAGGAACATGAGGTTGAGCTCTCCGTCAAACGGCACCACGGAACCATCAACGTCTTGCCTCGTCGCCACGAGATCGACGTTCGTCCGCAACAAGGCAAGCAGCCGGCCACCTTTCGTTTTCGCGGGAATCCCTATTTGGTCGTTGAAGCTGAGGGCTTAGGCTATGTTTTTCTCGCCTTCGAACCACCGGTTGCCGAACCGCAGGGAGCCGGGGTGGTGGTGGCTTCCGATCTCAAGGTGTCCCCGGATCCGGACCGCGTGCAGACGTCGGCCCTCCAGGCGGCCCTTGATTTCGTTTCGGAGGATCCGAATCAACACACCCTGGTGCTTGGCCCGGGCTTGTACCGGTCGGGAGATCTGCATCTCCGCCGGAATTGCCGGCTTCATCTGGCCGGTGGAGCGGTACTGCAGGCCAGTGATTCGGCTGCCGATATCGGGGACCCCGCCAAAGGTGGTTGGGGGCCGCAACGGGCGGCCTTTATCAACGCCCT
>SLLG01000314.1 GCA_007134215.1 Opitutales bacterium | reverse complement strand
TTTTGGTGCAGGACGTGCCGTGGCTGGTGGGTCTTGTGGCGGCATATATCGACCTGAATCCTGTGCGGGCGGGCTTGGCGGAGCTGCCGGAGGACTACCGCTGGAGCGGGTATGCGGCGGCGCTGTGCGGCGCGGACGTGGAGCTGCGGCGCTCGCTGGTGGACTGCTTTCCGGGTGAGGGCGGGGAGGAGGGTGCGCTGGCGCGCTACCGCCTGCTGATGCTGGGCAAGGGGGCGGCATCGAAGCGCGACGGGACGGGCGGGCGGATCGATCCGGCTACTTTGGCGGAGGCTGTGGCCTCGGGCGGCGAGCTGGAGGCGCACGAGCTGCTGCGCCTGCGGGCGCGCTTCTTCACGCGAGGCAAGGCGCTGGGGACGGAGGCGTGGCTGCGGGAGGGGGCCGGTGCGGCGGCGCTCTCGCGCTTCGAAAAGCCGCCCGGGGCTTGCCCGGTGGACGTGCTGAAGCACAGGGATCTTGCAGTGGCGGGACGGGGGCGCGGCGCGGGACGCGTGGAGGCACCGAACATGGGATCCACAGCCGGGGATACTCCTACGCCGCAGTGATTCTGCGCTGCGGAAATATTGAATCCGGGGGGATATGGGGTTAAGGCCGATTTACTTCAATGAAGTGTCGGAACGGAATTCCGTCGTCTCTGGGGGGCACGCTTACGCTGGGGCAATGCAGCCGTTTATGTCCGTGCCGAGCCTCTCGAAGGCTTGCCGGGCGCTTTTCCTTTCATCCGTCCGCCGGAGTGGAGCGGACCAATTCCTTCAATGAGTGCCACTTGTTTGTGGAATGGAGCGTAGAGGCGGGGCGGATTCGTGATAAACAGCACGCTATAAGAAAAGTAGTATAATAAACTGTTTCTTTAGAGAATCAGTCAATTGTCATTGTCATTTAGCTCTGAGAAAAATAGATTTTTTGCAGTGCAGGCGTTGGCCACCGGTCGTTGTTTTCAAACGTCTTGGTCGGTGCCGCCGCAGTCGGGCTGGTAGAGGCGAATGGGGAGGATGCGGGTGATGGCGGAGAAGTGTTTGTCGACGGCGTAGACGCGTTTGGCGTCGTGGAGGGCAATGGAATGGCGCTGACAAGAACATCGAGCCACGGGACGGTGAGACCCGGCATTGCGCAACTTCCATGCGAGGGTGATTGCTCGTTCTCCGTCGTCCTCCGTGCAGGAACGGTAGAGGATGACGGAAAAACGGATGCCGAGGCTGTGGCGTTCTTCCTTGCGCGCGCAGCCGAGAATCTCGAGTCGCACGGGTGCGCACCACTGCGCTTTGTAGGCTTCGAGAAGTCCCTCGACGGCGAGTTTGGGCCCTGATGTCGCCGTGTCCTGGCGCCCGGCTTCGATCCGCGTGGAAGGGTCGACCAAAACCATGTCGGCTACGCCTTGCCGCCGCCGAGGGGCGAGACGGGAATTGGCCGGATCGGCGGTGCCTTCGCCTTGGGCGGCCGCCGGGTCGTCAAACCCGCTCTCGCGGATGAGGCGACCGAGTTCGCGGGCGCGGCGGCGGCCCACAAATTCGGAGATTGCTTTGGCAAGCGTCGGACTCTTGTTCCGTTCGCCCGTCAATCGGAAATAATCAACAATGTAAGATATTATTGACTCGAGCAGCGTGGCCGGGGGACGGCGGGGCGCGATTGAGTTTGCGGGGGTCTGCGGAGTCGGGCGCGGCCTCGGCGGCGGTGTCAGAGGGCGTGGATAGCGGTCTTTTCGATGGAGAGGGCGGCTTCTTTGAGGGACTCGGAGATGGTGGGGTGGGCGTGGACGGTGCGGCCGAGGTCCTCGGCGCTGCCGCCGTAAGTCATGTGGGCGACGGCGGAGGCGATGATTTCGGAGGCGCCGGCGGCAATGACGGCGACGCCGAGAATGCGGTCGGTCTTTGCGTCGGCGATGACCTTGACCATGCCGTCGGTGGCGTCCTGTGCGATGGCGCGCCCGTTGGCGAGGAGACTGAATTTGCCCACCTTGACATCGAGGCCTTTGTCTTTGGCGGCGCGCTCGGTGAGGCCGACGGAGGCGATTTCGGGGTGTGTGTAGATGACGTTGGGGACAAGGTTGTAGTCGACGTGACCGGGTTTGCCCGCAATCAACTCGGCGACGGCGACGCCGTCCTCCTCGGCTTTGTGGGCGAGCATGGGACCGGCGACGACGTCGCCGATGGCCCAGACGCCTTTGGCTTTGGTGCGGAAGTTGTCGACGGGAATGCGCCCGCGGTCGTCGGTTTCGATGCCCGCGTTGTCGAGACCGAGGCCCTCCGTGTGGGCTCTGCGTCCGACGGAGACGAGGATCTTGTCAGCGATGTAGGTCTTCTCCTTGCTCTTTTTCTCGGCGGTGAGGACGTATTCGCCGTCCTTCTTCTCGCATCCGGTGATCTTTGTGTTCGTATCGATGGTGAGCCCTTGCTTCTTGAAGATGCGCTCGGCGAGTTTGCTGACGTCGTCGTCGGAGCCAGCGGCGATGGTGGGCAGGAACTCGACTACCGTCACTTCGCTGCCGAGGCGCGCCCAAACACAACCCAGCTCAAGGCCGATGGCACCGCCGCCGATGACGACGAGGCGCTTGGGCACTTCGTCGAAGGCGAGGGCACCGGTGCTGGAGACGATTTCCTTTTCGTCGATTTCGAGGAAGGGGAGCCCGACGGGCGAGGACCCCGTGGCAATGACGATGTTTTCCGCGCCGACGGTTTCCGTGCCGTCTTTGCCGTCGATCTCCACCTTTCCGTCGCCGAGGAGTTTGCCGGTGCCTTTGAGGACGGTGATGCCACGTTTTTGAACGAGGGTGCCGATGCCCTTGCGCAGTTGGTCGACGACCTTGCCCTTGCGCTCCATGAGCTTGGCGACATTGATCGTCACCTCCTTGGCGACGATGCCGTGGTTTTCTCCGTGGGCGGCCTGGTGGAACAGCTCCGTGGAGTGGAGAAGGGCTTTGCTCGGGATGCAGCCGACGTTGAGGCAGGTGCCGCCGAGGTGTTCGTCTTTTTCGACGAGCGCGGCTTTGAGCCCCAGCTGGGCGGCGCGGATGGCGCATACGTAGCCTCCCGGGCCGGCGCCGATGACAACAAGATCGTAGGTGTTCATGAAGTTCAGAATGACGGATGGTCGGGCCGTCTCCTGCGCGGCCCACTGTGAATCAAAGCTCGAATAGCATTGTGGCGGGATCCTCGAGAAGCTCTTTGACGCGCACGAGGAAAGTGACGGCTTCGCGCCCGTCGACGATGCGGTGATCGTAGCTGAGGGCGAGGTACATCATGGGGCGGCTGACGATCTCGCCGTTCACAACGACGGGCCGTTCCTTGATCGTGTGCATTCCGAGAATAGCGGACTGCGGCTGGTTGAGGATCGGGGTGGACAGCATCGATCCGAAAATACCGCCGTTGGTAATGGTGAAGACGCCGCCCTGGATATCGTCGATGCCGATCTTGCCCTGTTTTGCCTTGTCGGCGTATTCGATAATCGATTTCTCGATTTCGGCGAAGCCCTTGCTGTCGCAGCCGCGCACGACCGGGACGAGCAGGCCTTTGGGCGTGCTCACGGCGATACCGATGTCGTAGTAGTGGTTTTCGACAATGTAATCGCCGTCGATCTGCGCGTTGATGCCGGGGACCGCCTTGAGGGCCTGCACGACCGCTTTGGTGAAAAAGCTCATGAAACCGAGCTTGACGCCGTGCTTTTTGACGAAGGCGTCCTGGTGCTTTTTGCGCAGGGCCATGACGGGCGCCATGTCGACCTCGTTGAACGTCGTGAGCATGGCGCTGTTCTGCTGGGCCTGGACGAGGCGTTGCGCGATGGTGCGGCGCAGCGGCGTCATCTTGCGGCGCGTGCGGCGTTCGGTCCCGGAAGCATCGGCGGTGCCGGGACCGCCCGAGGCAACCGCCTTTTCGCCGTCAACGGGCGTCACGGAAGCGCCGGATTTTCCGGAATCACCGGACGCATCGGATTTGCTGTCACTGTCTTTTTTATTGGCTTCTTTTTCCGCGTCGATGGCGGCGAGCATGTCTCCTTTGGTCACACGGCCGCCTTTGCCGGTTCCTTCGACATCGGCGGGATCGACACCGGATTCCTCCGCCAGTCGCCGCACCGCAGGTGAGAGCGGATACCCGCTGCCCCCTGCTGCCTCCCCGCCCTTCTGTTCGTCTTTGTCTTCCTCTTTATCCTCGTCCTGGTCGCCCTCACTCTCCTTTTTCTCCTTTTTTTCTCCGGACCCGGACTTGGCGTCACTGTCTTTCTCTTTGGTCCCGGCGGTGGATTCATCGATCTCGGCGACGACAGCGCCGACCTCGACCTCGTCGCCTTCTTTGACCTTGAGGGAAATCACGCCGGCGGCTTCAGCGGTCCCCTCGGACGTGATCTTATCGGTCTCGAGGTCGTAGAGATGCTGGCCCTTTTCCACGGTGTCACCGTCTTTGACGTGCCATGCGGCGAGGATTCCGCTGCTGATGGATTCGCCCATCGCGGGAACTTTGACTTCAATCGACATGTTTGGATTTATGGCAGAAGGTTAGGCGGATTGGAAAGCCTCTTTCACAAGTGCGGCCTGTTCGCGTTTGTGGAGCGCGAGCGAGCCGACGGCGGTGCTTGCGGCGGCGTCGCGCCCGGCATAGCGCGGTTTGGTCCCGAGGGTATCCTCAAAAATGGGCCGCAGGAAGGTCCATGCGCCCATGTTCTCCGGTTCTTCCTGGCACCAGACAATGTCGCCGGCTACCTTGTATTCCTTCATCACGGTCTTGAGGAGCTTGCCGTTGAAGGGGTAGAATTGCTCCACGCGGACAATCGCGGTGTCCTTGATTTTTTCTTCGTCCCGGTGTGCGGCGAGATCGTAGTAGACTTTGCCGGAGCAGAGAATGACGCGTTTGGTCTTTCCGGGCGGTTCGGGATCGGGCAGGATGGAGCGGAAGACGCCGTCGGTGAATTCTTTCCGGCCCGAGATTGCCGAGCGGTGGCGCAGGAGGCTTTTTGGGGACATGATGACGAGCGGCTTGCGGAAGTCGCGCATCATCTGACGGCGGAGGATGTGGAAATACTGGGCGGGCGTGGTGAGGTTCGCGACTTGGATATTGTCTTCGGCGCAGAGCTGGAGGAAGCGCTCGAGACGGGCGCTGGAGTGCTCCGGCCCCTGGCCCTCGTAGCCGTGCGGCAGGAGCATGACGAGACCGCTGACGCGCTGCCACTTCGATTCGGAGCTGGCGATAAACTGGTCGATGATGACTTGCGCGCCGTTGACGAAGTCGCCGAACTGCGCTTCCCATATGCAGAGCATGTCCGGAAAGTCGAGGCTGTAACCGTAGTCAAAACCCAGGACAGCGGCTTCAGAGAGGAGCGAGTTGTGCACGCACAGCATTCCCTTGCGCCCTTCCATGGCCATGAGCGGAATGTATTTCTCGCGCGTCTTGGTATCGAAAAAGATGGCGTGACGCTGGCTGAAGGTGCCGCGGACGCTGTCCTGCCCGGAGAGGCGCACGTGTTTGCCCTGCATCATGAGGGTGCCCCACGCGAGTGCCTCGGCGAAGGCCCAGTCGATGCCCTTGTCCTCCTCAAAGGCTTTGAGCTTGGCGGCGAGCTGCCGTTTGATCTTCGGGTTGATATTGAACTCCCCCGGAAAACTCGTGAGGGCGCGGGCGATGTGGTCGAGGGAATCCGCCTTGACTCCCGTGGCGATGTCCTTGAAGGCGTAGTCCGGCTGGTAGGCGGGATTGGCCCCCTCAATGGGAGCGGCGATCCGTTCGCCGGCTTCCTGCTTGCGCTTGAGTTCGTCGTAGGCGTGCTGGAGGTTGGCTTTTACTTCCGCGTGCAGGGCTCCGGGCCGGTCTTCGCGTAGGACGCCTTCGTCGACGAGCCGCTTGCCGTAGATTTCGCTCACGACGGGGTGCTCGCTGATCTTTTGGTAGAGGAGAGGCTGAGTGAATCCGGGCTCGTCGATCTCGTTGTGCCCGTGGCGCCGGTAGCAGCAAACATCGATGACAACATCGCCGTTGAATTCCTGCCGGTAGTCGAGGGCGAGCTGCGTGACCCAAGCGACGGCCTCGGGATCGTCGCCGTTGACGTGGAAGATGGGCGCTTCAACCATTTTGGCGACGTCGGTGCAGTAGAGCGAAGAGCGCGCCTCGGAGGGATCGGTGGTGAACCCGATCTGGTTGTTGACGACAAAATGCACCGTGCCTCCGGTGCGGTAGCCGGGGAGCTGGGAGAAGTTGAGCACTTCGGCGACGATGCCCTGGCCGGCGAAAGCGGCGTCGCCGTGGATGAGCAGGGGCAGGACGGCTCTGCGCTCGGCGGTGTCGCCAAGGAGGCGCTGGCGCGCGCGCGCGCTGCCCTCCACGACGGGATTGACGGCCTCGAGGTGGCTCGGGTTGGCGGCGAGGTGCAGGGCAATCTCTTCGCCTGCCGAGTTCTTGCGCTTCGCGGAGTAGCCGAGGTGGTATTTCACGTCGCCGTCGCCGTGTTTCATTTCGGGGATGAAGTTCTCGCTGAACTCGTGGAAGATGTATTCGTAGGACTTGCCGATAATGTTGCTGAGCACGTTGAGGCGGCCGCGGTGCGCCATACCCATGACGATTTCCTTCACGCCGAGCCCCGGGGCGCGCTCGAGGACGGTGTCGAGGGCGGCGATGAGGCTCTCGCCGCCTTCGAGGCCGAAGCGTTTCTGCCCGACGTAGTTGCTGTGGAGGAACTGCTCGAACTGCTCGGCCCCGACGACGCTGCGCAGGATGCGCTCGCGCGTTTCGGGCGGGAACTTCGGGCGGTTGAGGCTCGGCTCCATGCGCGACTGCAGCCAGCGCCGCCGCGGGGTCTCCTGGATGTGGAGGTATTCCACGCCGATCGACCCGCAGTAGGTCTTATCGAGGTTGTCGAGCAGCTCGCGCAGCGGGAGGCGGATGCCTTCGAGGTAGTTTCCCGTCCAGAAAACCTTGTCGAGATCAGCTTCCTGAAAGCCGAGGCGCTCGAGGGAGAGCCGGGGATTGGTGGGCGGCTCGCGCAGGAGGGGGTTGATGTCGGCCTGCGTGTGGCCGATGGACCGGTAGGCGTAGATCGCTCCGGTGAACCGGGCCTGGAGGGAGGCGTATTCCACCGCTTTGTCGGAGGGGCTCTCCGTGTCGAGGGCGCCGTTGGTTTTGCCACTGTCGCGGGAGGTTTCACCGCCGAGGGCGAAACCCTCGAAAAACGCGCGCCACGTTGGATCGAGCGACTCGGGGTCGTCGAGCCATTGGGCGTAGTGCTCGTCGATTACGTCGGCGTTCCAACGTGTCGCAAAGGATGGATTTTTCATTTAGCTCTTTCGCTCTTCGGAATCAAATGCTGTTTCAGAATGGTCACTTTGGGCGCGGTTTCAACGTGTTTGCCCCTCACAGGGCGGAAATTGCGTGAATTTCCGCTTTCGTAGTCTGCCGGTTTCGGGGTATTCGTAAAGATAATGAGCGAAATTACCGTTGATTCTGCCGCGGAACGGGATGCCGGGGATGAACTGGAGGCATGCCTCAAGGCCGTTGTCGAAGGACCGTTTTACGACGGGACTCTTTCCGTCGCCGAGGCCTTGGCGCGCCTCGACGCCATCGCCCGCGCGGAGCATCTGGATGAACGCCTACGCCACTACCTGCAGCGGCGCAGCTACGTGAAGGCACTTGAGCACGTGCGCGCGGCACATCATTGAGCGGGGCCATGGCGAAAAAGAAAGAACGCATCGACACGGGCGGGGGCGAGGCTCTGCGGGCGGACAACCCGTTCGGCGCGCTGAGCCTCGACGGCTTGAACGGGGACAGGCGGAGCGCGCCGCCACCGCCGGAAGCGCTGCCGCCGCGGGGTGGTGGAAACGGCGGCAACGGCCGCGGCGAGCGTATTGAGATCCGCCGCCTCAAGAGCGGGAAGGGGGGCAAGACGGTGACGGAGATCCGGGGCTTCCCACCCGCCGCGCGGCGCCATCTGCCTGACTTGGCGAAAGCCCTCAAGACGCGCCTTGGCGTGGGCGGCGCGGTGAAGGGCGAAACCATTGAAATCCAGGGAGACAACCGCGAAGCCGTGGCCTCCTACCTGCGTGAACGGGGCTACCGGCCGGTCTTTGCGGGCGGCTGATTTTTCCGCGCTTTTCTTCCTTCACGGGGCGAATCAGGGCTTTCCAGCGCAAGCCGTTCCCCTAAGCTGCGCGATCATGGATGCTTTGGACTCATGGCTGGCGGTGGCCGAGAACGCCGCGCGCGAGGCGGGCGGAATCCTGCGCGGGGGTGCCGGCGGACTCCGGGAGGTGACGTTTGCCGACCGGCACGATGTCAAGCTACGCGCCGACACCGAATCAGAGCGGCGCATCCGCGTGCTGCTCGGGCGGGAGACGCCGTACCCCGTGGTCGGCGAGGAGGAGGGCGGGGACGCCTCGCTCACGGAGCGCTACGAGCCCTACTGGGTGGTCGATCCGCTCGACGGTACCTTCAACTACCTGCGCGGCTCGCCGCACTGCTGTGTGAGCATCGGCCTGATGCGGGGCGAGACGCCCGTGCTCGGCGTGGTGCATGATTTCCATACGGGCGAGTGCTTCTCCGGGATCGTGGCCGACGGGTTGCGCCTGAACGGAGAGCCGGTTTCACCCGCTTGGGCGCGGACGCGTGAAGAAGCCGCGCTCCAGACGGGTTTTCCCTCGGGCATGAGCAAAGGTTCGGCGGAGTTGCATGACTTCGTGGCGCGCGTGCAGACCTACAAAAAAGTGCGCATGGTGGGATCGGCCGCGCTCGCGCTCGCTTACGTGGCGGCGGGGCGGGCTGACGTCTATTACGAGAGTTCAATCCGGCTTTGGGATGTGGCGGCGGGGCTGGCCCTTGTGCAGGCTGCGGGCGGAGTCGTGCGCATGCGCGCGGCGGCGGGCGGGGAATCGCTTGCCTACGACATCCGGGCGGCCGGGCGGACCGGGCTTTTGCCGGATTAAAATATGTTTTCCAGGTTGCGTGCGGCGTGTTCCGGGGTTTTGATGTGACTTTCATCGTTTGAGATTTCACATTCTCTGAAACACAGTCTGTTCGTTACCCCATGCAGATTCACTACAAGATCTTGGCCGTGATCGCCGGCTGCCTCGCTGCGGCGGTCGTTTTCTGTTTGTTGGTGGTCTTTGGCGCGAGCGTCACCGCAGCCGCTCTGTCCGGCGTGATCGCGGGAATTTCCACGGGTATGTTTCTCGTGCTGTTCTGGCAACGTTCGTCGACGGAGTCCGCACCGGGGCACCGGGCGCTTCCGACCGGGCGCATTGCAGGACGTTGAACTGACGCGCACACAGACGGGACGGAGTGCGCCGGTCCGCCTTCCGTCGTTATGTCACCGCCAGGGTGTAGCTGCCCCATTCGCCGGGCGCGAGGGGCACGGGGGTGCCGTCGGCATGCAGCCGGTGGAACCGGTAACCGAGGGGCCGTAAATCGTCGAGGATCGAGCTGTGTCCAGTGCCTTCATTGCGGAAGCGCGCGAGGGTTTCAAAGTAGAGCGCGGGCTTCCACCGGAGCAGAGTGTCCCTCCCGCCGCGCAGGACCGCCTCTTCCATGCCTTCGACGTCGATTTTGATGAGATCGAGGCGGGGAAGGTCGAGTTCCGGCACGACATCGTCGAGTGTCTTCACCGGCACCGGAACCTCTCCGGAATCGCGGAGCCAGCCGTTGCCGGGGTTTCCGGGCTCTTCCACCCAATACAGCGTGGCGGGCACGGTACCGAGGGCGAACGGATGCACCTCGACACGCCGGGCGAGACCGGGGTTGAGCGCGAGATTGGCGGCGAGGCGGCTGCGGTTGGGCGGAGCCGGTTCAAAGGCATGGACGCGCCCGTGCGGACCCGCCTGCTTGGCCAGACCGAGGGTGACCGCGCCGACATTCGCGCCGATGTCGAGCGCGACCGCTCCGGCCGGGAGGCGGCGGCGGATGTAGTGCTGCAATTCCGGTTCGTAGGCGCCCGTCCACGCGATGCGTTCGACAAGGTAGCGGGTGTCGATGTGCATTTCCAGATCGCCGAGGTACTCGCGGTAGATAAACCGCATGCCCGGGGGCGCGGCCTTCCGCCAGTTGGGATGTGCCGCGAGGACGCTGCGCCGGAGTTTCGGCGGCATGCAGGTGAGGCACAGGGACCGGAGCGCTCGGCTGACTTGCGGCATTCTGCTAATGGTGCACGCGGCGGCAGTGCGGTCAATCCGCGTTCATTGCCCGACCTCGCATAACGGCTTTTCAAACTTGTAACACCGCGCCGTCTGCGCGAAGGTGCGTCGTTCGAAGGTATTTTGCCGGGGCATGCCGCCCGCGGCGCGAACGAAATGCGATGGCCGCTGAGGAAGGGCAGATGGATCAAGGGGGATCGGAGAACCGTTTGAGCGGAGAAAGCGGAGAGTTGAAGCTGGCCGAGGGACAGCTTGCGACCTTCTTCAACCACGCGCCTATCGGTATCAGCTGGCGGGAGGTTGACGAGCACGGGCAGCCCGGGGCCAACCATGTCAACGCGCGCTTTTGCGAGATCATCGGGATGAGCCGGGAGGAGGCGCTCGATATCCGCAACGTCATGCGCGCGACGCACCCGGAGGACCGCTTGAAGCAGATCGAGCTGACGCGTGAGGTCTATGCAGGGCGGCGAGACCGCTTCGCGCTGGAGAAGCGCTACATCCACAAGGACGGCAAGGCCGTTTGGGCCAATCTCACCGTGGCGGTGCTGCGCAACGAGGCCGGGCGCGTGACGCATCACTTCGCCATGCTCGAGGACATAACGGCGCGGCGCGCGGCGGAGCAGGAGCTGCGCAACAGCGAGCGGCGCTGGCGCAACTACCTGCATACCTCGAGTGAGATCCTCTACGCTCTCACTACGGACCTTGAATACAAGTTTCTTTCACGCGCATGGACGCGCAAGCTGGGCCACCCGGTCGACGCCGCCCTCGGGCGCTCGTTTTTTGACTTTGTCCACCCGGACGACGCCGATGCCTGCCGCGGCTTCATCGAGGCCGTGGTCAACGACGAACCGCGCCCCGACCACGTCGAATACCGCGCGAAACACTTCGACGGCAGCTGGCTCTGGCATGCTTCGGCAGGTTCGCGCTACGTGGACCAGCAGGGGATGCCGTCGTTCTTCGGGGTCGCGCGCGATATCACGCTGCGGCGGCGGGCGCAGGAGGAACTCAAGGCCGCGCTCGCCCGCCGCGAGGAGCTGGAGCGGATCATTGACCGCTCGCCCTCGGTTGTTGTCCTCTTCCGCTCGGAGAACGGGCAGTGGCCGACGGAGTACGTTTCCGCGAGTGTCAGACAATTCGGCTACGAGCCGGGCCTCTTCACGGACGGTAAGCTGAACTTCATGGATATCGTGCATGAGGACGACCGCGAGCGGGTGTCCTCCGAGTTGGAGGCGCACGCCGCCGCCCACCATGACGAATACAAGCAGGAGTACCGCATCCGGTGTCCCGACGGGCGGGTGCGCTGGATCGACGACCACACGCTCGTGCGCCGCAATGAACACGGGCGCGCCACCCACCACGAGGGTGTGCTCACCGACATTTCCGAGCGGAAGGAGGCGGAGGAGGTCGCCCGCGAGGTCAGCGAGCGCGAGCTCCGCATGGCGCGGGAAGTGCAGCAGCATTTGTTGCCCTCGGACTTTCCCGACATCGGGGCTTGCGAGGTGCAGGCCATGGCGCAGGCCTCCGGACAGCTCGGGGGTGATTACTATGACGCATTTCCGGTCGGGGAGGGGCGTTACGGGCTGGCCATCGCCGATGTATCCGGCAAGGGAGCGCCCGCCGCCCTGATGATGTCGGCTTGCCGCGCGTCCCTGCGGCTCATCGCGCAGGGCGAGGCCTCTCCTGCAAAGGTCATGCGCCTCCTCAACGCGAGGCTGGTTGAAGACATGCCGCCGCGCATGTTCATTACCCTTTTTTACGGGGTGTTCGACCCCGCCTCGGGCGAGCTGAGCTACTGCCGCGCCGGGCACGAGCCCGCCCTTGTGCTGCGCTCCGGCGAGTGCGAGCCCGGGCTGTTGCAGGCCGGCGGCATGGCCCTCGGCATGGCCGGCGGCGAACTTTTCGATGGAGGCATGGAGGAGGGTAACTGCCGCCTGCGCTCCGGAGACATGCTCGCGCTCTACACTGACGGTGTGACCGAGGCCGTGAACGCCCACGGCGAGGAGTTCGGGCGTCAGCGCATGATCGACGCGCTCTGCCGCTATTCTGATCAGCCCCTCGAGGCCGCCCTTGCGAGGCTCGATCGGCACCTGCGCCGGTTTTCCGCGCTCGATCCTATGAGCGACGACCGCACGGTGCTGCTCCTGCGGGTCGGATGAGGATGGTCAGCCCGCGCTGTCCTCCAGTGCCCGGCGAAGCTCCACCCACACCGTGCGCGCAATGATACGCTGGCCCTCGCGGTTGGGATGAATGCCGTCGGCAAGGTTTAGCGAGGCGTCGCCCGCCACGCCTTCGAGCAGAAACGGTACGAGAAGAACGCCCTCTTCTTCGGCGATCCGCGGAAAGATACCGTCGAAAGCCTTGCGGTAATCCGCGCCGAGGTTGGGCGGGGCGAGCATGCCCGCGAGAAGGATGGTCACATCCGGATGCGCGTCGCGCGCCTGCTGAATCATCCCGCGGAGGTTTTTCTCAGCCGCCTCCGGATCCTGGCCGCGCAGGGCGTCGTTGGCACCGAGGGCGAGGATGAGCACGTCTACAGGCTGGCGGAGGACCCACCCGAGGCGGCGGAGGCCGCCCGCCGTGGTTTCGCCGCTCAGTCCCGCGTTGCGCACGCTCAGGTGAAAGCCCTCATCCCGTGCGATGGACTCGAGCAAAGCGGGGTAGGCCTCCCCGGGATCGAGCCCGTAGCCCGCCGTGAGGCTGTCGCCGAAGGCAAGGACGCGGACCGTCGGTGACTCCGCCGCCTGTACCCGAGTCCAGACAAAGGCGAGAGCGAGGATAATGGCGACGACGGCGATGAGGATTTTCTTACCGTGTTTCATAAAAAGCCACGATGCGCGCATTCCGCCGCGTTTGCCACCCCGGCGTGCCGATTTAACGGGGTGCTCAACCCGCGCCCGGCGCGCCGATATTTGGTTCGAGCCAGTCGATCAGTTGATCGAGGGCCCGTTCGGCGGTGATGACCGGACGGCCTCCAAGCGATTCGATTCGCTTGCCGTCGACTTCGTCGGCGACCCGCACAAGCGGGGTCGGCCCGCCCATGCGCCGGATGTGTCGCAGCACCGGTTCGATGTCCTCCACGTGCTTCGGCGCGCAGAGAACGGCCTTTGCGCGCGACAACCCGGCGCTGTCGAGGAACTTCGGCTCGTAGGTCTCGACTTGCCGGCAATCCACGTTGCGGTCGCAAAGCTGTCGTACCCGCACGGCGTCGTCGTCGAGGACGACCACGCGGTGTCCTGCGGCGCGGAGGGGATCGATGAGGTGCTCGCCGAAGTAGTCGAGGCCGATGATGAGAACGTGGCCCGCCGGCGTTGACGCGCGGCGGTCCCTCCGGCGTCGCGCGCGGGGGTGGAGGCGCATGAGAAAGGTGGCCACCCGGTCGGTCGCGAGAAAGGGCGTCAGTGTCATTGTCGTCACCGTGAGGACCGCGATGAGGGAAAAAACTTCGGGTGCAAGGAGCCCGGCGTTGACTCCCTGGAGAACAAGGATGAGAGAAAACTCGCTCGTCTGCGTGAGAAGGAGGCCGGTGAAGAGGGCGTATCGCGCGTTCAGGCCGAGGCGTTCGGCGAGGAAGGCCACGCCCACGACGGTGAAGGCGATGACGGCGAGCGAGAAGACGGCGGCATGGGCGAGGACTACGGCTCCGGGAAGCGTTATGAACATGCCCAGCGCGATGAAAAAGACGGAGAGGAAGAAGTCCGAGAACGAGGCGAGGAGCCCGCGCACAAGCCCGTTGGTGGGGAATGCCGAGAGCGTGAAGCCAGCGAGGAACGCCCCGACAATGAAAGGTAGCTGGAGGACAACCGAAAGCCCGCCGAAAAGGAAGAGCAGGAGGAGCGCGAAGAGCAGCGTCTCCTCGTCGTCGAGGTGAAGGCGCAGCGTAACAAAAGGAACGATCCAACGGTAGAAAACGTAGGCGACACCGGCGAGGGCGACCGTCCCCGCAAGGCCGGCTGCGACAGCTGTCGCCCCCCCTCCAAGGCGCACCAGCACAACGATTGTCATGATGATGAGCGCATCCTGGAGCAGGAGCACCCCGGTGACAAGCCGCCCGAAGGGCTCGAACATCCGTTGCGTACGTTTGAGGTGGCGCACGACCACAATCGTGGAACTGGCGGCGAGCGCGGCGGCCATGAAGAGCGAGGCGACAAGGTCAAACCCGAGAAGCAGCGACACGCCGAAACTGACGGCGGCGATGAGGAGGAACTCGCCGAAACCGACGACAAGGACTGCTTTCCACTGCTTGCGGATGCGCCGCGGGCTCAGTTCCACCCCAGCCCCGAAAACGAGCACGGCGAGCCCGAGTTCGAGGATGTTTTGCAGAAAGGCCTCGGGGATCTCCCGGCCGGCGAGATCGAGCCCGACCTGGAGGCCGAGACCGGCGAGGAGAAAGAGAGGGATGCTCGGCAGGCGGAGAAAATGGGCGAGACCGGTGGCGAGCGCGGCGGCGGCGAGGAGGAGGGCAATCGTGATCACAGCAGCCCCTCCTTTTTGAGGATGTCCCGCTCGGCCATGACACCGTCGACCTTCGGCATCATGAGGTACCCGACATTGAGTTCGATGAGGTCGTCCACGACCGAGGGGTCGAAGGCATGGATGGCGCACGGGATGCCGTACTCCTTGCAGCGAAAGGCAAGGAGCTGGTTCGTGTCCTCGATCTGAAGCGCGGAGATGACGAGACGCGCGCGGGGAAGGTCGGCTTCCTCGACAACGGACGCATACTCGATGTTGCCGATCATCGTCTCGCACGGCAGGCCGTGGAGTTTCACAGGGTCGGTGTCGATCGCGAGAACGGTGTGGCCGAGTTTGTGGACCCGCCGCACGATATTCCGTCCGAAGGGGCTCATCCCCACGACGATCACATGGCCGGACCGTTGTTTCAGGGTGTCGTCGCTGCCGTCGCTTTGCCGGGCGCGGAAGATGCGCAGAATTCCGGTCGCGCGGACCACACGGTAGAGCCGTTCGCTCTGGAGAATCATGTAGGCCGATACGACGATCGTAATGACGCCGACAAGCGCGGTGATGGACAGGATCTCCGAACCGATGAGCCCCGCCGTGACCCCCATGGCGGCGAAGATAAACGAAAACTCACTGATTTGCGCGACGGTCACGCTCGTCTTGAAGGCCGTCTTTTCGGCGTAGCCCATGCGGGTGATGATGATGATGAAGATCAGCGGGTTGCCGATGAGGACAAAGAGCGAAAGCGCGATGGACGCGGGCCACGCCGCGGCGGCCTCGGCGAACTCCATCTGGATGCCGAGCGAGATGAAAAACACGGCGACAAAGAAATTCATGAGCGGGTGCACGCGGCGCCGCAGATCGTCGTTGTAGGGCATCTGCGCGAGACTGATCCCCGCGAGAAACGCGCCGATCTCAAGCGACAGGCCCAGCTCCTCCGCCGCGAGGACGACAGCGAAGCACCAGCACAGCGCCCAGAGGAAGATGACCTCGGGCGAGCGCGCGGCCCAGCCGAAGGGGCGGGGGAGGATGAATATGGAGGCGGCGATGACGGCGAGCAGCAGCAGCGTCATTCCCCCGAACGCCTTGAAAACTCCCAGAGCAACGGTGGCGAAGGTCAGGTCGGCGGCCGCGTCATCCCCGCGCGCGATGCCGGCGAGAAGCGTGAGGACAAGGACGACAACCAAATCCTGCACGAGAAAAATGCCCACCGCAATCCGCCCGTATAGGCGGTTGAGGTCGCCCAGCTGGTCGAGCAGCTTAACGACGACCACGGTGCTGCTGAAGGTCAGGCCCACCGCGAGGAAAAGACTGTCCATCGGCCCGAACCCGAGCAGCCAGCAGAGCAGATATCCGCCCGCCGCGGTGAAAACAACCTGCCCAATTCCCGCCGCCAGCGCCACCTTGCCGACGTCCTTGATCTTGTCGAAGCTAAGCTCAAGGCCCACGAGAAAGAGCAGTAGGGCGATGCCGAACTCCGCGATTGTTTCCATCGCGTAGTCCACCTCCACGACACCCAGAGCGGGGCCGAGGACGAGCCCCGCGATGATGTAAGCGACAATACCCGGGACGCGGGCGAACCGCCCTATGAAGGTGGCCACGCCCGCTGCGATGAACATCAGGCCAAGGTTGCGCAGGAAAAGCAGGTCTTCCACGGTTCGGAGAATGGATCGGACCGGCGGCGCGGGACGGAGACAGAATGTCTCCGAAAGCGCCGGTGTATTCCAAAAAGACGTGAAATCCTGCCCCTGCCCAACCTTTTTTTTCGAAGCGGCAACATTTTTGCGCCGCCGGATCGGCTCCTCAGGCGAAGTCCCGTCTTCTTCTTTTCTTCGATCGGCCGGTGGTGACCGCTCCGCTACCGTTTCCGCCGACGGCCTTTCGCCGCAGGGTCACCGGAAGAGCGGAGCGTTGTCGCGAGGATGTCGCGCGCCCGCTGCAACTCGGCGATTTTGTCGGCGATCTTCGCGTTCGGGTTGTCCTGCCGCTTGCGGTAGCCCTCCTGGTATTCGCGGAGGACGGCGGGCAATTTGCGCAGGTCCCGCTTCATGGCGGTGAGTTCGGCGCGGAAGCGGTCCGGATTACGTTGGATGCGGTTGCCGGTTTGGGCGATGCGTACGGCCAGACGTTCCTCGCCGATGATCGGACGCGGCGGCGATACGAGACAGTTGTAGTAGCGGACGCGTTCCAGCCGGTGCATGAGACCCTTCAGGCCGAACGCGGCGACGGGCGACACCCCGGCGCGTTCGCGCACCGTGAGGGTGAACCCTTTGCGGAGATCGGCATCGGCGATGCGGATGACAGTGGTCGCGGCATCGCCGTTGTAATGCCATCCAGCGGGTTGTCCGCGATGGCTCCAGGGAAGGCGGTTGCGCCCGAGAAGAATACTCTCCGGCGGCACGGTCGCGGCGAGGTGGATCTCGACTGGCCGCACCGGCTGGAATCCCGCGAAGCCGCCGCGTGCTCTCTCGAGGATGACCTTGCGGACACCCCCGTCGCCTTCATGGCGAAGAGTGATCCGCGCTTCCCCGCCGTGTCTGTAGCCGAGCGTTGTCCCGTCGTCTTCGAAGAGCGTGTATTCCCCCGCATTGCCCGGGTAGACGATGAAGCGCAGATCGGCGTAACTGCCCCCGCGCACGCGGAGGGGCGGGCTCTGTTCGGCCCATACCGTCCCCGGACGCACGAAGACGGGAATCTCTCCGAGGGTGTAGCGACGGTGGAGGGTGCTCCCGCCTTTCAGGCATTCGCCTGTGCAGGTGTCGAACCAGCGACCGTCGGGCAGCCACACTTTCACATCCGCCATTTCGTCCGACGGGTCGAGAGGGGAAAGGACCGGCGCGACGAGCATGTGCGCGCCGAAGAAATACTGATCCCGTGCGCGGTAAGCGGCGTCCTCCTCCGGATGCTCGTAGTACATCGGACGGCAAAGGGATACACCGCTTTCCCATGTGTGCCGCAGCTCGGTATGGATGTAGGGGATGAGCGCGTAGCGCCGGTGCAAGGCGGAGATCATCACCGATTTGTAGGGATCGGGGTACTCAAAGACGCGGCGCTCGCTGCGGGCGTCTTTGCTCGTATGCGTGCGGAGCACAGGCGAATAGAGCCCGTATTGTATCCAGCGGGTGTAGAGTTCCGGTGATTGGATGCCGCCCATGTGGCCGCCGATGTCGTGGCTCCAGTATCCGTAGAGGACATTCGATGCCGTTGCCGTGAAGTAGGGTTGGAAGGCAAGTGAATCCCATGTGACGATGGTGTCTCCGGAAAAGCCCACGGGCATACGCCCCGCGCCGATTCCGCCGAACCGGCTGAAGTTCAGGGCGCGCTTCTCCGGGGCGCGTCGGCGTTGGTCGCGCCAGTGCAATTCGTTGATCCACGGGAGCGTGTCGAGATTGGGGAGCTTGCTTCCTTGCCGTCCCTGCTGCCAGTCCATCCACCAGAAATCGACGCCTTCGTCTTCGAGCGGGTGATGCAGGAACTCGAAGTACGCGCGCATGTAAGCCGGGTCGCAGACATCGAGCGGAATACGTTTTGCTTTTCCGGGGTCGAGGCCGAGCAGTTCGTAAAGGCGGTCGTAGACGGGTTCAATGCGGGGGAGTTTCTTCGGGTCGATACCCATGGCCGCGCACACATACGGGAATGATTTTTCATAACTGAAAACGCCGTCGCCCGGATGGAGGTTGAGGGAAATCTTGAGGTCGCGCGCGCGCAGCCATGCGAGAAACTCCCGTGGATCCGGAAAGAAGTCCTCGTCCCATGTGTAGCCCGTCCAACCCAGCTTGTGCCAGTCCATGTCGATCACCATCACATCGAGCGGCACTTGATAACGGTCGAACTGCCGCACGAGAGCCTCGATCTCCTTGTCGGTGTAGGCCCAGTAACGGCTGTACCAATACCCCAGAGCGAAGCGCGGCGGCAGGGGCTGTGCGCCGAAGACAAGCGATGCGTCGCGCAAGGCGGCCTTGTAGTCCCGGCCGTGGGCCAGCAGGTAACCGTCCCGGCGGACACCCTCCGGGCGTTCCACCGGCCAAGGCTGCCAATCGCAGGCTTCCGCGTCGAGAACGACGTTTTTGGCGTCATCGACGAATGTCCAACCGTCCCGGCTCAGGAGGCCGGAACCGAGGGGAAGCGGCACTTTGTCCCCTTGGTAGACCCGTACCTCGTCGTTGCCCGATTGGCGGAGAACGGGTTTTGCCGGGTCGCGCTCCCGGTAGGGCACCCATTTATCCACCATTCCTCCGTCGACTCCGTCGAGGGTCTTGCATGTTCCGAGCAGGTTGCCGCGGTCCTTTTGCCCGTAGCGCCATTCCACCGTTTTCCCGTTGAGCTTGAAGACCGCGCTCAAGTTACGGCGGTTGAAGGGCCGCCCGGTCTCGCGATAGCGGAGAGTCAGTCTGGCGGTGTGCAGCGTGAGGGCCGTTCCCTTTTCTTCGCGTGTGAAGCGGACAGGCGGTGTGCGCCGGTTGGCGGCGGCGAAGGTAGGCCGGTCTTCAAACCGCTTGTCTTCCGCCCATTCGAGACGGACCATGCATTCTGTCAGGAAAGTGAAACGTGCGTGGCCGAAGTAAACGACGTTCTCATCGCGCGCCCGGGGATCATGGGGGGAATCCATGCACGAATGGGAACAACCGCCGTATCCGCGTGCAAGCCCGCAAATTCTGCAAAGCCGGGAAATCGGGAATGGCGCGGCAAGCGTGGAGGGGGCCGCTCAAAGCGTTTCTTCCGTGGGCGCGGTCAGGCGGGTGAGGTAGACGTTGCCCGAGCGCCGGTCGCGCACCTTGGCTGTGCGCCGGACGAGGTGCGGCTTGGTCGGCTCGCCGCCGTTGAGCGAACGCGGCGGGGGGATGACGACGACATCGTCGTAAATCTCGAGGATGTCGATCTCGCGGTTTTTCAACGAGGCGAGACTCTCGGCGGGCGGGGCGTGCTCGAGGCGGGGGCTGCGGTTCTCCCTGCGCAAAAGCACAATGAGAACCGCGATAAAGACCAGAGCCGTGCCCGCGAATACGAAGGCAATCACCTCCTCGAGGAGGAGCGCGGCCAGCTCTGGGTGCTCTCCAAGCATGAGTTTTACCGTATGCGGCCAACGAATCGCGGGCAAGCCGGAATTTGGAATTCCGCGGAATTCTCAGTGCCCGAGTGTCGCGGCGTCGGGTCGGCGCGGGTCTGAGGCGCCCGTCCACCAGTTCCCGGAACTCTGGATCGACTGCGTCGATCCCATTGCGTCCATTTCGCGGATTTCGTGGCCGAGGCCGCGGAGGATTTCGAGTGTGTCGGGGCTGAATCCGTTTTCGACGCGCAGGTAGTCGGGCAGCCACTGGTGGTGGAAACGCGGCGCGGCGGTCGCCTCGGCGATATTCATGCCGTGGTCGACGGTGTTGACGATGACTTGCAGCGTCGTGGTGATGATGCGGCTGCCGCCGGGACTGCCGGTGACGAGGAACACTGCGCCTTCGCTGTCGAGCACGATGCTCGGCGTCATGCTGCTGAGCATCCGTTTGCCGCCCTCGACGGCGTTCTTTTCGCCACCGATGAGCCCGTAGGCGTTGGGCGTGCCGGGTTTGGCGGAAAAGTCGTCCATCGTGTTGTTGAGGAGCACCCCGGTGCCGGGGGCCATCATCTGCGCGCCGTAGCTGAAATTGATCGAATACGTGTTGGAGACGGCGTTGCCTTGGGCATCGACGATGGAAAAGTGGGTGGTGTTGTCTCCCTCGGCGGGATGGAGCGGATTGCCCGGCGAAATCTCGTCGGCAGGTGTCGCGGCGCGAGGGGAAAAGTCCGCCATGCACCGCGCGAGGTAGTCGGGGTCGAGCAGTTCCGACAGCGGCACATCGACAAAGTCGGTGTCACCGAGATGCACAGACCGGTCCGCATAGGCGCGTTTCATTGCCTCGGCCATGAGGTGGATGCTCCGGGCGGAGCCGAAGCCCATGCCGCCGATATCCTCCGGTTCGATCATCTTGAGGATTTGCAGCAAGTGCACTCCGCCGCTGCTCGGCGGTGGCATGGAGTGGATCGTGTGGCCCCGGTAGGTCCCCGACACTGTGGGCCGCTCGACCGGACGGTATTCCGCAAGGTCCTCCAACGTCATGATCCCGCCGCGTTCGCGCAGGAAGTCGATGGTCTTTTCCGCCACAGGGCCGGTGTAGTAGCCCGCCGCTCCTTCGTCGGCGATGCGCCGCAGGGTTTCCGCCAGATCCGGCTGGCGAAGCGTTTCACCGATGGCCCGCGGCGCGGCGAACCGGGTATAAAAAACCTCCCGTGCGGCCGGATCGCGGAAAAGGCGCGGCGCGGCGATGACGAGGCTGTCGAAGAGGTCTTTCGAAACGGGGAACCCTTCTTCGGCGAGGGTGATCGCCGGGGCGAGGGCGCGCCCGCGGTCGATTGTGCCGTAACTTTCCAGCGCGTGCAGCAGGCCGGCGACATTGCCGGGAACCCCCACGGCAAGGGCGCTGAAACGCGACTTTGCAGGATCCGCCGTGCCGTCTTCCCGCAAAAACAGGTCGCGGTGCGCGGCGGCGGGCGCGGTCTCGCGGTAGTCGATGGCAATTGTGCGGTCCTCCTCCGCCAGATGCACGACCATGAATCCGCCCCCGCCCAGCGCTCCCGCGCGCGGCAGCGTGACCGATAGGGTGAAAGCCGCCGTCACCGCCGCGTCGACGGCGTTGCCCCCTTCCTCCAGTACCTGCAGCGCGGCCTCCGTCGCATGCCGCTCCTGTGTCGCGGCCATCCCGTTCGGCGCGAAGACCGGATGAAATCGCGCCGCCCCGGAGATAATCGGCGGCGGCTCGGCACCGGCGGACACCGCCACAGCCGCGGCGAGAAATACGAGCCTCACGGAAAGCCAGTGGCCGCGCCGCCGAAGCTGATTCATGGATCGGGAGAATAGCATGCCGCAAAGCCTACCCGCCGCTCCACCGCAGTCAACCGGCCGCCCGCCAATTCGCGGGTCGCTCCGGCGCCGGTGACTCATGCGCGCGGGGCGGTTTCGGGCGCACTTCGTGGTTGCCTACGGGCGGTCCGCGGTTTTTCTCTTCGCTGCGTGGATAGAATCCTCAGTGAAGAGCAGGAGCGGGCTCTGGTCTCGTTGCTGGACGACGACTCGGCGGCGGTGCGCGCGGGCGTGCTCGCCGAGCTGAAGCGGCTCGACGACGTAGGTGTGAGCCTGCTCAAGAAAGTGCTCCGGGAGGGGCCGGAGGCGGCGGCGGAGGCAGCGCGCGGGATGCTCGACCAGTTGGACGGTCCGGACTGCGCCGGCGAGTTTGTCGCGTTCATCCGTTCCATGCGTTACGAGCTGGAGAGCGGGGTGATTCTGCTCAACCGCGTGGTCAAGCCGGATCTGGCGGTCGGCCCGGTGCGGGCGCAGCTCGACGCCATCGCCCGGCGCTGCGATGAGCTGATGCCGAAGCCGGGGTCGGTTTTTGAACAATGCAAGGTGCTCAACCGCGTGATTTTCCACGAATACGGGTTCCGGGGCAACACGGAGGACTTCGAGGATCCGCTCAATTCCTTTATCTCGCCCCTCATGCGGCGACGCAAGGGCATCCCCATCAGCTTGAGCATCCTCTACATCCTCGTCGCGCAGCGCTGCGGTCTCGAGCTGGAACCGGTGGGGCTGCCGCACCGCTTCATGGTCGGGTGTTTCGCGGAAGGCGCGCCGTTTTACATTGATGTGTTCGAGCGGGGACGGTTCCGGTCGATTGACGAGGTCCACGCGCTCCTTGAGGCGAACCATGTGCCCGAGCCGCACCGGCACGTCGGCCCCGCGCCCGTAGGTGAGGTGCTTTGCCGCGCGTGCCGCAACCTCGTGCAGCACTTTTCGCGCAAGAACAACCCGCGCATGTCCCGCCTCTTCGCGGGCTTCGTGCGCGAGTTCGAGAAGGCCTACCGCCGCCACGCCAAGCCATGAGCGGGATGGAGTCTGCCGCGGAAGAAAGTGCGTGGGGAGCGGGCGCGCAGCGGCAACCGGAAGGCCCGCGGACGCCCGCCGCGCTCGACACATGGGATTTCGGGGGCACGGCCGTGGCTGTGCTGGGCCATCCCATCCACCATTCGCTGAGCCCGCCCATGCACAATGCCGCGCTCGCCGCGATGGCGGCGGAGGAACCGTGCTTCGCGGGCTGGAAGTATTTTGCTTTCGACGTGCCACCGGAGACGCTTGGAACCGCGCTTCCGCTTTTCGCCCGCCGCGGATTCCGCGGAATCAACCTAACGATCCCGCACAAGGTGGATGTCGTCCCGCTTCTCCGCGAAATCGACCCCGCCGCTGCCCGCATGGGCGCGGTGAATACGCTCATCCTGCGGGAGGACGGGAGCGGCTACAGCGGGGCGAATACCGACGGCTACGGTATCTCGCGTGCCGTCGGCGAGGCTTTCGGGCGTTCGCTGCGCGGCGCGCGTGTCGTCCTCCTCGGGGCGGGCGGGGCGGCCCGCGCCATCGCCGCGCAGTGCCTCGACGAAGGCTGCGCTGAGCTGTGGATCGGCAACCGCAATGAGGCCCGTCTTGCCGCGCTCCTCGACCTTGTGCGCAAGCTCTTCCCGGAGGCCGCCGGGCGCGTACGCGGGTTTTCCCTCGACGGTCCGCCGTCCGTGGACGGGGAGGCCGTCGTCATCAACGCGACAGCTCTCGGGCTGAAGGCGGACGACCCCCCGCCGGTCGATCCGGCGGCGTTTGCACCGGGGACGGTGGTCTACGACACGACCTACGGCGCGGTCAATGGGCTCGCCCGCGCCTGCGCGGCGGCGGGCCGGCCCTATGCTGACGGGCTTGGCATGCTCGTGTGGCAGGGAGCGCGCAGCCTCGCCATGTGGACAGGCCGCGAGCCGCCCGTCGATGTCATGACGCACGCGGCGCGCGCCGCCCTTGAGGAGCGTTCCCGCCCATGAGCGCGCTCGCCGAGGCCGTCGTCTTTATGCGCGAGGTTCACCCGCTCGTGTATTCGTTTTCTGTTTTCGTGTTCGGTGCCTGTATCGGAAGTTTCCTCAACGTCGTGATCTACCGGGTACCGGCCGGCCGGTCGGTCGTCTTCCCGGGGTCGCACTGCGCCTGCGGCGCACCGGTGCGCTGGTTCGACAACATTCCCGTCCTCAGCTGGGTGCTGCTGCGCGGGCGCGCGCGCTGCTGCGGATGCACGATCAGCGTGCGGTACCCGCTTGTGGAGGCCTTCACGGGGCTGCTTTTTGTCGTCGTTTGGTGGCGCTTCGATCCGCTTGCCGCGACGGTCTTCTCGCTCTATGGGAGCGGGCTGGTCGCGCTCTCCTTCATTGATCTGGACACCATGGAGATTCCCGACCGCTTCACCATCGGCGGGTTTCTCATCGGGGCGGGTCTGTCCATGGCCGTGCCCTCGCTGCACCTCGCCGACCCGTCCGGGATATACGCGGCCGACGCCCTGCGGGGGCTCTTTGCGGCGCTTCAGGGTGCCTTTATCGGGTCGGGGCTCATCCTCTGGGTCGCCCTTGTGGCTGAGGTCGTGCTGCGCAAGGAGGCGATGGGCTTCGGCGATGTGAAGCTCATGGGCGCGATCGGCGCTTTCTGCGGCTGGGAGGGCGCTGTCTTCAGCCTCTTCGGCGGGGCGATTCTCGGCACGGCGTTCATTGTGCCGCTGGCCGTGCGGAAGTTTTTCCAGGGCGAGAACCTTTTGCCGAAACGCGGCGCGACGGCGGCGGGTGAGGGAGACGGAGACGAGGTGAAAGACGACGGGGAAGAAGGGTGGCGGATTCCGTTCGGTCCCTCGCTCGCGGGCGGCAGCCTCCTCTATCTGCTCTGGATACAGGAACCGTTCGATGCCTATGTGCACGCCTTTGCGCAGTTGCTGGCCGATTTTTGAGGGCCGCCGTTGGCTCCGCGCCGTTTGCACAATTGCCGCCCTTTGCGTCGCGACGGGGTGCCGGACCGGCGGCGGAAGCGATGGACCGGCGATCCGCTTCCATCTCGAGGCAAGTACGATGGACGAGCGCACGCGCCACGTCGTTCTCGTCGCGCTGCCCGTCAGCGGCACCGTCATCCGCATCAACCACTTTCCCGTTATCGTCGAAGAGGACCTGCGGGAGATCGCGCTCGCGCGGGTGGACCTCGGCCTGTGCGTCGTCTTTGCCCTCGAACCCCGCGCGGCCCGCGCCCTCTACCGTATCTCCACCGCGCACCGCGGCCAGCGCCTCGTTCTCATTGTCGACGGCGAACCGCTCGGTGCACGCGTCCTCGAGAGCGTTATCGATACCGCCGAACTCTTCATCTTTCTCGAGGTGGAAGACGACGAACTCCCCGCGCTCATCCGCTCCATGCGGCGGGCGCTCGGGTGATCCGCCACTCCAAATGCGTTTTTGCACAGGACTGCGTGGTTTCAGCGGAATATCCCAATTGCGGAACTTGAGGCCGAAATCCGGCGGTGGTCCGTTCCGGCGGGCTCAACTTCGGGGTTGCATGGCCGGAAAGTCGGCATAAGAGTAGCTTTAAGAACGGTGAACCCGCGCTTACATGGATTTTACAAGGTACACGACAGACGGATTTTTCGACGAGATGTTTTCGGCGGATGGCGAGGTGCGGCCGCACTACCGGAAGCTCCTGGAGAGCCTGAGCGGCTTGAACGAAGCGGAGTTTGACCGGAAGCGGGGGGCGATCGACCTCTCTTTTCTGCGCCAGGGGGTGACCTTCACGGTCTACCACGACGAGCAGGGAACGGAAAGGATCTTTCCCTTCGACCTGATTCCGAGGATCATCCCGCAGTCGGAGTGGCAGTTGATCGAGCGGGGGCTGACGCAGCGCATCCACGCGCTGAATGCGTTTGTCCACGACGTCTACCATGACCAGCGGATCGTGAAGGAGGGGATTGTTCCGGAGACGTATATTAAGTCAGCAAAGCATTTCCGTCCCGAATTCATGGGGACGGATGTGCCCCGCGACATCTATGTGCACATTTGCGGCACCGACCTGATCCGCGACGGCGAGGGCAATTACCTCGTCCTCGAAGACAACGCGCGGTGTCCGTCCGGAGTCTCCTACATGCTGGAAAACCGGCAGGCGATGAAGCGGGCCTTCCCCTATCTATTTCCGCGCGCGGGGGTGGAGCCGATTCTCGGGTACAGTGAAGACCTCCTGCGCACGCTGCGCTGGATCGCGCCGCACGGCAAGCAGGACGCCACGGTGGTCATCCTTACGCCTGGAGTCTACAACAGCGCCTACTTCGAGCACTGCTTCCTCGCGCGCCAGATGGGCATCGAGATTGTGGAGGGGCGCGACCTGATCGTGCGCGACGCGAAGGTGTACATGCGCACGACGGCGGGCCTGCGCCAGGTGGATGTGATCTACCGGCGTATCGACGACGACTTTATCGATCCGAGCGTCTTCCGGCCCGACTCGCTCCTCGGTGTACCGGGGCTTGTGAACGCCTACCGGGCGGGCAACGTGGCTCTCGCCAACGCCATCGGCACGGGTGTGTGCGATGACAAGGTGATCTACTATTTCGTGGAGAAGATGATCCGCTTCTACCTCGACGAGGATCCCGTCCTGCGTAACGTGCGCACCTTTCTCGCCTCGGAGGAGGATGATTACAAATACATCATGGACCATCTGCCCGAGCTGGTTGTGAAGTCGGCCAACGAGGCCGGGGGCTACGGAATGCTTGTCGGCCCGAAGTCGACGAAGGCGGAGATCGAGAAGTTCCGCGGCCTCATCCGGGAGAACCCGCGCAACTTCATCGCGCAGCCGACGATCTCGCTCTCCCGCCACCCGACATGGACGGAGAAG
>SLLG01000081.1 GCA_007134215.1 Opitutales bacterium | reverse complement strand
CTACGCCGGCGACAACGAGCACCACTTTTGGATGGGCCGCCCGCCCGCCCTGCGCGTCCTCGCCTTTCTCCCGCAGATGGAGGAGCCCGAGCGCGCGGACGACTACTTCTTCACGCGCCTCGCCCTCGAGGCCAACGTCGAGGGCGACTGGATCAACTTCGAGCCCGCCTCCTCCAGCCGCGCCTTTTTCTCCGCCGACGTCCTCGCCGAGGCGCGCGCCGTCTACCTGCCCGGCACCCTCGCCTACCTCGACCGCGGCCAGCTCGACGCGCTGCGCGCCTTTGTCGAGGAGGGCGGGGTCGTCCTCGCCACGCCGGGCCGCTCGCCCCTGCGCATGTTCCGCGCCCTCGCCAACGCCGGTCTCGGCAACCACCGCTTCGACCAAATGACCGCTCCGCCAGGGGCCGCCCGCGACATCGACCACCCCGCATGGATCAATCCGGAGTCGCGCTTCGCCCGCATCTTTGACGAAGGCGCGCGGCGCGACCTCTACGGCGTCAATTTCCTGCGCCACGCCCGCTTCGAGCCGGACCCGGACGCCGCCGTCATTCTCCGCTCCGAAGCCGGGAATCCGCTCCTCACGCAGCAGAACGTCGGGCGCGGCTCCGTCTACGTCGCCGCCTTCAGCTTCGGCCCCGATTTCACCGACATCCGCGTACGCCCCTCTTTCGTCCCGCTCGTGCGCGAGATCTTCTCCGAAGCCGCCACCGGCGAAGGCGGCGTCCTCGAACTCGAGACCGGTGCCGCCCCGCCCGCCTCCCTCGCCCGCCGCGGCGTCACGCCCGACCGCCTCGCCCGCCCCGGCCTCATCGAAGCCGACGGCACCTACGCCGCAGTGAACATTCCGCCCGCCGAAGGGTCTCTTCGTCAGGTGGACCCGATCCGCCGCCTCGCCCAGGCCGACACCGTGGCCTACCGCGGTCCGCGCGCCGCCGCGACAGGCACCCGAGCCGACGCTGCCAACGTCGTCGATCTCTGGCCGTGGATGATCCTCCTCGCCGCCCTCGCCTTCGCCGCCGAGACCCTCCTCGCGGGCCGACGCGGCGAATTTGCAAGCCGAAGCAATGGCTGACTTCCGCCAAACAGAATACTTCAAACACACCCGGAAGCGGCCCGACCGCGCCGAAATCCATGACGAGTGGATCGAGAGCGTTATCCGCAACCCGGAGACAGTGAGCGTGCAGTCTGATGGAAGGAGCCGGCAGGGATCCGGCGCTGGGCACGGATCAAACTATTTGAAAACCGTGCGTTGCGGGTCATCCTCTTGGAGGATGGGAGACGGTTCACAACGCCTTCTTCAACCGCGACTGCGAAAGGGAACAACCATGAGAATGAGGTATTTTGAAGACACCGACACGGCGCTCCCGGAGCTGGGCTTCGGCGACCCCGCCAAGACCCGGGAACTCTCCGAGGACATCTACCACGATCTGGACATGTCCGGAAACGTCGACTCCAACACCCTCAAGCACGCCGACAGGCACAGCGATCTCTCCGAGTTTAGTTTCATACGGTCGCGGCGCACAAACGAACCCGGTCTTGAAACCGCACGTTAATCCACCGGATTCCAGCAACGAACTCTGCGATTTCCCGCGCGCAGTCCGACCCCGGCCACCGCTCCGCCGCCGCCTCGCACATGACCACATTCCACACACGACTACACGATCTCCGGCGCGCCCTCCGGCTGCGCCTCGCCGGCTTGTCGGCAGCGGCGGCGCTCACGGGCTTCGCCGTCGCGCTCTTTGTCCTCGAGGGCTACGACCGCGCCGCCTCCCTGCGGGAACGACCGGCCCTCGTGCTCACCGTCCTCGCCCTCGCCGCCGCGCTCGGAGGCCTGGCATGGGGCGTCACCCGCGCATGGCGGCGGCACAGCAGACTGCGCGGCATCGCCGACAAAGTCGAAGCGCGCCACCCGGAGCTGATGGACGCGCTGCATTGCGCCGTCGAGCTGAGCGAGCGCAAGGCGGGCGAGCCCAACCCGGTCGAAGCCGCCCTTCTCGCGCAGGTCGAGGCCTACTCGCGCCGCATTGATTTCCGCGCCGCCGTCCTGCCCGCACGGCTGCGCGCCATGCCGCTCGCAGCGCTGCTCACCCTCGCCATTCTCCTCGCCGCCGCCGCCACTCAACTGCCCGTCGTGGAGAAGGCAGCCCACCACCTCAACGACCTGCGCCGGGGAACTTTCACCGCCCTCGCCGTCGATCCCGGCGACACCGAGGTCGGGCGCGGGCGAGATCTCTCCGTTGCCGCCGGGGTCGTGCGCGGGGAGCCCGAGCTACACATCGAATACACCAACGCCGACGGACAACGCCGACGCCATCCCGTCTTCGAGGGCGAGACGGGACGGCCCGAATTCACCTTCTACGACGTGCGCGGCGAATTCCGCTACCGCCTCCTCACCCCCTCCGTGGTTTCACCCTGGTATGAGGTGGATGTCTATGACCCGCCCGAACTGGAGGACTTCGCGCTCACCACCGCACCGCCCGCCTACACCGGCCTCGATCCCGTCGAGTACCGCGAACCCGCCGACATCGACATCATCGAAGGCACCGTCCTTCGTTTCGCGGCGGAGACGCTCTCCGGCCACCGTGTCGCCCTCCTCATCGAAGACCGTGAAGTCGACTTCGCCGAAACTGACGACGGAAGGCACCGGCTCGAACACCGCCCCGCGCAGTCCGGCCGCTACGCCCTCGTCGTGCGCGACGGGCACGACCGCGAAACGCGCACGGACCGCCGCGAAATCGACATCCGCCGCGACGAGCCGCCGCACATCGAGATCGCCGTGCCGGGGCAGGACCTCGTCCTCGAACCCGGCGAGCGCGTCGGCGTGCAGGTCTTCGCAGGCGATGACTTCGGCGTCGCACGCGTCGAACTGTCCGTCACCGTGGCCGGGGGCGACCCGCGCCGCGCGGTCCTGCACGACGCCCCCGACCGCCGCGAGCCGGACGTCGAAGCCTTCTATGCCCTCGACCTCGAAGCCCTCGGCGCGGAAGACGGCGATGTCGTCATCTACTTCGCCGAAGCCACCGACAACCGCCGCCCCGAGGGACAGCGCGCCCGCTCCGAAGTCTACTTCATCGAAGTGCGCGAAGACGTGGAGCCCGAGGAAATGGACGGCATGGACGGCGAGACCGAGGAACTCGACGTGCGCGCCCTCATCGTCGAGGTCAAGCGCATCATCCGCGAGACCTACCGCTCCCTCGCCCTCGAAGGGCGCGAGCAGGTTCGCGCCAGCCAGGATCTCTCCGTGGACCTCTCCCGCGTCCGCGCCGGACTCACCGAGTTGCGCACACAGGTACGCGAACTCATCGGCCCGGACAACGAACTCATGGACCTGCTCGAAGCCGCCAACGAGGAACTGGAAAGCGCCGAGAGCCTCCTCAGCCGCAACCGCGGCGAGCCCGCCATCCCCCGCGAAATCGCCGGCCTGCGCAACCTCGTCGCCTTCGAGAACGCGGTGCGCCGCGAAATGCAGGCGCGCGAGGGTGAAGGCGAAGGCGAGGGCACAGGCGAAGCCGAGGAACCCGGCGAGCCGGGCGATGGCGAAGAGGGCACGGACCCCGGCGAAGATCTGCCATCCTTAGCCGACCTGCCGCCCCTCCTCGAAGACCTCAACGCCCTCATCGACAGCCAGTCCGGCCTCAACCGCGCGATGGGCCGCTCCGAGCGCACCGGCGCCCCCGAATCCGAAAACCGCGCCCTCGCCGAAGACCAGCGCGGCCTCTCCGGCCAAAACCAAGAGATCGGCGAACGCCTTGCCCAACTCCCCGCCGCCGCCCCCCTCACCCAGCTCCTCGAACAGGCCGGGCGCAGCATGGGCCGGGCCGCCGAAGCCCTTGACGGCCACCAGCCCGGCCGCGGCGAGCGCCACGGCACGCGCGCGGGCGAATCCCTCGTCAACGCCGCCGCCCTCCTCGAAGGCCTCATCAACGAAATGGCCGGCGCCATGATGCTCGGCCTCGCCGAGCGTGCCGAGGGTCTCGCCGGGCAACAGTCCGGCGGCGCCCAAGCCAGCCGCGAAGCCGCCGTGGGCGAGCGCCCGCCCGACGGCCTCGAAGAAGCGCAGACCGGCCTCAACACCGACTTCGAACGGCTCCGCGACGACCTCGACCGCGCCGCCGCCGAGCTGCGCGGGCAATTCCCCGAAGCCGCCCGCAACCTCGAACAAGTGGGCCGCGACCTCGACAACAACCGCACCGGCGGCACCATGACGCGCGCCGCCAACGCCCTCCTCTACGAGCGCTTCGACCGAGCTGAAAGCCTCCAGGAACAGGCCGCCGCCGACCTCGACGCCGCGGCGGGCGGGCTGCGCGACGCCGGGGCCGACGTCCCCGCTCTCTCCGACGCCGCCGTGCGCCGCGCCCTCGCCGAACTCGACCGCGCCCGCCGCGAACTCGGCCAGCTCGCCGAAGACGGCGCCGAAGGCGAAGCCGCCGCCCCCGGTGAAAACGGTGACACCGACGCCATGGCCGCTGCCGAAAACGGCGAAGGTGAGGGTCCCTCCGGCGAGGGCGAAGACGGTGCCCAACGCCTCGCGAATCTGCGCGACCGCCTCTCCGGGCTCCTCGGTGAAGCCGGCGACCGCCTCGACGACAGCCAGCTGCGCGAACTCGCCGCCCGCCTCGGCGAGGAGAGCGGCGCCCGCACATGGGACGGCCAACTGCGCGACACCGACGCCGCCGTCGGCACCGCCTCGCGCGCCCTCCTCCGCCACCTCCAGCGCAGCCTCAACGAACGCGCCACCCAGCGCCTCAGCGGAGACGCCCCCTCCCGCTACCAGCGCCAAGTCGAGGAATACTTCCGCCGCCTCTCGGAGGAAGACCGGTGAAACGCCTCACGGCATCGGCTACTCTGTCGCTCCCGCCACCGGAACCAACTGGACGTCCCCATACGCCTCACCATTTTGACCATGTCCCTTGACCCCCTCGCCAACGGTTGGCTCATCCTCGCGCTCGTCCTTCTCGGGCTCGGATTGGTGCTCTGGACGTTCCGCCGCGCCTCTGGCCTTGTGCCGCCGCGCTACCTCGGCGCGCTCGCCGCCCTGCGCGCGGGCGGGGTCCTCGGCCTCGCCGTCCTCGCCCTCCAGCCCTACTGCTCCCGCTTCGAGCCCGACACCGACGCCATCGAGGTCGCCGTCCTCGCCGACACCTCCGGCAGCATGGGGGTGCGCGACCTCCCCGGGGGGATGAGCCGCCACGAAGCCGTCGCGGCCCTTCTCGACCTCGGCGACGAAACCTCCGCCGCCTCCCGCCTCGCCGAACGCCATCCCCTGCGCCTCCACGCTTACGCCCGCGGTGTCCGCGCTCTTGCGCCCGGCGAGGCGCTTCCAGAACCAGGCGGCGTCACCGCCACAGGCGACGCCCTGCGCTCCGTCCTGCGCGACCGCGCCAACACCGGGCGCACCCTCGCCGCCGTCCTCCTCCTCACCGACGGGCAGGAAACCGCCGGCGAGACCCGCATGATCGACGCCGGCCGCGAACTGCGCGACGTCGGCGTCCCCGTCACCGCCGTCGGGGTGGGCACACCCGGCCGCCCCCGCGACCTCTCCGTCGAGTTCACGCGCACGCGCCTCAGCGTCGACGCCCGCCATCCCTTCGGCCTCGAAGCCACCGTGCGCAACACCCTCGGCCGCGACATCGAAATCGACGTCGAGCTGCGCCACGGTGCCTCCCGCATCGATACCCTGCCCGTGCGCCTTGCGGCGGGCGAAGAAGAGACCGTGCGCTTCGAGGTACCCCCGCCGCCCGCCGGCTTCCACAGCTACCGCGTGCGCATCGCCGACACCGTGGAGGGGACCAACCCCGCCACCGACCAGGACTACGCCACGGTCGAAGTCGAAGCGCCAGACCGCTTCCGCGTCCTCTACCTCGCCGAGCGCCTCCGCCCCGAATTCCGCTTTCTCCGCCAAGTCGCCGCCGAAGAAGAGCGCATCGCCCTCTACGGTCTCATCCGCACCGCCGACGATGTCTGGACATGGTCCGGCCCGGACGAAGCGGACGGCGCCGCCGCCGTCGAGCCCATAGAAACCTTTCCCGACGACGGCAGCTTCTTTCTCCAGTTCGACGCTGTCGTCCTCGATCTCACCACCGCCCCGCGCTTCAACGAGTCCGCCCTCGACGGCCTCCGCGCCCTTGTCGCCAACCGCGCGGGCGGGCTCCTCGCCGTCGGCCCCGTGCCCACAGACGCCGAAGCCCTCCTCGGCATGCTCCCCGTGCGCGCCGCGCGGCCCGTCGCCGTGCGCGACGACCGCCACCTCTCCCTCGAAGCCGACCCCGTCTTCACCGACGGCCCGCGCGGCGTCCTCTTCCAGCGGCCCGGCGTCTTCCTCGCCGGCGGGCTACCCGCCTACGGCGGCGAAGCGAAGCGCGGCGCTCTGCCCCTCGCCACCTCGCGCGACGGCGGCGAAGTCTTCGCCGCCGTACAAGCCTACGGCGGCGGCCGCGTCTCGTGGATGGGCACCGCCGACACATGGCGTTGGCGCCTCGACAGCCGCCGCGGCTACGAGCAGCACCGCGCTTTCTGGTCAGGCAAACTCCTCTGGCTCGCCTCCAGCGCCCGCCCACGCGTCGCCGTCCCCCTGCGCGGCAGCCGCGTCTCCACCGAGGACACCGCCGCTCTCGACGTCTCCGTGCGCGGCAGCGACTTCCGCCCCGAGCGCGAGGCCCGTGTCACCGCCGCCGTCCATGGCCCCGGCGGTCACCGCGACGAAATCCTCCTCCAGCCCGATAGCCTCGAACCCGGCCTCTTCCGCGGCAACATCGAGCCCGCCCGCTCCGGCGAATACCGCGTCGATTACCGCATCGAATTTTCCGACGGCGAAGTCCTCACCCCCGAGGCCTTCTTCGCCGCCGCCCCCGGTGGCGCCGAATTCACCGACACCCGCCTGCGCGAAGCCGCCCTGCGCGACCTCGCGCGCCTCACCGGCGGCCGCTACCTCGACTGGCAGGACACCCGCCGCCTCGACGAAATCCCCCTCTCTGCGGAAATCCCACTCGTCGAGTCCCGCCGGCACCTCACGCGCAACTGGCCCTTCTTCCTCCTCCTCGCCGCCCTCTTCGCCGGCGAATGGTTCCTCCGCCGCCGCACGGGACTGCGGTAGTCGCCGGATAGCGCTCCGTTCAGGCAGAAGATCGGCAGTTCGCGGACCTTCACCACACTCCGGACCGGCTGCCATGAAGCCAGTCACCAACGGCAGCGGCGCGTTCACGCGGACAGAAACAGCCGCCTTTCAGCGCAACAATATATTACGTTGTTGATTATATTGGCCCGTCGCCAGCGCCGGTCCGGGCGGCGTTCCGAACTCCGGATTCCGGGGGCTGGGGCTCGCTCTACTTCCCGAGTGGTGTCGTCGTAACAGGTCCATCTTGGGCGTTTGAATACACGCTCAGCGCCGTAACGGTCAGCAAAATCAGTCCCATGCCGAAAACCTGTAGTGCGTCAAGGCTTTCATTCAATACCACGACACCGAACATCGAGGCGGTTACTGGCTCGACCATCGCCACAATCGACGCTACAGCCGGTGCGGTGTGATTCAGGCCAATAATGTAGAAAATGAACGACAATCCGGCGCCGACCACCCCCAACACCACAAACAGTGGCCAACTCGGCGTTTTCAGCACAGCCGCGGTTTGATCGGCATCGCCCAGCCAGAAGAGCAGTGCGGCGAGGACCGCGAACGCAATCACAAGAATCGCCTGCGGGCTGCCGTGCGGTGCCGCATATTTGAAGCCGAAAATGAACACCGCATAGGACAGACCGGAGAGCAGCCCGGCGACGGCGGCGACTGGTGTGACGCCATCCGATCCAATCCTGTAGATACCCGTAAGCAGCACGACGCCCACCATTACCATCGCGATCGCCGCCCACTTGAACACAGAGGGGCTTTCCAGCTTGAGTGTGAATGACACGAGATAAACGAACACCGGCGCACAGTACATCAGGGTCGCTGCCACCGCGACACTGCCCTCAGCGATGCTTACGAAGTAGAATGTGAAGTTGCCGGCGACGCCCACGCCGGCGATCACCGACCAGAACCACAACCGGCGGCTCGCCAATCCGCTGCCGCGCGGACGCAACGCCAGCCAGACCAAAACAAACAAAAACCCGACAGCGCCCCGGTAGAACGACACCACAACCGGGTCCCAGCCCTCCGCCGTGAGAATTCCGCCGATCCCGCCCGACAACCCCCAGCAAAGTGCCGCAAGTGCAACGAATATCGTACTCAGACCAGCCATTCTGTTGAACTAAGCCGAGGCGCGGCGGTTGGTTGACGGGTTGGTGGCGATCATGAGCGGACGGTCTTGGGAGAGGGGGAGGGATCGGGCGCCAAAGGCGGCCAAGGCGTGAAGAATTGCATCCAACCCGTCGGTGCATTCCTCCACTTTCCGCCGCTTGCGGCAAGGACAAACCGGTCACGCCCCCCACACGGGCGCTCGGGAGCCGACCCGCCCAGCGATCCCCACCTCCACGGTTCCGCCCAGGCCAATCCGCGCGGCACCGGAGGAGAAAACGGTGCTATTTTTCGTGTGTCCGGTGTGTTTCGCGGGCTGATTCCGCACCAAAGCAAAGGGTTGGCCTTCGGCCTACCCTGGAAT
>SLLG01000160.1 GCA_007134215.1 Opitutales bacterium | reverse complement strand
TCTTGAGCATACCTAGCTCGTCCATGGAGAGGGGCTGGTTCTTCTGGTTGAGGAGGCGCAGGGAGACGCTTTCGCCGTACATCGTCGGCATCGTCGAGATACGGATGTCCAGCTCGGTGCCCTGGCCGCGGTAGACGATGCGCCCGTCCTGGGGGCGGCGCTTTTCCGAGATGTTGAGCTTGGCCATGATCTTGAGCCGCGAGATGATGGCCCCCTGGTAGCGGATGAGGTTGTCGGGCACGCGGATCGGCACCAGTTCGCCGTCGATGCGGTAGCGGATCTGGAGGGAATCTTTGAGCGGCTCGAAGTGGATGTCCGTGGCGCGGTCGGAGACGGCTTTGGCGATGACTTCGTTGACGAAGCGGATGAGGGCGGCGTTTTCGTCTTCCTCCGCTTCCTCCGCGCGGCCGGAATCCTCGGTTGCGATGTCGGACTCGCTGAGGGAGTCCGCGCCGACGCCGAAGCGCTGCGTGATCATGTTGGTGATCGTGCGGGCAAGGCCGAGGTGCCAGACCGGTTCGCGCCCGGACACGGCGAAAATCCACTCGTCCATCTGCGGCTCGGGCGGCCAGAGCGTGATAAGGTTGATGCGCTCCGCGTCGTCGTCCGTGCCGTTGGTGACGGGCAGGCACTGGTATTCGTGCATGAGGCGCAGCGGGATGTGGTCGGGGGCGTCCTCCGGCAGTTCGAATTCCTCGAGCACGCGCAGGCCCGTGTGCTCGGCGAGCTTGCTCAGGGTGTCCGGCTCCGATTCGCGGCGGAACTGGGCGAGGAGCGGCATCTTGTTGGCCAGCGGGGCCTCCTCCAGCATGAGCAGTTGGTCGGGCTCAAGAGGTTCCAGTAACTCCTTCAGGGCGGACTCGGCGGTCTCTACGGTCATTGTCTGTCAACGTATCGCGGAGGATGAGACCTTCCGCAAGAGGGAAGCGTTCGCTTTTCGCATTGAACCGGGGCCGCCAGGGTGCATCTTGGGCCGCTTTGCCATGAGCGAAGGAACGAAAAAGACGATTCTCACATGCGCGCAGCCGACGGGTCAGCTCCACCTCGGCAATTACTTCGGCGCAGTGCGCAACTGGGTGTCGTTCCTCGACGACCACGAGTGCTTTTTCGGCATCGTCGACCAGCACGCCATCACCACGCCGTATGTCCCGGCGGAGCTGCGGCGGAGCACCTACCGCACCGTTGCGCTTTACATCGCCTGCGGGCTCGACCCGGCGAAGTGCCGCCTCTTTGCGCAGTCGCATGTCATCGGTCACACCGAGCTGGCGTGGATACTCGGCTGTCTCTGCCCGCTCGGGCAGCTCGAGCGCATGACGCAGTTCAAGGAGAAGTCGCAGCGCGAGGACGCCGGGTTCGTCGGCTCCGGCCTGCTCTTCTATCCCGTCCTCATGGCGGCGGACATCCTCCTCTACAACGCCGACATCGTGCCCGTGGGCGAGGACCAGAAGCAGCACATCGAACTCTGCCGAGACCTCGCAATCCGCTTCAACAACACCTACTCGGAGACATTCAAGGTGCCGGACGTCTCCATCCCGCGCGACGGCGCGCGCATCCGCTCGCTCCAGTCGCCGGACAAAAAGATGTCGAAGAGCGACCCCAACCAGAGCGGCTGTGTCTACCTGCTCGATCCGCCGGACCGCGTGCGCAAAAAGATCATGAGCGCCGTGACCGACAGCGGGCGCGAGATCCGCGCGCTCCCGGAGAAGCCCGGTATCGCGAACCTGCTCGGCATCCTTGCCGCCGCCACCGGCACCCCCGTGGCCGAACTCGAGGCCGCTCACGCAGGCAAGAGTTACGGCGAGTTCAAGGCGGTCGTGGCCGATGCCGTCATCGCCTGTCTCGAACCGATCCAAAAGCGTTTCTCCGAAATCGACGGAGACAAAGCTTACCTCGACAGCGTTTTCAAGGAAGGCGCTGACACCGCCCAGGCCCGTGCCTACAAGACCCTCGCCAAGGTCTACCGCAAGGCCGGCTTCGTGCCGCGCCCGCGGTGAGCGGTGGCGTGGAGCCTGACGCACAGCACGCCGCACTCGCGATTGAGTGCGGATGCGAGTGGATAACGACGGACGCGGACTTTTCCCGGTTTCCCGGGTTGCGGTGGAGTCATCCCTTGCGGGATGTCGTGTAAACAACGGGCAAGCGCAACGTCACGGATCCTCGCCGAATCCGTTCGCGGCCTTGCGCTTTTCGAAGCGGTGGCGCGCCCATGCGAGGACGGCGACGAGCGCGCCGAGGGCGGCGAGAGCGACGAGCGTCTGGCCATAGTCCTGGTCGCGGAAGGAATCGCCGAGGAGGAGGAAGGCGGCGGCGTAGGCAAAGGCCACGGGCAGGGAGAGCCAGAAGTAGATCCCGAACGGCACTCCGGCGAGCACAAGAAAGTAGTTTTTCAGGAAGAGCGGAATGCCCGGCGCGAGCTTGACCATCAGCGTGAAGCGGAAGGGGTGCTTCGGCGGTGTCTTCGGCAGGTCGAAACGGGTGGGGCGAAGCAGCGCGAGGAGAAAGCGGCGCAGCCCCGATTTGGCGATGAAATAGGACAAAACGAGATTCAGCGCGATCGACGCGATGGTTCCGACGAGGCTGACAAGTGGATGGAAGGTGACGCCTGCGAGCACGTAGAATGGAGTCACCGGTACGCCGAAAGCCGGTAGGACGGCGAGGCCCGCGAAAAAGGGCACTGGTCCTGTCGCCCGCAGGGCTTCAATCATGCCGTCGTTGTCCCAGTGCAGGTAGATGGCCGCGATCAAACCCAGCACCAAGAGGGTGCCCGCGATTTTCAGGACGGTGGGTAAGGCGTTCATCCGGCGGTTCAAGGGAAGTGTAAGTCGAAGCGGGTTATGGTTATGGGAGTCGGTCGCGCCTGCTGTGGCAAGGATGCAAATCGTTCGTTTTGGTACCTTTCCCCCTTGATCTATCGAATTTGGTTATGTACGGTCTTCGCAGGATTAGATATTTTTATTCACATTCCTGCCCCGGCTACCCCGCCGAGGGCTCTACCTAGAATCCGATATGAACGCCGCCCCGCTCCCGCCGCTTGAGGAAATGGACCCCGACCTAAGGGAAGAGATTGGTCACTGCCTTGACCAATGGAAAGACAAGGAGGGGAACCTCATAATGATGCTCCACGAGATCCAGGACCGCCATGGATTTGTGCCGCGCGAGGCGAGTCTGCTGCTCGCGGAAGCGACGGGCGTTCCCATGGCGCGCATCTACGAAGTGCTTACATTCTACCATTACTTTAAGCTGGTACCGCCGGGGAAGCACAACGTCACGGTGTGCAACGGCACGGCATGCTATCTCAAAGGGGCCGGGCGCCTCCTTGCGGAGCTGGAGAGCCGCCTCGGGATCCGCGATGGAGACACCACGGAAGACCGGATCTTCCACCTCGAAACGGTGCGGTGCATCGGCTGTTGCGGAATGGCCCCGGCGATGGTCGTCGACCACAAGACGCTCGGCAAACTGAGCCCGACCGACATGGCCGGTATCGTGGAAGGCATTCGTAAACGGGAGGAGGCGGAAAATGATCAATAGGCGTATAAAGGAAGAGTTTGAGCGTATGCTCAGAGGCGTCGGGGAGGGTCCTCCCGGCACTTGGGTGCGTGTCGGCATGGACACAGGCGGAATCGCCGCCGGCGCGGACCGGCTCTTCGCGCAGTTGCGCGAGGCATGCGCGGAGGCAGGTGTGCCGGATACCGCTGTGCTGCGCGCGGGGTCCTACGGCTATGCGTGGATCGACCCGCTCGTTGAGGTGCGGGTCGACGGGGGGGCACCCGTGCTCTACGGAATCGTGGACGAAGCGGTCGCCACACGTATCGTCGACGAACATCTCAAAGGCGGACGGTTGGTCGACGGTCATGTCATCGCCCCGCGGCACCGCGGAGCGAAATTGGACCAACCGGTCACCGCAATCATCGTGCAGGACACGTCGCGTGAAGGCGGTGACAAGACCCGTTTTTTCCAGAGTTCCATGGAAGATGAACTCAAGGTGCGCGGGATGGGCGAAGAGGTGCAGGTAGTGCGCGCGCTCGACATGGGAATCTACCATGAGGGCTTGGTCGTGCAGCTGCTGCCTTCCGGTGTGACCTACACCAACGTCCTCAGCCGTGACATCGTCCGGATCGTTGAGGAAACCGTCTCCAATAACGCCGTCCTCGAAGACCTGCTCTGGACACGGAAAGACTTGCAGGACAGGATCGTCCTCCGCCATTGCGGGCACCTTGACCCCGAAAGTCTCGATGACGCCCTGCGCGGCGGAGTCTACCGGGGACTCGCCGACGCCCTCGCGAAACACGGCCCCGAAGGGGTCATCGACGAAGTGAAGGCGGGCGGGCTCCGCGGCCGCGGCGGGGCTGGCTTCCCCACCGGTTTTAAATGGGAGCTGACAAGGAAGCCCGCGGCGAAACGGAAGTTCGTCATCTGCAATGCCGACGAGGGCGATCCCGGCGCGTTCATGGACAGGAGCATTCTCGAAGGCGATCCGCACAGCGTGCTCGAAGGGCTCATCCTCGCGGGCTACGCGGTCGGGGCCTCCAAAGGATTCTTCTATATCCGCGCGGAGTACCCGCTCGCGGTCGCGCGGGTCGAGAAGGCCATTGCCTCGGCGCGGGAGCGGGGGCTTCTCGGGGAGAATATCCTCGGTTCCGGATGGAACTTCGACGCTGAGGTGCGCCTCGGTGCGGGAGCTTTCGTCTGCGGCGAGGAGACTGCCTTGATTGCATCCATCGAAGGGAAGCGGGGAAGCCCCGAACCGCGTCCGCCCTATCCCTCCGTAAAAGGCCTCTGGGGCATGCCCACGTGTATCAACAATGTCGAGACGCTCGCCGCCGTACCATGGATCATCACCAACGGGGGCGCGTCCTACGCTTCCCGCGGCATGGTGAAGTCACTCGGGACAAAGGTGTTTGCGGTCACCGGAAAGGTGCGCAACCCGCAGCTTGTCGAAGTGCCCATGGGCACCACGGTTCACGATATTGTCTACAACATTTGCGGCGGGGTGCAGGATGACATCCCGATCAAAGGGGTGCAGACCGGTGGTCCGTCCGGCGGGATCATCCCGGAGAAGCTCCTCGACACGCCGGTTACCTACGAGAATCTTCAGGCGCTCGGTTCGATCATGGGCTCCGGCGGCATGCTCATCATGGATGAAAACGACTGCATGGTCGACGTCGCGGCTTTCTACCTGAAGTTCTGCGTCGACGAATCGTGCGGCAAATGCGCCCCGTGCCGCGTCGGCGGCTACCAGATGCTCCAACTCCTGCTCAAAATATCGCGCGGGCGCGGAAGCACGGAGGATCTGGAGCAGATCCGGCGGATTTGCACGGCCATGCAGAAGGCTTCCCTTTGCGGTCTCGGCCAGACCGCACCCAATCCCATTCTCTCCTCTCTGCGCTACTTCGAGGACGAGTATTTCGCTTACATTGAGGGAGGAACAAGCTACGCCCGTAAAAGAAAGCGTGCCCTTGCGGAGGGAAAGAGCCTTAAGGAAGCCGTGTGAACGGGGAGGACTGAATAATGATGCCGAAAACGATTGAAGCGACGATTAACGGAATGCCCGTTCGGGTGCCTGTCGGCACCTCGATTCTCGAGGCCGCGCGGGAGGTGAATATCCGTATTCCCACCCTGTGTAAACACGAGGATCTCCTGCCAACCGCCGCTTGCGGCCTGTGTATTGTCAAGGTGGGCGGCAACCGCCGCATGCCGCGGGCCTGCGCAACCGAGCTTGAAGAAGGCATGGAGATCCTCACGCACGATCCCGAGTTGACCGATGTCCGCCGCGCCACACTGGAACTGATTCTTTCCAACCATCCCAACGGTTGTCTCACATGCGGACGGAATCTAAATTGCGAACTGCAGACCCTCGCGGGCGACTTCGGTATTCGGCAGGATTGCATTCCGCGGTATGTGCGCGAACAGGAGCCCGATGTTACCACCGGGTCGATCATTCTGGAGTTTACAAAATGCATCAAATGCGGCCGTTGTATCCAGGTTTGCCAGCAGATGCAGAATGTTTGGGCGCTTTCTTTTCTGCAGCGCGGCATCCATACGCGGATGGCTCCGGCGGGAGACATCGGGCTCGGGGAGTCGCCGTGCATCCGCTGCGGGCAGTGTTCGGCACACTGCCCCACCGGCGCGATTGTAGAGAACGATGAAACCGTCACCGTTTGGGAAGCGCTCCGCGATCCGGAGAAATACTGCACGGTCCAGATAGCGCCGTCCGTCCGTGTCGCCTTGGGCGAGGCCTTCGGGTATCCGCCTGGTACAGACCTAACGGGCAAAATCTACGCCGCCATGCGCCGGCTTGGTTTCAAGGCAGTGTTTGATACGAATTTCGCTGCCGACCTCACCATTGTGGAGGAGGCGAGTGAGTTTGTGGAGCGTTTTGTACACGGGAAGGGCGAGCTGCCGCTCATCACTTCGTGCTGCCCTGCGTGGGTGGACTACATGGAAAAACGATTCAGCGATTTCATTCCCAATTTTTCAACCGCCAAATCGCCTCAGCAGATGCTCGGGGTTCTCGCCAAGACGTATTTTGCGGAAAAGGAGGGAATCGACCCGGCGAAGATCTATCAGGTCTCCATCATGCCGTGCACGGCCAAGAAATACGAGCTGGACCGCACGGAGGAAATGTATGCCAGCGGCTACAAAGATGTCGATGTGGCGCTCACGACGCGGGAATTGGCGCGTATGATCAAGCAGTCGGGTCTCGACTTCCGGAGTCTCCCGCCCAAGCGGGCCGACTCCATTCTCGGCACCTACTCGGGCGCGGGCCTCATCTTCGGAAGCACCGGCGGGGTTATGGAGGCCGCCCTGCGCACGGCGTACTTCAAAGTCACCGGGCACAACCTTGAAAAGGAAGCGGTCAACATCGAGCCGGTCCGGGGGCTGGAAGGTATCAAGAGCGCGGCCGTCGATATTGAAGGTACAGAGGTGCGGGTGGCGGTTGCGCATGGGCTTGGCAACGTCGAGCGGCTTTTGCTCGAGGTCCGCCGTGCGCGCGAAGCCGGTTCACCGCCGCCCTACCATTTCATCGAAGTCATGGCGTGCCCGGGCGGATGCATCGGCGGCGGCGGACAGCCTTACGGGGTATCCGACGAATTGCGCCGCCAACGTATTCAGGGACTGCTCGACGGCGACCGCGGTATGCCTCTGCGGTTTTCCCACGACAACCCGGAGATCCGCACGCTCTACAGTGAATTTCTCGGGGAACCGCTGGGAGAGAAGGCCCACCGCCTTCTGCACGCGCAATACAAAGCACGCCCCGCTTACCGGAAATGAGACTCTACGATTGTCCTCCGCGGTGAGGCACTGTCAGTCATCCGCGTGGCGGAGTGTTTTTACGGGCTGAGTGTTGATGAGGCTCTTGCGGAAGTAGTTATACGAGAATACGGCCGTTTCCTCCGCAAGGTGCTTGAGGGACTCTGTTGCGCCGGGCAGCGGGTGCGTTGTTTCGCCTTCGACCCAGCGCCCCACCAGCCGGAGCGACTCGTGCGGATGCTGCGCGCCGAGTTCATTGCGGAACAGCTGGCCGACGAGCGTGTCCACTGCCGTGGCCCCGAGGGCTTCCGCTCCGGGGTCGATGCCTGACCAATGTTTGGACACGTCGGTGATTTCCAAATGAGCGACGGCGGTTTGCTGCGGAACCCGGTAGCCTGTGTCGTCGAGCATGCGCAGCACGTCATCGTTCTCGGTCAGGATCACATCCGGTTCGTGCGCTTCGAGCCATGCCTTGAAAGCGGCAACTTCCGATCCGTCTTTCGCTACATCCGTGAAGAAAAAAGGAGGGATGGGCGGCGTCCCCGTCAGGCGGTAGGCGTGGAAGTAGACCGTCGCCACGCCTTCCGCCTGCGTCTTCGCGGTGTGGTAGACGTTCTGGAAAAAACCGATACGCCGGTAGCCGCGGGCGACAAGCTGCTCAAGGGCGATGAGTGCGTTTGCCGGTGCGTCCGCGAGAACACGCGGAATGTGGGGCGAGAGCAGATTCTGCCCGATGGACGCGCCCGCATACGCATCAAGCGGAAACTCCTTGAAGAACTCGGGATTGAGAAGCTGGTGGACGACAAAGCCGCGGATTCCGCGGGCTTGGAGTATGTCGTGCAGGCGGCGGGCGTTCAACTTCGGCTCGCGCAGCCAGATCGGGTCGAGCGCGAAGCCGAGGGTTTCCGCGCGCTCGCGGGCTCCTGCCCAATAGCGCCGCAGCCACGGTTCCGTCTTGTAGGCTTCGTTTTCCGTCCAGTCGTGGAACCACGCGAGCGTGGAGTGAAACGCCCGCGATTTGCGCCGCCGGATCTGCTGCCCGTAGGCCGAGAGCAGGGGATCCCGCCGGTAGCCGCACTCTTTCGCCACTTTGCACACCCGTTCGCGCGTTGCTTTTGAGATGCTCGGATCATTCCGCAGCGACAGCGAGACGGTCATCGTCGATACTTTCGCGATCTTCGCAATGTCGCGCAGGCTTACGGGCGGGGTGTCGGCCATGGATTCAGGAGCGGTTTACAATAAAGCCGAAGTGTGCGGCGGTTCCGGACGGACGCAAGCGGATGCTGCGGTTTGTATGGCTCGCCCAGCGGATCCGGTTGTGCAGAGGAAGCCGCCGGGCGCTTCGGCGGCGCTACGCGGCT
>SLLG01000154.1 GCA_007134215.1 Opitutales bacterium | reverse complement strand
CGTGCGGTATTTTACGGAGGGGCGGGCGCTGGGATCGCGGGACTGGCTGGAGCGCGGCGGAGGCGCGCGCGTCCTCGCGCGGCTGAACCGTCCGCCGCCGAGCCGGCCCGTCGAACTGCTGGACAACGCCGACCTCGCGGTGGCGCGCTCGCGGGCGCGTTACCGGGCCGTCGAAGACCCGCGCGGGTGACATGCGTGGCGTGCGGGCTTGGCAAAGGCGGGGAGAGGGGCGTAAGCTGCCCGCATGAAATGGTCACACTCCATCGGGCGGATCGCGGGGATTGAACTGCGCATCCACTACACGTTCTACATTCTGCTGGCGTTTCTCGCCATCACCTTTCAGACCGTCGGCGGTCCGGCGGCGGCGGTGAACGCGGTGGCCTTCATTCTCGCGCTGTTCGGGTGCGTGCTGCTGCACGAATTGGGGCATGCTCTCGCGGCACGGCGCTACGGGATTCGCACGCCCGACATCACGCTGCTGCCCATCGGCGGGCTGGCACGCCTGCAGCGGATGCCCGAGCGCCCGGCGGCGGAGTTGGTCATCGCCGTGGCCGGGCCGCTTGTCAACGTGGTCATCGCAGGGGCGCTCTTCGCGCTCCCCGCGGTGGAATGGCGCACGCCGGAGTGGGAGGCCCTCGGCGAACCGGGCACGGGTTTTCTCACCCGCCTCGCATGGGTAAACGTGATCCTTGTGGTCTTCAACATGATCCCGGCGTTTCCGATGGACGGCGGGCGGGTCCTGCGGGCGCTCCTCGCGATGGTGATGCCCTACGCGCGGGCATCGCGCGTGGCGGCGGGCGTGGGCCAGAGCTTCGCCGTGCTCTTCGGTCTGTTCGGGCTGCTGGCGTTCAATCCCATTCTGATACTCATCGCCTTCTTCGTCTACTTCGGCGCGCAGCAGGAGGCGCAGGCGGCGCAAATCCGCCATATCGGCAAGGAGACGCCGGTCGCGGAGGCGATGGCCGACAAGCTGGACACCCTGCCCGAAGATGCCACGCTCGAGGATGCCGCCGAGGCGATGGTCCGCACCCTGCAGCACGCGTTTCCCGTCGTCGACGGCGACGGACGTCTTCTTGGCGTTCTCACGCGCAACGACATGATTTCCGCTCTGCGCTCGAACAGACGCGGGGCTGCCGTCTCGGAGTTCATGCAGCGCGGCGTCCCGGACGTCGGGCTTGACGCCTCATTCGCCGACGCCTTTCAGAAGATGCAGGAGGCCGAGACCAAGGTGGTGGCGGTGCACGAGAGCGACGGGTCGTTTGCCGGACTCATCACGCCGGAAACGGTCGGCGAACTGCTCATGCTCGACTCGCTGCGCCCCGACGCCGACCGGCCGCTGTGGCGGTAATTACGCGCGGAAGTAAGTGTACGAGCGGAGGCCGTCGTGGTACGCGCGCAGGATTTGGCGGCGCTCGTTGGGGGAGATGCGCTTCTGGCGTACGGCGCGTTCGGCTAGGTTGCGGAAGCTCTCAGCCAGTTGCTTGGGGTCGTATTCGACGATGGAGAGGACGTCTTCGATGGAATCGCCGTGGATCTCGCGCTCGAAGAAGAGTTCGCCGTCTTCGACGCGGATGCTGGCGACGTTGGTATCGCCGAGGAGGTTATGGAGGTCGCCAAGGGTCTCTTGGTAGGCGCCGACGAGGAAGGCACCGAGGATGTAGTCCTCGTTTTCGCGCAGGTCGTGCAGGGGCAGGGCTCGCTTGACACCGTGGAAGTCGATGAATCGATCCATCTTGCCGTCGCAATCGCAGGTGATGTCGGCCATGATGCCGCTTTGGCGGGGCTCTTCGGCGAGGCGGTGGATGGGCATGACGGGGAAGAGCTGGTCAATGGCCCACGCGTCGGGAAGGGATTGAAAGACGCTGAAGTTGACGTGGTAGATATCGACGAGAGAGGCCTCGATATCAGCAAGGTCAGGCGGGCAGAAGCGCCCCATTTTCCGCGCCTCGGCGGCGATACTCGCGACGGTGTTCCAGAAGATGTGGTCGCCGCGGGCGCGCTCGCGCAGGGTGACGGCGCCGTGCTGGAATTGATTTCTCAGTTCCTGCCGGTAGTAGACGGCGTCGTTGTAGGCTTCCTGGATGTTTTTCGGGGAGAGGGTTTTGTAGACGTGGAAGAGGTAGCGGAGCATCTCCGGGGCATCCGCGTCGAGCGGTTCGGGGGCGTCCTGCGGGATGAATTTGGTGACCTCGAAGACATTGAAGAGAAGCACCGAGCAGTGCGCGACAATAGCGCGCCCGGACTCGTTGACGATGGTCGGGTGTTCGACTTCCGCCTGGTCGAGGACGCCCTTGATCGTTTCAATAACGTCCACGCAATATTCACCGACGCTGTAGTTGCAGGAGGCCTGGAAATTGGTTTTGGAGCCGTCGTAGTCGACACCAAGCCCTCCGCCGATATCGAGGATACCCATGGGCGCGCCCTCTTTAACGAGGTTGACGTAGACGCGCGAGGCCTCGGCGGCGGCTTCGCGGATGCTGCGGATGTTGGGAATCTGCGAGCCCTGGTGGTAGTGGAGGAGTTTGAGGGTGTCGAGGCGACCGGCTTCCTTGAGGCGGTCGACAACGGCGACGAGCTGGGAAATGGTGAGGCCGAAGACGCTGCGTTCGCCGCCGGAGTCGTTCCAGTGGCCGGAGCTTTCGGCGGAGAGCTTGATGCGCACGCCGATGATCGGCTCGATGCCCAGCGCGCCGGAACGCTCGAGGATGAGGGGGAGTTCCTCGGGCATCTCGACGACAAGGACAGCGCGAATACCGAGTTTGTTGGCGTAGAGCGCGAGATCGATGAACTCCTCGTCTTTATAGCCGTTGCAGATAACATAAGCCTCCGGGTCGTGCATGTAGCCGAGGGCGGCGACCAGTTCGGCCTTGCTCCCCGCTTCGAGACCGTAGTGGTATTTGCGGCCGAAGCGCGTAACGGCTTCGATAACCTGCTCCTGTTGGTTGACCTTGATGGGGTAGACGCCGCGGTAGCCGCCCTTGTAGCCGACCTCGCGGATGGCGGAGAGGAAGGTCTCGTTGATCTGCGCGATGCGCGCCTCGAGAAAATCGGGGAAGCGCAGGAGCACGGGCAGGTCGAAACCGCGCTCGCGCAGCCCGCGGATGATCTCCATCATGCTGACGGCATGCTTTTCATCGCCGTCGCGCAGGAGGGCGCGTATTTCACCCTCGGGGCTGATGTCAAAATAGTCGCGGCCCCAGAGATCAAGGGCGTAAATTTCGGCGGATTTCTCCGCCGTCCAGTTCTGCATGGCAACGGTCATGGCGCGGACTTCGGTTGGTTTAGTGTCGTGGGCATCGGCCCGGACGACCACCATACGGCAATCCGGGAAGGACGCAAAGAAGGACTACGGTCGGCGCGCGATCAAGCGTTGATTCCCATGAGAAACTGGATGTTCGTCTGGGTCTTTTTCACGCGGGCGATGAGCATTTCCATGGCGTCGGTCGGCGGCACACCCTTCATGGCGCGGCGCAGGCCGTAGACTTTCTGCATTTCGTCCGGGTGGTAGAGGAGTTCCTCTTTTCGCGTGCCGCTCTTGTTCATGTCGATGGCGGGGAATACGCGCTTGTCGGAGAGAGCACGGTCGAGGTGCAGCTCCATGTTGCCGGTGCCCTTGAACTCCTCGAAGATGACCTCGTCCATGCGGCTGCCGGTCTCGACAAGGGCGGTGCCGAGGATGGTGAGCGAGCCGCCGCCGTCCTCGATATTGCGCGCGCTGCCGAAAAAGCGCTTGGGCTTTTGCAGGGCGGTGGCCTCGACCCCGCCGGAGAGGATTTTGCCGCTGTTTGAGGCGAGCGCGTTGTAGGCGCGCGCGAGGCGCGTGATGGAGTCGAGGAGGATGATAACGTCGCGCCCGTCCTCGACCATGCGGCGCGCCTTTTCGATGACCATCTCGGCGCAATGCACGTGGTTCTCCGGCGTCTCGTCAAAGGTGGAGGCGATGACTTCGCCGGTCTGGATCTGGCGGCGGAAGTCGGTCACCTCCTCGGGGCGCTCGTCGATGAGGAGGATGATGAGGTGCGCCTCGGGCGAGTTGGCCGCGATGGCGTTGGCGATGGCCTGCTGCAGAACGGTCTTGCCCGTGCGCGGCGGGGCGACGATGAGGCCGCGCTGGCCGAGGCCGACGGGGGTGAGCAAATCGACGATCCGCATGGAGATGTTGTCCCACTTGGATTTCGGGTCGCACTCCATGATGATGCGCTCGGTGGGATAGTAGGGCACGAGGTCCTCGAAGTTCGTCACCTCGAGGTTTTTCTCCGGCTCCTTGTCCATGAGCGTGTGAATCTTCACGACAAACGGGGCGGTCTCCTCCTCGGCGTCGATGTCCTGGACATACTCGGTCTCGGGGAAGAGCGCGGCGAGGGCTTCGGCGGCGATCTCGTCCTCGACCTGCTCTGGGATGCCGTCGAGATCGGCGTCCTCCGGGCCTTGGCCGCCTGTCGCGCCCTTGAGCTGTTCGAGGGCGTCGTCGGGGAGGGGTTTGCGGCGCGGGTGGACGCGTGCTTCGATGAGGGTGCCACGCTTGATGCTGAAGCGCTTCATGAGCTGCTTCGGAATGAATGCGTTGAGCGGCTTCACGCGGTAACTGTCGGACGTGTAGACAACGAGCCCGTAGCCCGGCTCGGTCGTCTCCACGATGCCGCTGACGCGCAGTTCGCGGCGCGCGGCGTAGGCGGCGTCGAGGACGCGTTCGACAAGAACATCCCGCACAGGGGCTTGGTCGAGGTGGATGCCAAACTCGTCGCGGGCAAGGTCGACCAGTTCCGGAATCGGCATCGTAAAGAGGGCGTTGACATCGACCGGGCCGCCTTCGCCGCCGACGCACTCCGCCGCGAAGGCTTCGAGCTTGTCCGCGTCGCGAAAAACCTTGAGGGCGGGCAGTCCGCCGACTTCGTTCACAAAAGTGTCCTCAGCACCGAAGAAGCCGCCACGCGCTTTGCCCTGCCCCTTCTGCTTCTGTGCTTTGCGCGGGGGCGGGCCGCCGCCCTGCGGGAAACCGCCGCCCTGCTGAAAGCCGCCCTTTTTTCCTTTTTTCTGGAAGGGGGGCTTGTTGTCGCCGGGGCCGCCCTTGCCGAACTTGCCGCCGCCGCCCTGGAACTTGCGGTTGAAGCGGTCGCCGCGGTCGCCCCGGTCACCCCGGTCACCGCGGTCACGCCGACCGTAAGGTCCCTGGGGGCCGCCTTTGCCGCCACCCCGCGGATCCTGTCCGCCGCCGCCGTTTTCGCGTCGGCGGGGGCCGTCCCCCTCGCCCTTTGCGCCGCCGGAGCGGTCGTCGCCGCCGCGTCGGCCTGCGCCGGAGGAATCCTCGTCGCCGGAATCGCCGGAATCGCCGACTTCGTCGGAGAGGTCCGGCGCGTTTTCGGTATGCTCGGCGGCACCACGCTTCTCGTCGTAGCGGAGCATTGTCTCCGGGGAGTCGTCGTCGGTGGAAAACCGCGCGGGGACGTCGGCATCGTCGCCGCCGCGCCGCAGGGAGGGTGCCTTGAGGGCGGGTGCCTTCACGGCAGGGCGGGGAGCGGAACGAGCGCCGCCCTTGACCTTCGGAGCGGAGGGCCGGTCTTCCGCGCTCGCCGGGGCGGAAGCGGGCTTCGGCTCGTCGGCGGGCGCGGCTTCTTCGGCCGAAGGTTTGCCGCGGCGGCGGGCCGTCTTTTTGGCGGCGGCCTTGCGGGCCGTCTTCTTCACCGCCGATTTGCGGGCGGCGGTCTTGGAGGCCGCCCGTTTGCGCGCGGGGCGGGAGGCCTTTTCGTCCTCCAGCGGATCGAAGGGAAAGTCTGTCTGGTTGGGTTCCATCTTGGAAAAGGGTTGGCCGAAACCCCGCGCGGGACCGCCGGTGGAGCGGGCGGAGGCGGGTTGAGTCACGTATGGGGATTGGCGGTTAAAGGATCTCGCGGCGGCGGAGGAGTTCGCGCACCTGGTCGCCCAGGTGAGAGCGGTTGCCCTCGTTCACAAAGACCACGTCGGCGTGCCGCATTTTGTCCCCGAGGGACCACTGCCGCGCGCGGCGAAGGTCGATCTGAGAGAGGCTGAGCCCGCGCCCGCGCAACCGGCGGGTCTGGATCTCCCGGCACACCGACAGGCAAATTGTAAAATCAAACTCCGATTGCAAATTATTTTCAAATAAAAGGGGGATCTCCACAACCACGAGCGCGTGTTCCGAACGAAGGAGGGCCTGCCATGCCTTGCGAACCCTCGGGTGAAGGACCGACTCAAGAGTTGCGAGAGCCTGAGAACAACCGAAGACAATCTTGCCCAGCTCGGCTCTGTCAACCCTTCCTTCCGCATTAAACGCCCTTTCCCCGAAGGCATCACGCACGGCTGCCTGCGTCTCCGCGTCGTTTTCGAGCAGCCCGCGCACGGCAATGTCGGCGTCGAAAGTTCGCGCTCCGCACGCGCGGAAGTCCTCCAAGGCAGTGCTCTTGCCGCAGCCGATGCCGCCCGTGAGGCCGATGCGCAGCCGCTTCGCGCTCTTTTCCGCTTTGCTCATCTCCCCTCACAGAACGGAACGGCGGCGCGCCGGGCGCGAGCCAAATCTGAGGACCGGCGGGACGGCCCGGACGGGCCCGCACAGAACATGCCCCAAAGGAAACCGCGGACCTCCCCGTAAAGGAATTCTGAAGACTTCCCGAATCGCGTAAAGTTCCGGTAAAGCACTCATCCTCAAAAACAAACGAATTGCGGGCAGGAGTCCCTTCGCTTCCTCTGACACCATCATAGAACCCGCTTTCATCCAACACCCAACCCAACCTGTGCATGAACGCCCGCGACGAACCGCCTTACGACCTCGACATCTTCGACTCCGATGATGTCGCCGACCTTGTCGTGGAATTGGCGACCCGCCTCTTTGCACACGTCAACGAAGATTCGATCCGCGAGGTCTTCCAGCACACCGAAGACCTCTTCCGGGGCCGCAAGACCGGCTTTCAGGCGGCTGACACCAGCTACCACAACCTCGAACACACCATGCGCGCGACGGTCTGCTGGACGCGCCTCTTCGAGGGCTATGTGGGTGCCCGCGACGACCCCGCTCTCGGGTTCCGCCACTTCCGCAAGGGCCTTGTCGCCATCCTGATGCACGACACCGGCTTCCTCAAGCGCGAGACCGACATCGTCGGCACGGGAGCCAAATACGCCGACATACATGAAAGGCGGAGTTGCGAAATGGCGGAACGCTGGCTCGCACGCGCGGGCTGGACGCGCGAGGATATCCGCGCCGTGCGAAACATCATCTGCTGCACCGGCGTCGACGCCAATCTCAGTGCCATCCCCTTCGCCGACCGCGCCGAAAAACTCCTCGGCCAGATGGTCTGCACCGCCGACTACCTCGGCCAGATGAGCGATCCGGCCTACATCGAGAAATTACCCGAACTCTTCCAGGAGATCGAGGAATCCGACGAGTTCCGCGGCATCCCGCCGGAGCACCGCCTCTTCCGCAGCGTCAACGACCTCATCACCAAAACGCCCGCCTTCTGGACGCACCACGTGCGCCACAAGCTCGACGAAGCCTGCGCCGGCATCTACCGCTACCTCGCCCGGCCGTGGCCGGACGGCCGCAACCCATACATGGACCGCATCCGCAACAGCCTCGACCGCATCGGCCGCGAGTCCGTCGCCGACGCCAAGTAGCTTCTCCGTGAGCGCCCCCTCCCCTCCACCACGGCCCACGCCGCCGCCAGAGAAAACAATTTCTCGAAGAAGAATAAATTGACCCGTTGACGATTAGACGGACGGCGAAACTCCGCTCTCAGCGGTCTTGTCCGGGGGGCGGCGGGTCCGGGTCGGCGGCCTCGTGGTCGCTCACGGAGAAGCTGGTGGCGAGGTCGGACTGGGCGCGGTGGTGGAGGCCTTCTTTGGCGCGGTCCATCTGGCGGCGGAGGGCGGCGACGCTGCGGGAGGGGATGGCGACGTGGCAGACGGGCTCGCCGGGTTTGACGCCGGGCATGGTGGTCATGCCGAGGATGATGCCGTCGCGCGGGGAGAGGATGACTTCGCGCCGTTCACCGAGGAGGCTGTGGATGGAGGCGAGGGGCTGGGCGGCGTCGACGAAGTCGCCGGGGGCGACGTGGAAGCGCAGGATGCCGCCCTGGGCGGCGCGCACCCAGAGGGTTTTGCGGATGTCGGCGAGGAAAGGCGGTTTTCCCACCGCCCCCGGGAGCATGCCGAAGTGGCGGAGGACGCTGCGCAGGCCGTCCGCGCCGATTTCGAGGACGGAGGGCTCGATCTTGTAGGGTTCGCCTGCTTCGAGGATGATCGTGGGCACGCCGGCGGCGCAGGCCGCGCGGCGCAGGGAGCCCTCGGGTCCCTTGCCGTCAACGACGAGGGCACAGCCGAAGGCGTGGGCGAGTTCGCGCACGGCGGGGTCGCGCAGGTCGGCGCGCACGTTGGGAAAGTTGGTTCGCTGGAATGCGGCGGTGTGCAGGTCGATGCCGAAGTCGCACTTGAGGACGATCTCGCGCATGAGGGTGTGTGCGACGCGGGCGGCAAGGCTCCCCGCCGCGATCCCGGGGAAAGAGCGGTTGAGGTCGCGCCCGTCGGGCATGAAGCGGGCGTTGCCCTCGAAGCCGAAGACGTTGACAACGGGCACGAGGACGAGGGTGCCGCGAAGCAGCTCGCCGGGGCTGTCGGAGAGAAAGTCGTGGATGATGCCGGTGCCGTTGAGTTCGTCGCCGTGCACGGCGGCGGAGACAAACCCGACCTTGCCGCTTTTCTTCGCGCGGGCCACACGGATGGGCAGGATGACGTCCTCGCCGGTGTAGGTCTCGGAGATTTTCAGGCGGATGTCGGCGGTTTGTCCGCGCGGGACGCGCACGCCGCCGAAGCGTAGCTGGGCCCGGTCTTTCAACGGGCTTTCGGTTTCGGGGCCTTGCGGCGGCGGACGGCACGCTTGGAGTGGAGCGTGGGGAGGAACTCTCGCAGCGACAGCCTGGGGCCGTAGCAGAGGAGGACGTCGCCGGCCTGCAGACGGTCACTACCCTGCGGCACCGGGTAATGCGTCCCCTGCCGGTTGATGCTCATGACGACGATGCCGCGCTCGCGCAGGCCGGACTCGGCAAGGCTCAAGCCGTTGAGCGGAGAATCGGAAGCAAGACTGAACTCGGCGACGAGGTGGCCCCGCGCAAAGCTGAGGCGCTCGCGCAGGTCGATGTCGCTGAAGCGGGCGTGTTCGGCAAGATAGTCGATAATTTCGCCCGCCACGTCGATGCCGGTGCTCTTTTCGATACCCTCCAGCCCCGGCGAGGAATTGACCTCCATGATGACGGGTCCCTCGCTGCCTTCGAGCATGTCGACACCGGCCACGCGCAGGCCGATGATCTGCGCGGCGCGCACGGCGGTGCGCACATAATTGTCCGGCAATTCGACGGATTCGGTCGTGCCCCCGCGGTGGACGTTGCTGCGGAATTCGCTGCCCATGGCGCGGCGGCGCATGGCCGCCACCACCCGGTCGCCGACGACGAGCGCGCGGATGTCGCGCCCCTTCGATTCCTTCACGAATTTCTGGATGAGCACGTTCTGCTGCGTCGACTGGAGCGTCTCAATGATGGTCTCGGCGACTCTTTCCGTGTCGGCGAGGATCACGCCGACGCCCTGCGTGCCCTCGAGGAGTTTGATGATAACAGGCGCGCCGCCCACACGCGCGATGGCTGGGAGCACGTCGCGCTTGTCGCGCACAAACGCGCTCGCGGCGATGCCGATGTCGTGGCGGCTGAGGACTTGCAGCGAGCGCAGCTTGTCGCGGGAAGTGCTTATGCTCGTCGCCGAATTGGGCGTGAAGACCCCCATCTGCTCGAACTGCCGCACAATGGCTGCCCCGAAAAAACTGATGGAAGCGCCGATGCGCGGGATGATCGCATCGACCTCGCCGAACCGCTTGCCACGGTAGGTGAGTTGAGGATTCGCGTGCTCGACAAAGAGCCCGAACCGCAGGGTGTCGAAGACGCGGCAATTGTGCCCGCGGGCGCGGGCCGCCTCTACGAGGCGTCGCGTGCTGTAGAGGCGCGTGTTGCGCGAGAGGACGGCGAGCTTCATCGGCTCGCGCGGCGCTATGTTTGTTGTCGGGCTCATGGACGCTTGCGGGGCTTCGGCTTTCTCTTTGCCGGCGCCGGTTTGCCGAGGAGGTAGCGCCGACCGCTGTCGATGAGAAACGCCCCGCTCATGAACCGGCGCCCGAGAAGAACACGGTGGATCATGCGCTTGCGCGAAACGAGGGAAAACTCCGTCTCCTTCAGCACACCGCCGAGCAGCACACCGGTGCGCACGCGCACGCGCCGCTGCATGATGCCATTGCTGGAGCGGACCCGCGCTTCGCCCGCGATCTCCGCCTCCACCGTGCGGAAGCGCGCCGACGCGCCGCGCTCGAGAATCACATCGAAGCGCACGCGGCCGCCGTCGAGCATCTCGATGCGGGCGACATCAATGGCCGAGCCGCGCGCGCCGGTGTCGAGCTTCGCCGTCATCGCGTCGATGCCCCAGTCAGGCAGGGCGATATTCTCCTTCCAACCAATGGTCAGGTGACCAGTCATGCGCGCAAACTACAGATGACGGAGCGGGCGCGGCATCAATCCTCTTTTTCAAAAAGAATGCTCTCGCTCGCCTCGAGGTATTTTTCACGGGCGCGCACAAGCGCTTCGCTGCGGGCCAGCTGCTTCTCGCGTTTCGCGAGGGAGGCGAGACCGTCTTTGAGTTCGCGCTCCCGCTTTTCGAGTTCGCGTGCCCGCGCGGTGAGTTCGGCCTTCTCGGCCTCGATTTCCGCCGCGGCTTCCTTGGAAACCGGCGCGGGGCCGCTCTTCGCGCCCCGCTCCTCAAGTTGGTCACGCATGTGCTCCAACTCGGTCTCCAGCTCCTGGAGCGCCTGGCCCTTCTCGAAGAGCGCGTTCTCACTCTGCTCGAGGAACGCCTCGCGTTCGGCGAGGAGTTCCTCGCGCTCGGCGAGGGCCTTAAGCCTCGCGGAATCGGAACTTTCGCCCTGCGCCGAAGGTGTGGCGGCGGGTTCCGGCGGCGGAGCCGTCTTCGGCGCGGGCGCGCTGCCGTCGAAGGAAGAAAAATCGTCGATCGCGAGAAGCTTCCGCTCGATTTCGGCCTGGGCCTTCGCCACGGCGGCCTCGGCCTCCTCCACCGCCTTCTCGCGCGCCGCGAGTATCCGCTCGCGCGACCCGGCACCGCCGTCCTTTCCTATGCCGCCGCCCGCCTTTTCCGCGGAGGTGAGCGCCTCCTCGCGTGCCTTCAGCGCGGCCTCCTTTTCCTCCAGTTGGCCGCGCAGGGAGGCGAGCGCTTCGGCAGTCTCCCCACCGAGGGCGGCATCCCGCCGCTCCCGTTCCGCGAAGGCACGGGCGAGGCTGTCTTTGAAATCATTGACGGAGAAGGGCTTGATGAAGAAGTCGAAGGCCCCGAGCTTGAGCGCGGCGAGAATGTCCTCCTTGCGGTCGAACGCGGTCATGACGATCACCACCGCGTCGTCGTCGACCTTCTTCAGCTTGCGCAGAAAGGTGATGCCGTCGATACGCTCCATGCGCACATCGGTGAGCACCACATCCACTTTCTCGCGTTTGAACACCTCCAGCGCCTCTGTGGCCGACGTGGCGTGGATTGCCTCCACGTCCATGGTCGTAAACAGAGTGCCCATCATCTCGTGGACCCCCTGCGCGTCGTCGACTACTAAAACCTTGGGCATCGTTCGTTCCATCCACGCAGCCTACCCGCGCGCACGCAATCCCGTATTGATCCGCGGACGCACGGCCCCCGGCGGTCGCCGCACCGGCAAAACGCAGGCTGGGTATTTCACATTCACGCCCCCATTAACTCTACCGCGGGCAATAAATTCAATGCACCTGTGAAAAAAACCTTCGCTGCGAGACGGTTTTAACACGACCTTACAAACGATCGAGACAAATTCTGTATTCCCGGTCTTCCGCCGCGGAGTTGACCCCTGCGGAACCTCCCGCACAGTCCTGCCCATGGACAAACGCGCGCGTAACTTCGCCAGCGACAACAACGCAGGCATCTGCCCGGAAGCGTGGGAAGCCCTCGAAGCGGCGCGCCACGGACACTCCCCCGCCTACGGCAACGACAGTCACACCGCCCGCGCCTGCGAGCGCTTCCGCGAAATCTTCGAGACCGACTGCGAGGTATTCTTCGCCTTCAACGGCACCGCCGCCAACTCACTCGCCCTCGCCAGCCTGTGCCACAGCTACCACAGCGTCATCTGCCACGAACTCGCGCACATCGAGACCGACGAATGCGGCGCGCCCGAATTCTACAGCGGCGGCTCCAAGATCCTCCTCGCTCCCGGCAATCACGGGCGCATTCCGCCCGACGCCGTCGAATCCATCGTGCACCGCCGCTCCGACCTGCATTTTCCCAAGCCGCGCGTTCTCAGCGTCACGCAGGCCACCGAGGTCGGCACCGTCTACCCGCCCGACGCCCTCCGCGAACTCGGGGCCATCACCCACGGGCTCGGGCTCAAAATGCACATGGACGGCGCGCGCTTCGCGAACGCCGTGGCCTCCCTCGGTTGCGCGCCCAAGGACATCACATGGCGCGCGGGTGTCGACGTCCTCTGCTTCGGCGGCACGAAAAACGGCATGATGCTCGGCGAAGCCATTATCTTCTTCGACAAGCGTCTCGCCGCCGAGTTTGAATACCGCTGCAAACAAGCCGGCCAACTCGCCTCCAAAATGCGCTACCTCAGCGCTCCGTGGCTCGGCGTCCTCAAAGACGGTGCATGGCTGCGCCACGCCGCCGCCGCCAACGCCGCCGCCGCCCGCCTCGAAGAAGGCATCCGCCGCCTCGGCGCCGGCACCGTCGTCTATCCCCGCGAGGCCAACAGCGTCTTCGTGCGCTGGGACGACGCCGTCATCACCGGTCTCTACGCCCGCGGCTGGACCTTCTACGACTTCATCGCCGCCGGGGGTTGCCGCCTCATGTGCAGCTGGGACACCCGCGAAGAGGATATCGACGCCTTTCTCGCCGACCTCGCCGAAGTCTCCGCCTCGGGCGAAGACCGCTCCGCCGAAATCCCCGTCATGCGCCACTGAGCGCCCCCGCCCGGAGAACCCCATGGACCTTGGAGACAAAGAAACCGAACGCGAACTCGCGTGGATCGGCGACGCCGTTCTCGCCCTATACGCCCGCGAATGGGCCGCCGCCCGCGTCAGCGGTCCCACGCGGATCGAGTGCTTCACGCTCATGACCTCCAACCGGTTCCTCGCCGGCAACGGCCCGCCCACCCGAGTCGAAGCCGGAATCGGACTCGTCTACCGCGAAAAGGGGCTCGCCGCCGCCTTCGCCCACATCGAGGAGACCCTCGTCCCCCGCTTCCGCAAACACTGGGAGCGGCAGCGCGCGCGCGGCACGGCGTGACCCGGGACGTTTTCCCGTTGCCTGCGCGCGGAAATCCGTTGGGTCTTGGTGTATGGCACAAACCGACGCTGAGGTCCTCGACATATTCCGCGAAACCGGCGCCCTCCTCGAAGGGCACTTTATCCTGCGCTCCGGCCTGCGCTCCGGACACTTCTTCCAGTGCGCGCGTGTGTGCGAGCACCTCGGCCACGTGACGCGGCTCGCGGAGATGCTCATCGACAGACTCCCCGGCGAACTCGAGTGCGACACCGTCATCGCCCCCGCCATGGGCGGGCTCGTCATCGGGCAGGAAGTCGCCCGCCAGCTCGGCAAACGCTACATCTTCGCCGAGAAGGACAACGACCGCCTCGCCCTGCGCCGCAACTTCCGCATCGCCAACGGTGAACGCGTTCTCATCGTCGAAGACGTCATCACCCGCGGCGGGCGCGTGCGCGAGACCATCGACCTCGTCGACAGCCGCGGAGGCACTGTCGCCGCCGTCGCCGTCCTCGTCGACCGCAGCGCCGGCGAAGCCCGCTTCGACGCCCCCCTCGTCTCCCTCCTCGAAATGAACTTCCCCACCTACGAACCCGGCAACCTACCCCCCGAACTCCGCAACATCCCCGCCGTCAAACCGGGGTCGTAGAAAGGGTAGTACGGTTTCGCAGGCCCGCCGTGCCCGCGTCCCAAGCCCGCCGTGCCCGCGGCTTTGATTCGCCCTTCTTTCTGTGGATACCGGACACGCTCGCGGATGGCACCAAGGAGATGTCGGTTAGCCTCCTCGCCGTCCCGAACAAGTGCGCTGTTTCAGACTTGTAGCCGTCCGGGGAGGAGGAGGTATCTGAAGGCAGGTGATCGCGGGGCAGCGACCGTTTCAGTGTCGGGCGATGAATCTGCCCGATTACGGGGAGCGGCGGATGAAGAGCTGCTCGTGGAAGACGGGTCGTTCCCAGCCGCGGTAGGAGGTGTCGAGGACAGCGGTGGCAGGGGCGTTGCCGATTCGTTGGTGGACGGCGAAGACTTCGCGTTGCGCGCCCAAGGAGACCATGGGGATGTTTTCGACGTGGAGGTCGCGGACAATCTCCGCGTGCCGTCGGCGCTCCTCCGGATTGATCGTGGAGTGGGCGAGCCGGAGGTGTTCCGTCGCCCGCCGGAGCCATTCCGGCCCCTCGCTGACGGCGTGCGGGTGCCAGAAAGGGAAATTCGGCCCGACCGCGCCGAAGTGCTGGATCTGGTCGAGAAGGTTGGTCGGCTGGCGGCGGGCGAGGATCTCGAAGACGCCGGTCGTGCGGCGCTCCATGATAATATTGTTCATCCCGAAGTTGAGGTGCGTGCGGATGCCGACAGCTTCGAGGTATTCGCGCACGAGTTCGAGAAACCCCGTCCCCACGCCGCGGTCGACGACAAAATCGATTGTCACCTCGAAGCGCGAGCCGTCGGCGAACTGCCGGTAGCCGTCGCCGTTGCGGTCGGTGTAGCCCGCCGCGTCGAGGAGGGCGGCGGAGCGCGCGGGGTCGTATTCGGCGTAGCGGAAAAACTGTTCCTCGCAGAAGAAAGGACTGTCCGGTCCGAGGGAGTAGCCGGAGGGAACAAGAAGCCCGTGCCCGACGATCCGGTTGATTTCGTCGCGGTTGATGGCGTGGGAAACGGCGATTCGCACATCGCGGTTGCGGAAGGCGGCGCGCAGGCGCGGATCGGGCGTGTCCCAGTTGAAAGCAAGCGCGTAGAAAGGCCGCGGCGGGGAGTAACGGACGCTGAAGCGCCCCGAACTGGCGTAAGCGCGCAACGTCGGATAGGCGTTGCCGAGGGGGATGTCGCCCATGATGTCGACTTCGCCGTTGATGAACTTGAAGAGGCGTATCTCGGCATTGGGCACGATTTCGAAAGTGAGCCGGTCGGCGTACGGCAGTTGGTTGCCCTCCGGATCGATTTTCCAGTAGTAGGGATTTCGCTCATACACGACGCGGCGGCCCTTGTTCCACGTCGTCGGGACCCATGCCGTGAGGCGGGGAATGCCGGGCTGGTAGGTCAACTGCGCGTCGGTCGACATGCGGCGGAAATCGGCGTAGTTCGCCTCCGGGTTGTAGCGCGGATGGTGCGGCGCGAAATAATGCTTCGGCAGGGCGATGATATTGCCCGTGAGCACTTCGGGGAGACGCCCGAGCGGTTGCGAACCGATGATGTCGAGGGTGTGCGCGTCGACCCGCTCAAGGCGCAGGGGCCGGCCCTCCTGCATCCACTCCGGCGGAAAAAACGGGTACTTCGGGTCCCTGCCCTCCTCGTCGACGACCGTGTCCTCGTACCAGAAGAGTATATCGTCGACGGTGAACGGGTGCCCGTCGGACCATCGGATACCCGCGCGAAGGCGCACCCGCATGCGGGCACCTTCATCATGGTAAGCGTGCGCTTCGGCGAGGTTGTGGATGATCTCCGTGGGCACGGGGCGCTCCCATGCCATGAGGTTTTCCACCATCGTACGCTTCACGGTGTTCTCATAGCCGACATCCGCCGAGGTCACGCGCCGCAGGCCGCCCCCGTAAACCCCGGTCTCTTCAAGGGGAAAGACGACAAGGGGATTCTCCGGCAACCGCTCCGCGACCGGCGGCAACCGTCCCTCCGCGACCTCTCGCGCAAGTCCGGGGGCCTCCTGAAAACGCCGTTCGCGCAGGATCGCCCCGGTCCGCTCAGGGGGGTATTCGGGGCGCGGGGGCGCGGCTGCCTCCCAGTCCCGCTCCGCTCCGGACACCTCCGGAACCTCCCCTGGCGGCACGCAGGCGGTAAGGAGCACGGGCACGGCGACGAGCCACACCCGTCCGGCGCGGACTCCCCTCGTCCATACGCCATACAATCCCGTGAGCACTTTCATCGTAGTTCCCGCAGTTCGAAGAACGCCGCGTCAGTCAGCCACGGTCTGATCTTCCGGGCCGATCCGCACCGTCGAGACAAAAAAGACACTCGGCGCAAGCCTCTGCGAGACGTCCGGCAAATCTTCGCCGCCGTCGACCGGTGTATCGAGATCCGGGCTACGCCGCACCGGTCCGGTGCGCAAGACCAGTCGCTCGATGGAACGGACAGGCGCGCGGAAGAGCCAGCCCGTGTGCGGCGGTTTATCGCCTTGGTAGCTTTGATTCCGGCCCGTGTCCGCGCCGTCGAAAAGGATCACACAGCGCTGGTGCACGGTGTCGAACACGAAGCGGAGGGTGTGCCAGCAGTCCCTGCTGAACCGACCCGCCGCATCTGTCTTACGCCCGTGCTGGACGCGGACCATACCGTCGGTATCGAAGACCACGCGCACGGGAATCGCCCCGCGCCCGTCCCACAACTCCACGAAAAGCGGCTTCCCGCCGCCCTGCGCGCCGCGCACCCGAAGCTCCGCCGAGCCCCTCTCCAGCGGCGCGAAGGCGCGCTCCGCGCGGGCGTAGTCGCGGGGTTCGCCGTCCTCCATGCGCAGGCAGCGGCCGTCCCCGTCCGGAGTGTCGGCAACCGAAACCGGTGCCCACAGCGGCGAATAGACATTCCAGCCGGGCACACCGGGACCCGGCCCGGTGCCGGCGAACATATCCTCCACGGAGCGCTCCGCCGACGCCGTCACCGGAACGGGCAGGCGCGTCACCCAGATGTCTTCCTTGTTCATGCTGTAGGCGATCCACAGGCCGCCGTCGGGCGGGGCACCGTTGCCCTCCACGATGCCGCGCACATAGTTCATGCCGAAGTCCTTGAAGGCACCCCCCGCGTAGCGCCGGGGCGGGCACTCGCCCTCCGCGAGCAGCAGCCCGCCGAAGCGCAGGCCGCCGTCACTGGTCACGACAGCCAAGGGCCAACGGTGCTTGTTGTTGGTCGACGGATTGTAGACGAGCGCGTAGCTGCCGTCGCCTGTTCGCTGCGCCCAGACCTTGCCGCCCGCGTTTTCGAGGCCCGGCACCTCGCCCAGCCACTCCCACGTCTCCCCGCGGTCGCGCGTCACCCCCCCGATCGCCCACTTCCAGAAGCCCACCGCCCGCCCGTCCTCCAGCGTATAGAAGGCGAGCGACTTGTAGCGGCCTTTGAGGCGCACCTTCTCATCGGCGCTTCCGTGCTCCTCGCACCACTGCTGCACGAGCAACGGATCGGCGAGGAGCGACTCGCAGGCCTCGACAAACCCCGGGTCGTCCGACTCCGTGTAGAATGGGTAAGCCACTGTGTCCTTCGCCCACCCCGCCTGCCGGTTGATGTGGATAAAATACACGGGACCGAACGAACCGTCCCCGCGCACCTCCCGAACGACCCGCCCGATGCCCCGCCTGTCAAAGGGAAGGTGCGTCGGCTTCGGGCAGTACCCATAAAACCCGAGTGTGAGGAGGCGCCCGTCCGGCGCGACGTGAAAGCCCATCCGCTGGTGCATGACCGCCTCCTCCGGCGCGCCCTCCGGATCCTCGTCGAACTGCGCATTGATCCCGCGCGGGATGCGGTAGACGGGAAAGACGACACGCGGCCGTGCCCACGTCCGCCCGTCGGGTGATTCCGTGAGCAGCGTGTGCCCGGGCGCGGCGTGCTCACCGACGGGATTGCTCAGGTAATGCAGCCAGAAGCGGTTTTTCCAATACGCCAGCATGGGCGCGTGGTTGTAGGTCCAGCCCGTGCCCTCGGCGGCGTCGGGGCGCTCCCGGTTGGCGCGCAGCACCTGAAAGCTCTGCACACCCGCGACGGGCCGCAGCGCTCCATGATGGTAATCGAGGTTGGAGGGATCGGGGACGTCGACGGACAGGGGCGGAGACTTCATTGCCGGTGCGGTGGAGGTTCAAAGCCGCCGCGCGAGAGGCGGCCGTAGGGGTGTTCAACGGGATGGACGCCCACCTTGCGCCGGGCCGTGAAGGTGCGACCCCACGGATCCGTGGCGCGTGCTTCGAGGGTGTATTCACCGGGCTCGAGTTCGCGGGGCACGCGGGCCTGCCACAGGTGCGAGGTGAGGACGGGCGGCGGCAGCCGTGTGCCTTCCGGCGGCGATTCGCTTTCATCCCGCTCCCACAGGCGGCGGCCCTGGTAGTAGGGATCGAACCCCCACCGCCTCTGCATCGGGTGCCAATCGCCGCCGGGCAGGACGCGGAACTCCACGGTCGTCCGCGCACAGCCGTTGAAGACGTTCACATACATGGGCAGGTTGCGCTCGCCCGTAATGATGTGGCGCGGCGCGGTGAAGCGCATCTGGTGGTCTTCCGGATACCCCGCGGCCTTGTAGGCAAACCGGTAGTCCGTTCCCGATATATGGAGAAATCCGTAGCCCGGCGGCACCCCGTCGGGCATCATCGAGTCGGGTACGCCGCGCTCGTCCGGCGCGCCGCTCCAGTGGCTCCCCGAAGCCGTACCCACCACCCACATATGGAGCGGTTCCAAGCCTGGCCATCCGCCTTCCTCCCCGATGTAAATGTGCTGCTGGTAGTGCAGGTGCCCGGCGAGGGCGATGACATTCGGGCGGTCGCGGAACAATCTTAGGAGGCGGCGGCGCTCGTTCATGCGGAAGGTCCGGTCCTCCACACCGGGAATGCCGAGAAGAAGCGGTATGTGCATATTGAGAACGATGAGGCGGTCCACGGGCACGTGGCGGAGGGTGTTCTCCACGAAACGGATGACATCATCGGCAAAGCCGCCCACATACACACGCCCGCCGGGATCGGCGTCCACGGGAAAGCGGACGTTGTTGAGGACAAAGAAAAATGCCTTGCCGTGCTCAAAGGCGTAGGTGGAGGGGCCGAAGTGACGGTTGTAGGTGTCGTCTCCCGAGCGCTCGTCGGGGGCGTCGCGGTCGATGTCGTGATTCCCCAATACATGGTACACCGGACGCGGGATCCTCCGGTTGACCTCGATGTACGGGCCGAACATACCTAGATCGTTCGCCACCATGTCTCCGAGAACGATCCCGAACTCATAGTCCGTGCGCTCCGCCAGTTCCTCCACCACGAGTTTGCGGTAGTAGCCGACCTGGTCGAGGTGCCGCACCTGCGGATCGGCCACGAGAAGCACCGTGAAATCCTCCGCCGCTTCGCCGCGCCGGAGGGGGAAGTCGACCGATTCCGGCAGCGGACCCGTCGGATCGACGCCTCCGTAGAAGAGCGGAGGCGAGCCTTCCGGAACGTGGTTGTAGTAGAAGACGGGCAGCCCGTTGTCATCCACCGGCAGCGTCCAGCCCGCCGGTTTGATAACAAAGATGGATCGGTTCTCCCGCGCGGGCAGAACATAGCGCCCCTCCGCGTCCGTGCGCACGACGGCGTCACCGTTGGATACCATTACGCCCGGAATTCCCTCGTCCCCGGCCCCGCGTGCGCCCGTGCCGTCGCGGTCGTGGAACACCACGCCGCGTACGTAGACCTCCGCGGCGGCGGCGGCTTCGAACGGAGCGAGGAAGCAGAAAAGGAAGAAGGCGCAGGTCCAAACGCTCACGCGTTCGGATACATGTCGCCCGCTCCACTGTAAACCCCGCGTATGCGAGATCTTGGGGAGGCCGGTCTCATTTGCCTTCATGCTCTTCATTCGTCCCCCCTTTCTCTCGGCCCGCGCCCTTTTCCGCTTCGGCGAAACGCCACTGCGCGGGTTGGCTTTCCGTGTATTCGATTTCCGAGTAGTAGATGCCGCTCACTTCCTTCTCCGCCTCGTTCACGACCACTCCTGTCTTGAGCCCGGAGGCGAGGGCGCGGGGGCGCACACGATGGGCAACGAGCTGGCGCCGGCCCCCGGCGTGCGGAAAGACTTTCGCCTGGTCGACGACAGGAAGGCTCTCCTCGCGGATGGGCAGGCCCCGCGCCACGCTGTCGAAGACGGTGCGCCGCTCCTTCGCGCGGAACCCGTCCGACGGATCGATGTCCCACATGAAAAGCGGGTTGCGCGGGTGTCCGTATGGAGACAGGCCAGGATCGCTCGTGAAGAGGCGCAGTCCGCCGTCGGCGCAGCGGAAGGCAGTCGTCGGAGCGTTTGCGCGCGGTGCTCCGGGGCACAGCGGATCCGGCAGGGGGCCGTACGGATCGTCCATGGGCATCCACGCAACGGGACCGCCCCCCTTTGCCTTCATACTCTTCTGTATCCGCGCCATCAGTACCCACCGTCCGTCGAGGCGCGCAACCGCCGACTCAAAGAGGCCCGGGGCGGAGAGTGGGCCGCAATGCCGCCACTCGTAGCGGTCCCGCACCTTGTTGTAAACAAAGCCTTTGGTCCCCGCCCGCTCGGGCTCGCCGGGGCGCTGGTAGGTGGTCGAGCCGATCCACTCCGTCCCCGCCGCATCGCGCGGCACGGGCGGGTTCATCGTCAGCGCCATGCGTCGCGCGTCGATCTCACAAAACGGGTATCCCAGCGTGTAGTCGCGCTGACGCAGGGTCTCGACGGGTTGTACGACCTCAAAGTCGTCCCCTGCCGCATTCAGGCGCAACTGCGTCCACTCCGTCACGGAGAGGTCGTCCAGCACGGGCACTTCCTTGTGGTAGTGGAGCATGAACCCGGTTTCGGGATCAAGTTCGCGGGCGCGCCGGTTCCACATGAAAACGAAGAGCCCCGCGTTCTCCGGCGTCCTTCCGTCCACCAAGGCCCCGGCGGGAACCCCGAAGACCAGCGGGTGCAGGTGCGCCTTCACGTAGGTCTTGCCGTCGTCGAACGGCCGCCAGTCATCGACCGACCGCGCCAGCCGCACCTCCCGCAATACCGGTCCGTCGTAGGCCCCGTCGCGGATCTGGCAGATGATCGAACAGTTGTCGTCCGAGCCCCGCCAATTGCGCGTCGAGTAGAGCACAAGAAAGCGGTCGCGGCTTGCCTGCGCCGCGTTGATGTGGCCGGGAAACAGCCCGTCCGCCCGCGTGTCCCCCGCGAGCGTGCACTCGTGCAGAAGCTTGCCCTTGAAGTGGAGTGCGGCGATCATTTCTCCAGATGGTAGACGCGGATTTCATTCACGCCATGCGCCGCCACATAGAGGATGGCGCGGTTGTCGTTCGGCGTCACGACCACCATCTGCGAGGGTCCGATGCCTTCTTCGAGGGTCGTGTAGCGCAAGCCGTTTGGCGCATCCGGGTCGCGGCGGTAGAGGCGCAGCTCTTTGCGTTCGCGGCGGCTGCCCGCGAGCAGGCCCGGCTCGCCGAGAAAATCGCCCGCCCAGACGATGTGCCCCATGGCAAGATCGTCGTCGATGACCTCGCGCTCCCAACCATGCCCGTTGCAACTGTGCCGCGCGAGGACGTTGCCGTGGAACGGACTGATCGAGAAGATCTCCGTTTCCCCCGGCGCGACCCAGTCAAAGGCGAAGGCGTCGCTGTGTTCCCGTTCGTCAATGACGCGCGTGCGCCACGGCCCGTCCGGGTTATCCGGCACCGGCATGAAAAGCAGGCCCTCCCGCGCCGAAAGCAGCCACCCGCGCTCGCGGTCCGGCCCCAGCACCGCCGGGTCCATGCCGTGATTCTTGTTCAGGCCGCTCACAATCTGCCGCGAAGGCCACGGGGCGGCCGGATCGTCGGGCACCTCCAGCAGGTGAATCCCCCCCGGCTGACTCCAGTCGTCGCGGTCTTCTTTGCCGCCGCAGAGCGTCGAGGCCAGCAACCACGCCCGCCCGCCCGCCGTGTGCACCCCGATGCGGTGCGTGTAGGGCAGCGCCGCAACGTCCGTCCCCGGCGGGCACTCCCCCGCGTCCAGCGGATACAGGCGGATGGCCGACTCCGCCGCCTCGAAGAACGGGTAGAACCGCGTCGAGGCCGCCACGTAGCGCCGTCCCTTCCACTCCAGCGGCGCGAGGCTGATAAAGCCCCCGGGCTCCCGCGCGATGACCCGCGGCCGGTACGCCGGCGGCTCGAAATACAGCAGCTCGTCCTTTCCCTCGCTGCCCGCGACAAAGGCCGATCCGCCCCCCGCGTCCGCCCCGGGCACCAGCGCGATGCTGTAGCCCCGTTCTATCTCCGCCACCGTTTGATACGTCATTTTCATCGTTTAAACCCTTGCGTGGATTTTCTCCTTGCTGTTTAGTTCATGAACTATTTAGATTCAAGAAAAATAAGATCGGAAGAAAACACCATGGTGAAAACGGGAACAGCGGAGAGGGAGGCGGCGCTCGCGGAAGTGGCGCGGCCGGGGGTGATGATATCGAACGCATGGCCGGACTCGCGGGAGACGGAGGGGGCGACCTTTCAGGCGATCGAGAGCGTGTTCGGCGACTCGGATTTTTTCGAGGCGCTGCAAGTCGTGGACGTGCCCTTTGCCAGCGAGCGGCGCAGTATTGCGGCGCTTGTAAAGGAGCGCGGCATTCCGTTGACGTACACACTCACGCGCGTCTTCGCGGAGAACGGCTTGAACCTCTCCGACCTCGAAACGGCCAACCGGGAGCGGAGCTGGCGTGCCGTGGTCGACCGCTTTGACGAGGCGGAGGCGACAGGAGCCGCGACCGTCGGCGTCGTGAGCGGGGCGCGGCCGGCGGAGGGCGGACGGCGGGCGGAGGCGCTCAAGGCGCTCGAAGACTCCCTCTTTCACATCGCCGGCGCCGCGGCGGACCGTCCCCTCAACGTCCTCATCGAACCGCTCGACTACGAGGCGCACAAGCGCTGCACCCTTGGAAAGACAGAGGAGGCCGTGGACATTTGCCGGAGTATCGCTTCACGCGGCCCCGCGCTCGGTCTCTGCCTCGACACCGCCCACATGATCCTCAACGGCGACGATGTCATCGAATCGGTCGAGATGGCGCGCGACTTCATTCTCGAATTCCACTTCTGCAACTGCGTGACGGACCGCCGCCACCCGCTCTTCGGCGACCGCCACCTACCCTTCGGTCCGCCGGGCGTCGTCAACACCGGTGTCGTCGCGCAGAAGATGGCTGCGATGCGGCACATGGGTTTCCTCAACCCGCGCGACCGCCCCCGCGTCCTCTGCGAAGTCATCCTCAACGAGGGCATGACCTCGATGGACGTCGTACGCCACTGCCGCAAGACCCTTCAGGCCGCATGGGAAACCGCCCGCGGACTGTGCCGCGACGCGCCCGCGGACGGGTGATTCGCCCGCGCCGTGACGCACCCCGTTGACATCCGGAACCACCCGCCGGACAGTCAATATACCAGGTATCCCCAAGCCCGGGATAAATAATGGAACGCAAGAACCCCGCCCGTGCCATCGTCCCCACCGCCGGGGATAACTGTGCCGTTGCCGTCGCGGACCTCGCGCCGGGCGACCCCGTGCTTACCGGGGATGTTACCGTGACCGCCGCCGGACACGTCTTCGAGGGGCACCGCCTCGCCATTGTTCCCGTCCGCAAGGGCGCCGCCCTCACCTCATGGGGACTGCCCTTCGGCATTGCCCTGCGCGACATCGCCCCCGGCGAACCGCTCGCCAACGCCAACGTCCTCGAAGAGTTGCGCCGCCACCACCCCGCCGGGCACGTTCCCGCCGGCCCCAATTTCGAGGACCGTATCAAGCCCTTCCGCTTCGACCGCACCGGCTTCCGCCCCGCGCCGCCGCTGCCGCCGGTCGAAGATCCACCCGTTTTCATGGGCTATCCCCGCGCGGGCGGGCGCGGCACCGGCACGCGCAACCACGTCGTCCTCCTCGGCGTCTCCTCCCTTGCCGCGAGCTTCGCACGCGAGGCCGCCGCCCGCCTCGGCCCGCTCGCCGCCGGCTTCGCCAATGTCGACGGGGTCGTCGCCGTCGCCCACACCGAGGGAGCGGGCAATCCCGCGCCCCACAACCGCGAAATCCTCCTGCGCTGCCTCGCGCGCTTCATGGTCCATCCCAACGTCGGGGCCGTCATCGCCGTCGACCACGGCGACGAAGCCGTCAACAACGACAGCCTCCGCGCCCATGCCGCCGAAGCCGGACTGCCCCTCGAAGCCATTCCGCATGCCTTCCTCTCCCTTCGCGACGGCTGGGACGCCGCAGCCGCGCGCGCCGAAACCCTCCTGCGCGGCCTCCTGCCGCAGGCCGACGCGCATGCCCGCGCGACCCGGCCCTTCGCCGAACTGCGCATTGCCCTTCAGTGCGGCGGTTCCGACGCCTTCTCCGGCCTCTCCGGCAACCCCGTCGCCGCCCGCGCCGCCGCCTACACCGTGCGCTGCGGGGGCGCCGCCAACCTCGCCGAGACAGACGAACTCATCGGGGCCGAGCCCTACATCCTGCAAACCGTGCGCGACCCCGCCGCCGCCGCGGCCTTCCTCGACTGCATCGCCCGCTACAAGGCCTTTGCCGGACGCCACGGCCACACCGCCGAGGGCAACCCCTCCGGCGGCAACCGCCTGCGCGGTCTCGCCAACATCGTCCTCAAATCCATCGGCGCCGCCGCCAAAAAACACCCCGACTGCCGCCTCGAAGGCGTCATCCCCTACGGTGCCGCCCTCCCCGCCCCGGGCCTCTTCTTCATGGACAGCCCCGGCAACGACCTCGAAAGCATCGCCGGGCAGGTCGCCTCCGGCTGCAACCTCGTCCTCTTCGTCACCGGCAGCGGCTCCATCACCAACTTCCCCTTCGTTCCCACCCTCAAAATCGTCACCACCACCGGGCGCTACCGCCTCCTCGAGCACGAGATGGACTTCAACGCCGGCGCCCTCCTCGACGGCACCTCGATGGACGTCCTCGAAGCCGCCCTCGTCGACCACATCCGCCGCACCGCCTCCGGCGAACGCACCAAAGGCGAACACGCCGGACACCACCAGACCCAGATCTGGCGCGACTGGCCCCGTGGCGAGACGGAGGACGAGGGTCGGAGGACAGAGGTCGGAGATCAGCCATCCGTCATCCCCCCTCCGCCATCCGTCATTCGCCATTCGCCATTCACCATTCGACTCCCCGCCTTCACCGCCCTCGACTTCGGCGGGGGCCGGGCGGCCGCCGGAGACGCCGTCGGACTCATCATCCCCACCAGCCTCTGCGCCGGGCAGGTCGCCCGCATCGTCGCGGAACGCCTCAACCGCGAAGCCGCTTCCTTCGGCGGGGCCTACACCCGCTTCGCCGCCCTGCCCCACACGGAGGGCTGCGGCTTCGCCGGCGACGAACTCCTCCGCCTCCTCATGCGCGCCTACGCGGGCTATGCCACCCACCCCAACGCGCGCGCCGCCCTCCTCCTCGAACACGGCTGCGAAAAAACCCACAACGCCTTCGTGCGCGAAGCCTTCACCGCGCTCGGCATCGACCCCGCCCGCTTCGGCTGGGCCGGTATCCAGCGCGACGGCGGCATGGAGGCCTGCGCCGAAAAAGTCCACCAGTGGTTCGCCGCCCGCGCCGACACCGCCCCCGCCCCGCGTCCGGCCGGGTGGAACCGCCTCACCCTCGGTCTTCTCGCCGACCCGGCGGCCGACACCGCCGCCCTCGACCTTCTCGCCTGCCTGGCCGGCGAAGTCCTCGCCCACCACGGCACCGTCCTCCTCGCGGAGCACTGCCATGCACTGATACAAAGTGTCTCGAAGCAGGCGCATCGGTTGGAGTCCCGCCCCGCGACCGAAGTGGCTCGGGCAGCGAAGGCGGTTCCGGCAGTCCCGGCCGCCAGTGATGACGGGCGAAAGGTGGAAGGAGAGGAAGAAGTAGAGGGAGAGGTTATCGCCTACGCGGAGAAACCGTCGAACGCGGGGTTGCACATCATGCAAACGCACTCCGCACACTGGGTGGAAGCGCTCGCCGGGCTCGGTGCCTCGGGCGCGCACCTCATTGTCGGCGCCACCGGCGGCCACCTCCGCCAGGGGCACCCCATGGTTCCCGTCCTCCTCCTCGGCAACACCGGGCCCGATCCCGCCGCACACGCCGACCTCACCCCCGCCGCCGATCCCGCCGAAGCCCTCGCCCGTCTCGCCGGTCTCGTCAACCGAACCCTCTCCCGCGAATACACGCCCCGTACCCAAAAAACCGGCAACACCGACTTCCAGCTCACCCGCGGACCCGACGGCATCTCCATGTGAGGCCCCGAAGAAGCCGCGCTCAAGAACTCGAAAAACCCGAAGTTTTTTCAAAAGGTACGCCTCCGCACCCTCATGTGTCTTTTGTGACTCTTGTGGCCATGAACCCTACACGGGAAACAGCCAGTAGAGTAGAGAGCAGCGGGCGGGGTTGCCCAACCCGCTGCTCCCCCTCGTCGAACCGGACGTGCAGATTTCCCGCATCCGGCTCTCCTGCAAACATTTCGTCATGGGCGAT
>SLLG01000106.1 GCA_007134215.1 Opitutales bacterium | reverse complement strand
CTTCTCGCCGAGTTGGCCCGCGGCGAGCAGAGTCTTCTCGTCGAGGGTCTGGAGCGCGGATCGGAGCGGCACTTTGCCGTCGTTGCCGTGAACCGTCTCGACGCCTTTGATCCCGCCGTCGTATCCGTGCCGTGGCGCGACCCGCTCTCGGAAACAATCACCGAGTCCCTCACGCTCGGTCCCGGCGTGATCGATGTCCTCGAGAGCCTTGTCGTGGCGGCGGGCGCGGACCTCACGCTCCTGCCCGGCACGATCCTTCGTTTTGCGCCGGGCACCTCGCTCACCGTCGAGGACGGGCGCCTTCTTGCGCAGGGCACCGCTCTCGACCCCATTCTGCTGACGTCGGCGGCGGAGGGCGGGGTAGCGCCGCCGTTCGCGGGTGACTGGGGCGCGGTCGTTCTCGCCGACACCGTGCGTGCCTCGATGCTGGAACATACGGCCGTTCGCTTCGGCGGCGGTCTCGTTGTCGAGGGGGCGACTCCCGTTCTCGGCGCGGTCGCTCTCTTGAACAACACAGGCGCCGGTCTCACGGCGGGCGACGGCGCGGCGACTGTCGGTGACGGCCTCTTTATCGCGGAAAACGCGACGGGCGTGCGGGTCTTGCCCGGTGCCTCGGCGACGGTGACCGGCTCCGTCCTCAAAAACAATACGACGCAGGCGGATGTCGCCGACGGGGCGCCAAACGACTTCTCCGGCAACTGGTGGGGTTCCTCTGATTCCGCTGAAATCGCGGCAGGATGGAACGGCGCGGTGAACGGCGGCGAGCCGCAGGGCGGCGAATCCGTCCTCAGCGCGGCGGTGGCCCTCGCGGGCGGCGGGGATTCGACGGGTTCGCGCGATATCTCGCTGCGCCTTGCGGCGCTCAACGCCGAGGCCTACCGGCTGAGTGAAAACTCAACCTTCGCCGGGGCGGTGTTCCGGGACTTTCCGCGCGATCCATGGACGGACGGTGTCTTCCACATCGGCGCTGCGGAGGTTCCCTTCCGGCTCTCAGCGGCGGGCGGGCTGAAGACCGTGTACGCGCAGTTCAGATCGCTCACGGGCGAACTCAGTGCTCCCGTGTCCGTGGAAATCGATTTCATCACCGAGGGTCCCGTGATCACCGCTTTCAGCCTTGCGGAGGGACAGGAAATCAGCCGCCTAGTCGAGGTTTCCGCGCAGGCGACGGCGGTGCTCGGGCTCTCCCGTCTTGCTTTTCAAATGGAGGGCGCGGACGTTTTCTCCAGTGGCTCGGGCGTGTTGGCCGGGCTCTGGGATCCGCGCACCCTTGCGCCAGGTATTTACCGTGTGCGCGCCCTTGCAACGGACGCCGCCGGAAACACGGCGGCGCGCGAAGTCAATGTCGTCGTGGCACCGACTCCGCCGCCCCGGCCCGTGATTGCCGCCCCCGCTTCCTCGACGTTCTTCAACGTGAGTCCCGTCGCCGTCTCCGGCACGGCGGAGCCCGGCGTCGTCGTCAACCTCACGCGCAACGGCGCGCTCGCGGGCACGGTGACAACGGGTGCCGACGGCACCTTCGGTTTTCCCGCCGTGGAGCTTGTGGAGGGACGGAACGCGCTTGTCGCCACGGCGGTCGATCTGCTCGGCTCGACGGACTCGCTCTCTGTCGAAGTATTTCTCGATACCGGACCGCCCGCGCCCGTCGTGCTTGAGGAACCGCTCTATGTCCCGGGCGACGGCATACGCCTTGAGTGGCGCTACGCCGAAGAGGGAGAGCGCCCGGTGTCCTTCGTCGTTGTGTGGGACACCTCGCCGTTTGCGACCGCGTCCGCCGCCGCCCACCGGGGCGACCCTGTGACCCGCCTTTCGGAAACGCTGCGCGGGCTCGCGGACGGTACCTACTTGATTGCCGTGGTTGGCTACGACCAGGCGGGCAACGAGAGTGCTCTCTCCAATGTCCTGACCGTTGAATATGATGCTTCGCCGCCCGGCTTCACCATCGCCTACGACCGGCCCGCGCCGGTCGGACCCGGCGAGCTGGGCATCACGCTGACCGTGGACGAACCGCTTGCGCTCACACCGTCCCTCACCGTTCGTCCGGCAGGCATGTCGTCACCCGTTTCCGTCCCGCTCACGCAAGAGGGCGAGCAGACGTATACGGCGGCCTATCCGGTGAACGACCTCTCCGCGCGCACAGGAAAGGCGCAAGTCCGCGTTTCCGCGCGCGACCTTGCCGGCAACGTCTTCAACGGCGCGCCGCAGGGTCCGGCTCTCGTCTTCGATGTCACGCGCCCGAACGGTGTGGTGAATGTCGGCGCGCCGCCGCCGGTCCAAACGGCGCAGCCCGTTTCCTTCGAGGTCGGCCTCACTTTGAGCAAACCCGCGCCCGCGGGCTCGCCGCCCTCGCTCCGTTTCTCGCCGCCGCTGGGCGACGTTCTCGTCGTCGCGCTCACAGGCACCGGGACCCAATGGACCGGGACGCTCACCCTCGGACCGTCGCAGGGCGACGGCACGGGTTCATTTCTCCTCGAGACCGTCGACGCGGCGGGCAACACCGGGACGACGATCACCGCCGGAGCGGACCTCGAACTCTACACGACGGAGTTTCCGCCGCCGCCGGGACGGCCCGCGGGCCTAGCCGCCGCAACGCTCAAGGACGGTGAGATCGCCGTCTCGTGGAACCCGGTCGGAAAGGCGGAGGTCTACAACATCTACCGGGTCGGGGGTTTCACGGCGACGCCTCCGGAAACGCTGCTTATCGGCGGTCTGACCAACACCTCGTTCACCGACCTGCCGCCGGAGGACGGCCTTTGGAGCTACGTCGTCACCGCTTCGCGGCGCGGGTCGGAAGGCCTGCCCTCGGGAATCCTCGAAGGGTTGTCCGACCGCACCCCGCCGCCCCCGCCGACAAATGTTGCGGCCACACTCACGGATGCCGGTGTCTCCGTGACATGGCTCGCACCGGAAGGGGAAACGCCCGCCGCCTACCGCGTCTACCGTAACGGCACCCGCATCCGCACCGTGCAGACCGCCGCGGGGATCGTCGATTCGCCCCCGCGCGGGTTGCTCGTCTACGAAGTGGCCTCTGCCGACGCGGTAGGCAACGAAGCGCTCTCCGCGCCCGCCGAAATCGAGATGTTCGTCGATGCCGTCACCGGACTGGAAGCCATGATCGAGCAGGGCGGCACCGCGCGGCTCACGTGGGAATCCGGTGATCCCACCGCAACCGGATTCAACGTCTACCGCAACGGCACGCTCCTCACCGCCGCGGCCCTCGCCGCACCGCTCTTCCAGGACACCGTCGCTCCGGAGACAGCTGTGTTCGAGTATACGGTGCGCGCCGTCAACGCAGAGGGGCAGGAGAGCGCCCCGCGCGTCCTCGCAGTGCACCCGGTGGATTGGAATATCATTGTCAATGTTGACGACGCGGGCAACGCCGTCGACCCCGTGGTCGGCTATTTCGACCGCTATGAGGTTTCGCTGGCCAACAATGATTCGGCGCGCACCCTCGGGATCAGTGCGTTTCAACTCGACCGTTTCCAAGCCGCCGGAGGGGTAGTCTCGCACACGCGGGCCGTCGATCTCGCGGCCCCGCCGGGCGGTGCGCTCGAGGCGGTGCTCACACTTCCGACCTCCCTCGAGGTCGACCAACCGCAGGATCTGCGCGTGCGTGCCGTCCATGAGGCCGACGGCGGATCCCGCGTTGTCTACGAAGCGATGGCGGATGTCTCGGACGCGGTTGAGCGGTCGGACATGATCACCCTCGCTCCGCAGGAGGTTCCGCTCGCGGGCGGACTGACGGATTTCGGTGTTACCGTGCGAAACCTTGGACTGGCGGCCATCGACATAGTCGTCAACCGCGGCAATGGCACGGAAGAGGGCGACTTCTACATTTCTATTCTGGACGTGAGCGGGGCCGAGGTGGCACGCCATTTCACCACTGGTGCTATCTCCGGTCTTGCTGTTCGCCCAAACGGTGACGGCGTGCTCTCCGTTGCTCCCGGCGCCTCGGCCTCGTTCACCGCCCGGAATATCCTCGTGCCCGAAGCCCTCGGCGAAGGCGGCGAGGCCACGTTCGAGGCCGTCGCCGAGGTCGTCTACAACGCCATCGGGCAGCCGCACGAGCAGGCGGCCGGGCCGCTCTCCGGAAGCGCCGATTCCGCCCTTGTCGAGGCCCCGTACTTCGGCACCTCGGCGGCGTCGAAGGCGGTCTATGCCAACTTCGAGCCCGTTGTCCTCACCGGCAAGGCCGTCGACCGGGAGACCGGTGATCCGGTGCCCGGTGTGCCGCTGCGCATCGGAATCGCGAGCGGCGCGCATGTCTGGTCCGAAAGCGTCGAGACCGACGAAAACGGGGAGTATCTGTATGAATACTTCCCGGCGAGCGGCTTCTCCGGGCGGTTGCGCTTCTGGGCGAGTCATCCCGATGTCATCGATCCGCTCGACCAGACGGAAGTCGAATACTACCGGATGTTTTTCAACCCCTCGCTGGGAACGGCCGTTATGTCGCGCGCCGACACACTCGACTTCACCCTCCGCCTCATCAACCCGGGCAACCTTGAACTGACGGGGCTGGCGCTCGACAGTACTGCCTTCACGATCGATGGCGACGACAACGAGATCCCGACGGACACGCTCTCCGTCGCCTTCGCGCAGACGCCGCCGGAGACCCTCGGTGCCGGTGCGCGGCGGAGCCTTCGCTTCCGCCTCACGTCGACAGTGGACGCGCCTGACGAAGTCGCGCTATCGATGGTGATGCGCACCGCCGAGGGGGCCGAGGCGGAGTTCTTCCTGCAAGTGAGCATGCGCCCGGCAGTACCCGTTCTTTCCGTCACAAGCCCGGTGGACGGGTTTGTCAACGTGAGTGTCGACCGCGGCGGCCTCGTGAGCCGGGATGTCACGCTGACGAATCTGGGCCTCCGCGCGCTTGAGGATGTCGAGCTGATTCCGCCGACGGATGTACCGTGGTTTGACGTCAACCTGCCGCGCGACGGCGACGGCCGCATTCTCCTGCCCGACGTCCCGGTGGGCGGAACCGTCACCTTCTCCGTGGTGTTCACACCGCCGGAGGACACCGACCTCGGGTTTCACAACGACACGCTCGTCATCAAGGGCGGCAACGCTGAGGCGGATTTCGAGTTTCCGCTCTTCGCGCAAGTGACCTCGTCGCTGTCCGGTGATGTCGAATTCATCGTCGACAACCTTCTCCTCGACCCCGTGCCCAATGCGTCGTTGCGCTTGCGCAACAACGATCTGCGCGCGGAAGTCGGTCCCTTCAAAACCGATGCTTCCGGTCGCGTGATGTTCCCCGGTCTACAGGAAGGTGATTGGTTCTGGCAGGCGGGAGCACCCGGCCACTCGCCGCGCTCCGGCGTCGTCACTGTCGTTCCCGACCAGCTCATACCCGTCGAAGTGACGCTCGACCGAGCGCTCGTAACGATCAATTTCACGGTCGTCCCGCGGCCCTTCACCGACCGGTATGACATTGTCATCGAACAGACCTTCGAGACACGCGTGCCCTTCCCGGTCCTCGTCATCGATCCCCCGTCGGTGTTCTTCGAAGACGTCGAGCCGGGCTTTCAAACAACGATTCTCGCGAACTTCCGCAACGAGGGGCTCATCCCCATGCGCAATGTGGATATTCGGGGTATGTCCATCGGGCACGCGTCTCTTGTTCCGTTGATCACTTTCATTCCGGAGCTGGCGCCGCAGGAAACTGTGGAAGTGCCCATGCGGTTTACGATCCACGGCCTGGCGGGAAGCGGCGGGATCGACCCTGCCGGTTTGGGCACCCCAGGAGGGCGTGTGAAGCAATGCCTCAAGGACGTGCTGGTTCCCGGATCGGCCGGCGACCTCGCGACGATCCTCAGCGCGATTGCCAATTCGGATGTTTACAGCGCGAGCGGATTCAGCCGCCCCGTGGGCGCCTCCCTCATCGCCGGCGCCGAGCTGTTTTCGGCCGCGACGGCGAATCCGGCGATTTTGATCGGAATGATTATCGGCTGTGGCTCGGCGGCATTTACGTCGCCGGCCCCGGGAGGGCGGTCGCCGCAATCTCCGGGGCCGGGCGTGAACTACTCCGGGGGCGGGTTCGGGTGCTTCCCGGCGGACTCACTTGTCGAAACCGCCGACGGTCTCTTCGTCCCGATCATCGGGATTAAGGAAGGCATGTGGATCCGCACGGGCGACGGCCCGCGCGAACGCGCGCGGGTTTTGGAACACATCGAGATCGCCTCGGACCATCTGCTGCACCTTGAGCTTGTGTCCGTGCGCGAACCGGACCGGCGGCGCACGTTGGAAATCACCGGTCCGCACCGCGTGTGGACGGATCACGCGGGCTGGTTGCCCGCCATCGATTTGGTTGAAGGCGACCGCCTGCACGGGCGCGACGGCGCGGTCTACCGCATCGAGGCGATTCGGCGCGAGACCGGTGAGTTCATCGTCTACAACCTCGAACTCGACCGCGCCAACTCCATGTATGTCGGTGGAATCCTTGTGCAGGACCAGTGCGGCGGTTGGAACCTACCGGCGTCACCGGTCATCTCCCAGTCCGCTCCTTCCGAAAATCCGTGACGAAAGTCTTTCGCATGTTTCAACTTGTATCCAAATTTACCATGATTTTGAATGCACGCGGGCGCGGTCGGGCGTCCATCGTCCGTGGTTGCGGGTGGGGTGGTCCAAAGCCTTACGGCTTCGGCTACTTGGTCTTGTTGGTGCTCGGCGTGTTGCTCGCCGGGCCGGGGCTCACGGCCCAGCAACAGCACCTCGCCGGGGTGTGCGCGCGGGTGAAGATCGAGATTGAGCAGGAGCTGACGATCGAGCGGATCGGTTTTGAGGCAACGCTTGAGATAACGAACAACGATGCCGACGATCCGCTCACCGACTTCTCGGCGGCCTTGGAGTTTTTCGATCCGCAGGAGCCGGAGGACAGTCCGAACCGTGACGTCTCGGACCGTTTCTTCGTTCAGCCGCCGGTTCTTGAGAACGTCAACCGCGTGGACGGCAACGGTGTCATCGGACCGACGCGGCGGGCGGTCGTGCGCTGGTTCATTATCCCGAAGCCGGATGCCGGCGGGACGGATCCGAACGGCAAACTGTACTTTGTCAGCTGCCGACTCGCCGCGAACATCCGGGGCGACGCGCTTCCCGGCGACGCGCTCTTTGTCATACCCGAAACAATCACGGTGTATCCCGAGCCGCGTCTGCAGATCCGCTATTTTCAGCCGCGCGACGTGCAGGCGAACGATCCGTTCACGCCGGAGATCGAGCCGCCGATTCCGTTCACGCTCGGCGTCCTTGTCAGCAATTCCGGCTACGCCTTTGCACGCGATGTGATGATCCGTTCCCAACAGCCGCGTATCGTGGAGAACCTGCAGGGCCTGCTCCTCGTCGCCCGGCTCCTCGGCGCGCGCGTCATGGATTCGCCCCTCGACGAATCGAGCCTCACCGTGAATCTCGGCGATATTCCTCCGGGCGGGACGCGCAAAGGGGCGTGGGACATGATCACGACGCTGAGCGGCGAGTTTGTCGAGTTCCGGGCGAGCTACACACACGCCTCCGAGCTTGGGGGCGAGGAGACTTCGCTCATCGATTTTATCGAGGCCCATTTCATCGCGGCAGAAGTGCTCAACGACGAACCGGGGCGCGACCGCGTCCTCGACTTTCTCGCTGACACCGACCGCGATCCGGACCGTATTCCGGATACGTTGTTCGAAAGCGACGGAACCATCCTTCCGGTCAACCACCTCGAGCAGGTAACGGTCAATCCCTTCACGGGCCCGCGCACGTTTACTGTCGACCTTACGGCGGATTTCGAAGGCTGGGGCTACATGCGCATGGAGGATCCCGGACGCGCCAATCTCAAGATCGAGAGCGTCGTGCGCTCCGACGGGCGGCTCATCAACGAACACAATGCGTGGACCTCCTTCCGCTTTCGACCGAGCGACAACCGGCGTCTGGAGTTTCTGCACCTTTTTGACCGCGTGGAGGCGGGCGTGAACTATACCTACACTGTGACCTACGCCGCGCCGGTGGAGGACACGACTCCGCCCGTCACCCGCCTGCGCTTCGCGGGCGAGGTGGCCGAGGTGGACGGAGCCTTCCACGTCACCCGCGACACGCAGATGTTCTTCACGGTGGAAGACGAGAGCCCGACGAACACGGTCTACCGGATGGACGACGGTGACTTCCGGCCCTTCCTTCCGTTCACGATCCGTGATCCCGGGCTCTACACCATGGAATATTTTTCTGTGGATACAGCCGACAACGAAGAGGCCGTGCGCACGGCGACACTCATCCTTCCCGACGGCGGCCCGGGTCTCGCGGCTATCGATGTCGGGCAGGAGACGCTTTTCCTCGCGGGCTCGGCACTATCCGTGCGCCCGCGCGAGGCGCGTCTCAGCCTTGAGGTCGCGGATAATGCACTCCCAGTCGGTGCGTCCGTTGATATTTACCAGGGAGTTCCAAACCTTCCAGTGGTGAGTGGCGTTCCGTTGTCCCATTTTCCCCGAAACGCTGCCGAACTCACGGTGGGGGGCGACCTTGTCGGCTTTTATCGATACCGCATGCGGCACTTGATCAATATCTTTGTCGGCGAGAGTTTCACCACAGAGTGGAGTGCGGAGCGTCCTGTGTCCGAGCCGCTTGTAGCCGAACGCTACTCGGAGGGTTCCGT
>SLLG01000089.1 GCA_007134215.1 Opitutales bacterium | reverse complement strand
TAGGTGATCAGCTCCACCCCGCTGAACTCCGCCGCGCGCCGCAGCGCCGCGACCCACACCTCCCGCTGCACGTCCGCCAGCAAACGCCGCCGCTGCACCACACGCGCAATGAGATGGTAGACGCATACTTCATTAGATACGATTCTGATTTCTCCCATATTTATTCTTTGATTAATTGTACGTAGCCTGTTATTTCTTCAAGAAATAAAGAATATAGCAAGAGAGGAAAATGGAGGGCAATTACGGGAGCGGGCTCCAGTGGCGTAGGAGGGAGGGGACGCCGCAGTCGGCGGGAATGGGAAGGACCCAGACGTGGCCCGGTTGCGGGACGACGGAAGGCGGGGGAGCGGGGTCGATGAGAACAATCCGGCAGCTGGGCGACGCATGGTGAAGGAGCGCGGCGGCGGGGTAGACCAAGAGCGAAGTGCCGACGATGAGGAGCCAGTCCGCTTCCGCCGCCCATTCGCACGCTTGCGTGAAGAGCGGCACCGGTTCGCCAAACCACACGACATTGGGACGGAGGGAATGCCCGCGGGGGCAGCGGTCTTCTTTGGTGAGATCGCGGTAACCGATGCCGGTAACACTTGCGGGTCCGCAATCGCACCGCGCCTCGGTGAGAATCCCGTGCAGGTGCAAAACTTGCGGCGAGCCCGCGCGCTCATGGAGGTCGTCGACATTCTGGGTGACAAGCCGGGCGCCGAGGTTCCGCTGGACCTGCGCGATGGCGAGGTGGGCCGGGTTAGGGGTGACCTTGGCGAGAGCACGGCGCCGCAGGTTGTAGAACCGCCGCACGAGAACCGGATCCCGCGCCCAGGCCTCCGGCGTCGCCACCTCCTCGACGCGGTTCCCCTCCCAGAGGCCGTCCGGTCCGCGGAAAGTGGGCAGGCCGCTTCCGGCGCTGACCCCCGCCCCCGTCAGGATAACAATTCGCTCGCCGGTCTCCGGGCGCGGGATGTCCGCCGCCAAGCTGTCCATCGCCATCGCGCAGCTCCCCTCGTCAGACATTTCGGCGGGAGCGCTCTTCAACTTGTTCGCGCAATATCTGCAGGGCCGTTTGCAGGGGCTCGTCGGTCCGGTCGGGGGGCCACCCGAAAATCTCCCCAAAAGCCTCCGCGCCGAGAATGGCGGCATGGCGCTCCTGCAAAATCAATTCCGCGCGCTGCTCCTCGGAAAACTCGACCAGGACATCCGGCTCGATGCCGACTTCGTCGATGGACCGTCCTCCAGGCAACAGGTAGCGGGCGGTGGTTTGCCGCAGGGCATCCCCGGCCCGGAAGGAATAGACGCTCTGGACACTGCCTTTACCATAAGATGTTGCCCCGACAACCGTGGCGCGCATGGAGTCCTGAAGCGCGCCGGCAACAATTTCCGCTCCCGAGGCGCTGCTCTCATTGAGAATGACGACGAGCGGCACCCCCTCGAGCACGGCGGGTTTTTCCGCGCGAAACTCCACGCGGTCGCGCTTGCGCCGTCCCTCCATGGAAACAATGAGCTGTCCGCGCGGAAGAAAGACGTCGGCCACGGCCTTGGCCGCATGCAGGAGCCCACCGGGATTGTCACGCATGTCGACAACGAGCCCGCGCACGCCCTTTTCCGCGAATCGTTCCGCCGCGTCGCGTACTTCGCCCGGCGTACGGTCGCCGAACTGCCGGAGCGCGATGTACCCGAAGCCCTCCTCGTCCACCCGCTCGTCGCGCACGCTGGCAAGCCGCACGGGCGCGCGGGCGAGTTCGATCTCCAGAGCCTCCCCGGACAGTGGCCGCATGAGCGTGACGGCGACCCGCTCACCGGCAGGTCCGCGCAAACGACGGGCGACATCGCCGACCGACCACTCCGTGGAGTCCTCGTCACCGACGGCGATGATCTGGTCGCCGGGCAGGATACCCGCCTCCGCCGCCGGTCCGCCTTCGAACACCGTGATTACCGTGACGCGCTCGCGCAACCGTTCGATTTCCACGCCGATACCGACATAGCGCTGCTGGGTGGACTCTTCGAACCGCTCGAAGTCCTCCCGCGGCATGTAACGCGAGTGGGCGTCCAAGCTGGCCATGATTCCCTCAATGGCCGCCGAGCGGAGACGCTCGTAGGAAACACTGTCCGCGTCGACATACTCGTCGTGCACGATCCGCATGACCATGCTCACCTTCATCACTGTTTGCCAGAACGGGCTCGTGAGGACCCAGACCGAAAGGAGGGCGCACACGACAAAGGCGGCGACGGGCGGAAGATACCTTTTCACCATATCCCGGTAACATACGCGAAAACGCCTGTTCCGGAAGCAGGAAAATCGAGTGTTCCCGCACATTTACGACGCGCCGACCTTGCCCCCCGCCCCCGCACGCGCCGAAATCGGCCTCCATGAAATCATCCGCTCTGCCCCGTCCCGTCTGCCCCGCAATGCGCGCCGCCCTGCGGGAGCAGACGGATGAACGGGGCCGCATGCGCTTCGACGCCTTCGCCCAAACCGTCCTCTACCACCCGGAGTATGGTTACTACCACCGCCGCGGCCCCCGCGTCGGCCGTGGCGCCGAAACGGACTTCTACACTTCGGAATCCCTCGGATTCGTTTTCGGGAGACTGATCGCGGAAGCCGCGGCGGCGCTCCTACCCCCTGACCTTCCACCGGAGCAGTTGAACTTTCTCGAAATCGGCGCGGAAGCCGGTCGGCATGTCCTTGACGACGTCCACCACCGCTTCGCCGACACAAAGGCCGTCGCCGTCGGGGCGCCGCTTGAAATTCCGGAGCGCGCTGTGGTCTTTTCCAACGAACTCTTCGACGCGCAACCGTTCCGCCGTTTCATCCGCACGGACGACGGATGGCGCGAACGCGGCGTCGCCCTCGCCGCCGACGGCATCGCCGAGTGCATCCTCGATCCCGGCGCTCCGCTCCCCGGCGGTCTGCCGGAGGACGCACCGGCGGGATACTGCGTCGATCTCCCCACCGGAGCGGCCGCCCTTGCCGAAGCCATCGCCGCCTGCCCGTGGACGGGCCTGTTTCTCGCCGTCGACTACGGTAAAACCCGCCACGCACTCTTCAACGAGCATCCGGAAGGCACGGCGCGCGCCTACCATCGGCACCGGCAGGTGCCCGACCTGCTTGCCCGCGCGGGCGAGCAAGACCTCACATGCCATATCTGCTGGGACGACCTCGAAGACGTCCTCCGCGGGCACCGCTTTGAAAACCTCCGGCTCGAGCGCCAGGAAGCCTTCTTCATGCGCCATGCGCGCGGCGCGGTGGAAGCGGTCCTCAGCCGCGATACAGGCGGAGTCGGTGCCGCCCGGCGGCAGCTCATGGAACTCGTCCACCCGCAATATTTCGGCACGCGCTTCCAAGCGCTCTCTGCCCTCCGCATCCACACGGGAACAGCCGGGCGCCGCGCGACAGTCGGCTACCCGGCGGGTTGAACGAGTGAGACAGCGGATACACCGTGATACATCGCTGCCGGGAAAAAAGCGCCCTCCGGAGGACCGGAGGGCGCCGTGAAAGCGACAGACAGGCGCGGGCGGACCCGGACTACTCCGTCGGCACGGTGTTGACCGTGCGCAAAATCCGGGAGCAGATTTGGTATGGGTCGCCCTGCGAGTTCGGGCGGCGGTCTTCCAGATAGCCCTTGTAGCCGTTTTTGATGAAGCTGTGCGGGACGCGGATGGAGGCCCCGCGGTCACCCACGCCCCAGGAGAACTTGTCGATCGACTGGGTTTCGTGAAAGCCGGTGAGGCGCAGTTCGTTTTCTGGACCGTAGGCCGCGATATGCTCGTCCTTGAACTTCTCGAAGGCGTCCATGAGCTTCCGGAAGTAAGCTTCGCCGCCGACTTCGCGCATGTATTTCGTGGAGAAATTGCAGTGCATGCCCGAGCCGTTCCAGTCGCCGAGAAAGGGCTTGCAATGCCACTCGACGTCGACCTCGTATTTTTCGCAGAGGCGCATGAGGATGTAGCGGGCCATCCACATGTCGTCGGCGCAGGAATAGGAGCCCTTCGCAAAAATCTGGAACTCCCACTGGCCTTTCGCCACCTCGGCGTTGATGCCTTCGTGGTTGATACCGGCGTGGAGACAGAGATTGAGGTGCTCCTCGACAATCTGGCGGGCAATGTTGCCCACGTTCGCGTAACCCACGCCCGTATAGTATTCACCCTGTGGGCTCGGGAAGCCGAAATCCGACGGCCAGCCCAGCGGGCGACGGTTTTTGAAAAGGAAATACTCCTGTTCGAGGCCGAACCACGTGTCGGGATCGTCCTCGATCGTCGCGCGGTGGTTGCTCGGGTGCGGCGTCTCCCCGTCCGGCATCATCACCTCGCACATGACGAGGAAACCGTTTTCGCGCGCACCGTCGGGATACAGCGCGACCGGTTTGAGCATGCAGTCAGAGCTTTTGCCCTCCGCTTGCTTCGTGGAACTGCCGTCGAATCCCCACATGGGGCAGTCTTCGAGCGACTTCGGCGCTTCACTTGCGATCCGGGTTTTGCCCCGGAGATTCGGCACAGGCGTGTAGCCGTCGAGCCAGATATACTCAAGCTTATACTTAGCCATGGATTTTCTTTAATGTATTTGGTTGTTGGTTGAGGTTTGACAATGGGAGGCCCGCCTCCGCAGGAGAAGAACCCTGCCATATCCGCCTTCGCAAGCAAGCAACTAATGGGCCAATTTCAGAAAAACCGAAAATTTGTTTCTTTTTCAACGCGGGAATGGCCAAGCGTCCGGTAAGCGCCCACGGTATCCGACCATGCAGGAAGTGAAAGACACGCAACAGGCGACCGTCCACATCGGCTACGACGGGCGTGTGCACAAGACCTACAACGGCACGATGGCGAGGGAGCGCTTCGAAAACGAGGTCCGCGTCCTGCGCTACCTTGAGAAGAAGGGCTGCGACTTCGTGCCCAAGCTCCTCGAGGTCGACGAGGAGAATCTCAAGATCGTGACGACCAACTGCGGGCAGATCGTCAAGCGCATCAGCAAGGACAAGCTCAAGGAGCTTTTTGACGAGCTGGAAAGTTACGGCGTGCGGCATGAGGACGCCTTCGCGCGCAACGTGACCTACAGCGCGCAGCTCGGCCGCTTCTGCCTGATCGACTTTGAATTCGCCACCATCCTCGAGACCGGTGAGACCCTCACGCTCGACCACCCGGGTTTCAAGGACCGCTATGAACTCAAATGACCCCGCCGACCCCGCCCCGGCCCCGCCGTCCCTCCGCTGGTCCGGCTGCACCCACGTAGGCCGCGTGCGCAAGAACAACGAGGATGCCTTTCTCGCCCTCACCTTCGACCGCCAGTCGACGCGCTACCTCGGCAAGACCGGCGAGGCCTCGCTCGACCAGGGCGACTTCGTCTTCGCCGTGAGCGACGGCATGGGCGGGGCCAACGCGGGCGAGTTCGCCAGCCGCATCGCCGTGGACAAGATCACCGAGCTGCTCCCGCGCACCTTCCGCCTCTCCGCCATGGGCCTTTCCGGAGGTCCGCACGAACTCCTCGAGGAAATCTTCTCCCGCACCCACAAGGCCATGGAGAGCATGGGCTTTCACTACGAGGAGTGCCGCGGCATGGGTGCCACCCTCAGCCTCTGCTGGTTTGCACCGGAGCGGATGGTCTTCGCCCACATCGGCGACAGCCGCATCTACTACCTCCCGCGCGACGGCGGCATCCGGCAGGTCACAAAAGACCATACCCACGTCGAGTGGCTGCTCGAAACCGGTCGTATCACCAAGACCGAAGCGCGCTTCCACCCCAAACGGCACGTCCTCAACAAAGCCCTCGGCGCGCGCTTCAACCACATCGAGCCCCAGCTCGGGACCGTCAAATACGAGAGCGGCGACCACATCCTTCTCTGCACCGACGGCGTCCTTGAAGCCTCCGGCCCGGCCGGTCTCGAAGTCTTTCTCCGCCAGCCGAACAAACGGGAGGCGGCGATGCCCCCGGCACAACGCATCGTCGACGACGCCGTGCGCGTCTCCGGCAAGGACAACAGCACCGCCGTCGTCGTGGAAGTCCTGTGACCGCGCGGGATTCGCGGCAGGCGTTTTTTTCCGCAAAAAATACACGTAAAATTGAACAACAAACCCACCGCCGCGTCTTATCTCAGTGAACAGACCATGTTCACAGTCGTTTAGTTAGTTTGTAGTTTGGTTAAGCACTTAAATGCCGCCGCGATCCGGCGGCATTTTTGTTGTCCGCATCCGGGGAGTCCGGCCAAACTCCGCCCCATGTCGATCCTCCGTGTCTTCCACGAAGCCGCCGTGCCGCCCGCGGGCGAAACGTGGACCCTCGGTCGCGATGAAGCGCGCCACCTCGTGCGCGTGCGCCGCGCGCGGGAAGGCGACCCTGTCGAAGTCCTCGACGGGCGGGGGCACCGCGCGCTGGCCAAGCTCGTCGGCGTCGGTGGCGGTACTGCCGCGCTCCGCACCGAATCCGTGCGCGCCGAATCCGCCGTAGCCCCCCGCGTCCACCTCTGCCTCGCGCTGGCCAAAGCAAAAGCGTTCGAACTCGCCGTCCGGCAGGCCACCGAACTTGGTGCCGCCTCCATCGTGCCCGTTGCCACTGCCAATTGCGAGGTCGGGCTCTCCGGCGGGCGCGCCGCGGCCAAGGTCGATAAGTGGCGCGCCATCGCCGTGGAGTCGCTGAAGCAATGCGGCAACCCGTGGCTGCCGCGAATCACCGCACCCGTCACCCTCCCGGAAGCGCTCGCGGCGGCGACCGTCGGGCCGCGGCTCATCGCCTCCCTCCATCCCGCCGCAAGACCGGTCGCCGCCGCCCTCGCCGGCGACCGCCCCGCCGAGGTCCATATCTTCATCGGACCCGAAGGCGACTTCACGGCGGCCGAATACGAGGCCGCCTTCGCCGCCGGGTGGATACCCGTCACCCTCGCCAAGACCGTGCTCCGCGTCGAAACCGCAGCAGTGGCCGCTCTCGCCGTCCTCGCCCAGATTGGTCTCACGGAAGTATCAGGGGTATTGCCCCCGGAATCCCCTGAATAAAAATGCCCCCTTCAAAAGGCTAGCCATACCTGACAAATCTGCTACCAAAGACTGTCGGAGCACTAATCTAAACGATTGAAAATACGACGGAAATAACGCCGCCTGCGATTCAGTTTGGCTGGTTGAGCAGATGAATACGGTCGCGCGCAATATCCGCATGGTCAAAAAACCGGAAATTCTTTTCCTTGAAGATATGGGAGTGGGAGACTCTCTCCTTCCCGTTCTGTGCAAGCTGGAAGCCGAAGTTACGGGCCCCGTCCGGGAGTCCCGCGAAGCACTTAAGCGTGCCCGGCAGTCGCGCCCGGACCTCGTCGTCGCGCACTTCAACGGCCATGTTGCGGCCGACCGGCTCGCCTCTCTCGGCAAAGTGCAGCAACTAACCGCCGCCCCGGTCATCCTCGTCGCCTCGCACGCCGTCCAAGCGGAGAGCGGACCAATACGCGGGCTTCGCCCGATGCGGCGTTTTGAGCCTCCGGTGCGACCGGAGGAACTGGCCGCCTCCGTCGAGGAAGGCCTGCGTCTCCAGCACGCAAGCCGGGAGAACGCCCGCCTCCGCACCGAAAACGAGCAGCTCCTTGAACGCTCGCCCCATCCGGTCGTCATCACCGACACCTCCGGGAAGATTCTCAAGGCAAACAAAGCCGCGCTCAACCTCTGGAAGAGCCACTCCACTGAGGACACCGACGGCCTCAACGCCGCCGAGCGTCTGCCCCTGCGCGATGTCGTCGGCGCAGGCCGCATCCGCAACTGGATCGAAGCCTTCGCCGAAAACACCGCCCCGGACACCCACGCCCTCGCCCTGCTCGAGGCCGGTGAAGACACCGCCGCTCTCCGGCTGCGCGTTTATTCCCGCCCGCTCGTCAATGCGGAGGGCGTTGTTGTCAGCCACCTCTTCCACCTCGCCATCGACGCCCTCGACGCCAGCGACGACGACAGCATCATGCCAGCCGGCAGCGAGGCCATGAACCAAATCATCGGCGGTCTCGCGCACGACTTCAACAACCTCCTCGGCGTCGTCTCCGCCTACGCCGACCTCCTCGTCGACCAACTGCCGAACAATGCCTCCACCCAGCGCTACGCCCGCCAAATCCAGACCTCCGTCGAAAAAGGCACACGCCTGCTCAAAACCTTCAGCCAGCTCAGCAAAGAGGACGCCAGCGGCCTGCGCATCATCTCCCTGCCCGAACTCATCGAGGACATCGAAACCCTTCTCAAGCGGGTCATCGGCGGACGCATCAAGCTGATCCACGAATTCGCCGAAGACGCGGGCGTCATCCATGCCGATCCCGTCATCGTCGAGCGCGGCCTTATCAACCTCCTCCTCAACGCCCGCGACGCCATCGAAGGAGAGGGCTCCATCACCCTCCGCCTCGAAAAGCGCCCTGTCCCGCGCGAGGAGATCCCCGGCGGCTGTGCGGAGCCCGGCCCGTATGTCATCCTCACCGTCAGCGACACTGGCAGCGGAATCCCGGAAAACCTCCGCAAGCGCATCTTCGATCCCTTCTTCACCACCAAGCCTCCCGGCAAAGGCAGCGGCCTCGGCCTCGCCAGCGTGAAAGCGGGCGTGCGGAAATGCGGCGGGTTCGTCACCGTCGAGAGCGAGGTCGGCGTCGGCACCACCTTCTACCTCTACTTCCCCCTCCCCGGCGAACAACTACTCTTCAACGACCTCGGCTGACCCCACTCCGGAAAATACCCCCCGCCTGTCACCCCCGCCTGTCAGGTAATTCAACTCCGGGATGGTTTTCGGGTGTCAAGTATTTTAAATCAGTGATATAAAAACGGTTTATTTTTCTCCGAGCTGTTAGCTTGGCTTTAAAGTTTACAATCGGGTTAAACCGCCGGGAATGGCTGGCCGCGCACCACGTGCGTCGGCAAAGTTAAGGGTATGATCGAGAAGAAAAGAACCGCTTCGTTCTCGCGCCGCAAGTTTCTGCAAAATCTCACCGTGTCCGGTCTCGCCGTCGGCGCGGGGGGGATGACCGGTGCCGCCGCAAGCACCCGTAGACCCGACGGGAGCGGCGGCAAGGCGCGCAACATCCTCTTCTTCGTCTCCGACGGGATGAACATCGGCACCCTGCAGATGACCGCCGCCTTCCGCAGCCTCACCGGCGGCAAACCCCTCGCATGGCTCGGTCTCTACGACGAGCGCCCGCCGGGCTTCACCCGCGCGCTCATGGACACCGCCTCGGCAAACTCGCCCGTCACCGACTCCTCCGCCGCCGGGAGCGCGTGGGGCGGCGGCACACGCGTGAACAACCGAAGCCTGAACATCGACCCCAGAGGCCGCGCACACGAACCGATTCTCGTCAAAGCGAAGCGCACGGGCCGCAAGACCGGACTCGTCTCCACCGCGCGCATCACCCATGCCACCCCCGCGTCGTTTGCTGCCAACACCGATAGCCGCGACGACGAAGACGGCATCGCCGCACAATACCTCGAACGGGGAATCAACCTCCTTATCGGCGGCGGAAACGAGCACTTCGACCCCGCCCGGCGCGAAGACGGACGCGACATGTACGCCGCCTACCGCGAAGCGGGTTACACCGTCGTGCGGCACCGCGATATGCTCGCCAAAGCCGCCGCCGCGGGCACCCCCCTCCTCGCCGTCTTCGGCGACAGCCACCTCCCCTACGAAATCGACCGGCTCCACACCCCGGAACTCCGCGCGCGGGTGCCTTCACTCGCCACCATGACCACCCGCGCCATCCGCGCCCTCACGCGGTCCGGCAACGGCTTCGTCCTCCAGGTCGAGGGCGCGCGCGTTGACCACGGCGCCCACGCCAACGATTTCGCCGCCACCATCCACGACCAACTCGCCTTCGACGATGCCGTCCGGGCGGGGCTCGAATTCGCCGCCGGGCGTGACGACACCCTCGTCATCGTCACCACCGACCACGGCACCGGCGGCGCGCAGCTCAACGGCCGCGGCCCCGCCTACTCCACCACCGGCGAACACTTCCGCAAAGTCCTCCAATACCGGGCGAGCTACGAAGCATTTCTTCGCGGCCTTCCCCTCGAAATCGGCCCGGAGCTATTTCACAGGAGCCTCGCCGCCCACCTCGGCTTCGAACTCCCCGAAGACCTCACCGGCACGCTCGCCGAACGCCTCACCAACGAACGCACCCGCACCGGGAGCCACGGTAGTGGCACATGGACCCTCGGCGGCGCCCTCCGTCTTCCCCTCCTGCACGAAACCGGCGTCGGCTGGACCTCACACGGCCACACCGGCGACTACGTTGAACTCGCCGCCCACGGCCCCGGTGCCGAAGCCGTCACCCCCTTCATCCGCAACGACGAACTCCACCACGTCCTCACCGGTGCCCTCGGCATCACCGCCTGAACCCCAAATCCCCGCCATCATCCGGAGGCTGACACGACCCGCGCGGTTTCGCGGGTCCTGTGCCTGCCGCGAATGCCCGGACAAGCGCCTGAGCCCGATACCCAGCCCCGGAACGCCCGCCCCCATTCTGTAGGGCAGGCGTCCCGTTCCCGACAAGGGAGCATCAACGGCATGCTCTTCAGCACCGGCCGCCTCCGCGCGCCACCCACCCAGGACCCACTCCGCGCGGTTTCCACGCATGCTCTATGGTAAGCACAGAAGAACTCATTGAAATAAGAATAAAATACCTCATATTTAAACAAATATAAGTCAGTAAATATGATATGTTTTAGCTTTGAGAAATAGAGGAAAGTAGTATAACAATTAACTTTAAATTCTGTCCTATATTCCCCCATAAGGGATATTTTGTCGATTTTACATATCTTTGAGCTTTAAAAGGCGAGGATCAGGATAGGGTCCGCAGGGCGGCGCACGCGGCCTGGAGATCGTCCGGCGGCGGGGCGGTGAATTCCATGGGCGCGGCGGTGACTGGGTGGGCGAAGGCGAGGCGGCGGGCGTGCAGCATGACGCGGGGAAAGGGGGGATCGCCGGGCCGGGCACGGTAGCCGTAGACGGTGTCGCCCGCGAGGGGGTGGCCGAGCCATGCCATGTGCACGCGGATCTGGTGTGTGCGCCCGGTGTGGATCGCCACGTCGAGGAGAGAAAAGCGGTCGCTGAAGCTTTCGGCCACGCGCCAGCGGCTCAGCGCGGGGCGGCCGCCGGAGACAACGGCCATACGGTACCGCTGCACAGGGTGCCGCCCCACCGGCTCGCAGACCTCCCCCTCTACCGCCTCCGGCACGCCCCGAGCCAAAGCCGCATACGCCTTTTCGCAGCGCCGCTCGGAGAAGGTCTCCACCAGCCGCCGGTAGGCACGGGGCGATTTCGCCACCGCCATCACACCGGTCGTATCCTTGTCCAGCCTGTGCACAATCCCCGGCCGCTCCGGGCTGCCCACCTCCGCCAGCGCCGGGCCGCAGTGGTGCAGCAGACCGTGCGCGAGCGTGTCCTCCCCCGTGCCGCTGCCCGGATGCACCACCCGTCCGGCGTCCTTGTTGATCACCAGCAAATCCGCGTCCTCATAGAGAACCGCCAGCGGAAGGGCCACCGGCTGCAGGGCCGACACGCGCTCCGGCGGCAGATAGACTGTAAGCACGTCACCCGCGCGCACGCTCTTCTTTTTCGCAAGTGCGGCGTCGTCGCGCCACACCCTGCCCTCCGAAAAAAGCGTCTGCACCCGGCTGCGGCTCCACTCCGAAAAAAAAGGCATCAATGCCTTGTCCGCGCGCGGCGAATCCCGCTCCAAGACGATCTCGAGCGGTGCCTCCCCCACGATGTTTTCCCTTTCGGTCATGATGGCTCCGCGCACTTCCGCGCAAATACGACCACGGTGCGGTCAACCGTATCCGGAGCAAGGCAAAGGAGACGGCTGCGGGCGTGTTCACACAGCGGAGCGAGACCCGGCTTGGCGCTTCGCTCACGCCCGGGCGGCGGCGCGTGTCGTGTCACGCATACGCTGCCAGCTCTCTTCGACTGCGGTGCTGCAGTCGTGCAGGGCGATGCGTTCGAGCCGCACTTCGTCGAGTAGGGGCTCGGGCAGCGCGTCGGCGGCGATAAGCAGGGCGCCGCGCTGCATGGCTTCGCCCAAGGCGACGGAAAGCGCGAGCAGGACCGTCATTCCGCGGCGGCCCGTGTGCAGAAGGGGATGGTGCTGGTGGCGCAAGGCTTTGATCGCGAATTCAGGAAAATCCCACATTTCCAGCAACCGGGCGCCTGCCTGGAGGCAATCGATGCGTGCCTCCTCGCGTTCGCGCGCGAGTTGCGGGGCGAGCCGACCCACAGGTATGCGCACGTCCGGCTTCACCCGCGAAAGCATCCGCCCGACCGGCACCATGCCGACACGGTAGAGCAGCCCAAGCGCAAAAGCGGTCGCGCGGTCGCCGCCGGAGCGCCCAGCCAGCATCTCCGCCCATGCCGCCACGGCCAGTCCCCGGTCGAGGAAAGCCTCCGCTGTGAGACCGTAGCACTCCAGTCCGTCGCCGACGAGACCGGAAAGGAGAGAAAGCGAAGCGGTCCGGACCAGTGAAAACCGCATGCCCGCGGCTACCCCGCCGACCGCGTCCGGTCCACCCGCGAAGCGTACGCCGAGAAACGCGCGCACGCCGCCGTCCTCGCGCCGGAGAAGTTCGAGCGAGCGGGCGGCGTCGTCCACATCAAGGATGGCGGACAGCAGCCGGGCGGAAGGAGGTGGATGATCCAGACCCAGAAATGGGTTGCTCATAGCTGCCAAATCTTTAACGGCCCGTCCAAAGGTCAACACACGTCACGGAAACCAGTTCCTTTTCAGCGATCTTTGACAATTTCAAGACGCTTCAAGGACTGGTCTCCCCCGCCCAACGCTCCACCTCGCGGCGGTCACTGAAGGGAGTCTTCTCCGTGCCGATAATTTGGTAGTCCTCGTGGCCTTTGCCCGCGACGACGACGAGGTCGCCGTCTCCGGCGGCAGCACAGGCCGCCTCGATGGCCGCGGCCCGGTCCGGGTCGACCGCCGCGCGTTCCGGGTTGTGCATGCCGCCGAGGATAGCCTCGATGATCCGGGCAGGCGCCTCCGTGCGCGGATTGTCCGAGGTGACGTAGAGCCGGTCGGCGAGCGTTTCGGCGACGCGGCCCATGAGCGGACGTTTGCCGCGGTCGCGGTCGCCCCCGCAGCCGAAGACGAGGAGAAGATTCCGGGGCTCCATCGCGCGGCAGGCGTGGAGGAGGTTCTCGAGGCCGCCCGGGTTGTGCGCGTAATCGATGACCGCCGTCGCCCCGTCGCGGAGCGCAACCGTCTCCATGCGCCCCGGCACGGCCGGAAAACTTCCGGCCGCCTCGCAGAGCCGCTCCGGGGCGTACCCGAGCGCGAGCAGGGCCGCGACCGCCCCCAACACGTTGTCTGCCTGAAACCGCCCCGCAAGCGGAGCACTCAGGCTGTGGGACGCGCCGCGCCACACATAGCGAAGGCTGAGCGACGACGGACTCAGCCGGATGTCCTCCGCCATGACGTCGGCGGGGAGTTGCGCGTCAGACGAGTAGGTGATCACTTTCGCAGCGCAGGCCGCCGCGAGGGTGGCCGCGCTCGGGTCGGCGACATTGATCACCGCCGCGCCGCCGGGCGGGAGCGTCTCGAACAACCTGCGCTTGGCCGAGAAGTAACTCTCGATGTCGCCGTGGAAATCGAGGTGGTCCTGTGTGAAATTGGTGAAGACACCCGCGCGGAAGCGGAACCCCTCCACCCGGTCGAGCGCCAGCGCGTGGGAGGAGACTTCCATAGCCACGAGCCCCGCGCCCTCCGATCGCAGGCGCCCGAGCCGCCGCATCGACTCGTGCGCGAGGTCCGTCGTATACTCCATGTCCTCGAGACGATGACCGCCGAGCCAGCACCCGAGCGTGCCCATGGAACCCGCCGCCGCGCCCGAGGCTCCGGCGAGGTGCGCGATGAGGCGCGCCGTCGTCGTCTTGCCGTTTGTGCCCGTGACACCGATGAGGTCGAGGGCATCGTCAGGGCAACCGTGCGCCGCGCGCGCCGCCCGCGCGAAAGCCTTGCGCGGCTCCGGCACGATCCACTCCGCCGCGAATGAACCGCCCCCCGGACGGTCGGCAACGACACCGGCCGCACCCCGCGCGAGCGCCTCCCCGCACAGGTCGTATCCGTCACACCAGCGGTTGTAGGCGAGAAATTCGGGAAAGGCGAAGAACAAGCCGCCGCGCTCCAACTCCTCCGGCCGACATGAAAACCCGCGGAAGCCTTCCGGCGGCGGCAACCCCCGCGCGGGAGGGCCGAGTATCCCCGTCCAGTCTACGGAAACGCGCGCGTCTTGCATCAAAATCCGGCGGGAAGGAAACGCCTGCCCACTAGCGGTCCTCGCCCTTGCGGTACCATTGCCCGCGCGCGTCCTGCAGCCACACGCCCTCGCGCGCCTGCTGGGCGATGCGGATGGCGCGCTGCTGCCCGACTTCCTCGGCGCTGCTGTTGGTGCGCCGCGCGATCATGGCATAGACCTCCCGGCGGTCGGCATTCTCCGCCCGCAGGAGGGCTTCGCGCGCGTCGTCCAAATCCTCCCGCGCCTCAAGGAAGCCGCGGTTGGTTTCACCCACGGCACCGGCCAGCTTCATCTCGTCGACCGCCGGCTGCCGCTCGCGCATACGGTCCACCGGATTCGCCGAGGCCGAGGCCCCGAGCAGGACACACAATACAAACAGGCTCAATACGATCCGCAGGGGGTTCATTGGTTTTCCTCCATCAACTCTTCCAAAGGTTTGTAGTCCATCGCCGCCGACTCCCGGTCGAGGTCAGCAAAAAAATCTTCCAGATCGCGCTGGATCCGGTGGTTGATCGTCACCTCAATATAAATCGGCTCTATCTGGATGGGGTCCACCCGCACCCGCAGGCAGCCCGAGAGGAGCCCCGCCGCCAATACCAGCACGATGATTCGCATGCCGCAAAGGGAACACACGCGGCCGCACTTGGCAACCGCCATCGCCAAAGAATCGCCGCCCCGCCGCCAACCCCGGACCAAGGCAAAGACCTGCCCCATGGCAACATTTCCGCGATTTTTTTCGCGGCCGCTGCAACTTATCCTCCGCTTCGGGTTTTCACGCAATGAAGCAAGTTTCGTGGTTTCACTTTCGAGTTAGAGTTAGTCAGACAGAGGCGCCATAGCGCCCATGACATCAGGGTATCAACGCCCCGCTCACAGAGCGGGGCGTTTTTATTATCCGCCCGCCCCCCGTGCTTGGCAAACCACGCCGCGTCCCTACCGTTCTCCGTCGTGGCCATTTTCATCTTCCTCTTCACCTTCATGGGCGGGTTTGCCGCCGTCTTCACCTACTTTGTCAGCCGCCTCCTCTTTCCCGGCGCGGACATGGCGCAGACACGCAAGGCGCGTAACATCGCCTTCACCGCCGCCGCGGTGCTGCCGGTGGTACTGCTGGGCATCTTCACCGTCACGCGCCCCGCCGACGCGCCCATGACCGGGGCTGTCATCCCCGCTGTGTGGGTCTTCTGCATGCTCGCGGGCGTCGCCCTCGGACTCGCCGCCGCCCATCGCGCGCGGGTGCGCAGATTCGGGAACGTCCGGCCCCGATAAGTTTCCCCCCGGCAGCGCTCACGTTGCGCTTGCAGTTTACTTCCCGCCCCTTAAAAAATCAACTCCATGGAGAATGCCAGCAATGTCCTCGTCTCCACCAAGTGGGTCCGTGAGCGCCTCGACGGCGGCGACACGATCCGGCTCGTGGAGTGCAATGAAGACCGGCTGCGCTACCACCACGGCCACATCCCCGGCGCCGTCCATATCCATTGGGCCGACGACCTCAACGACCGTAGCGTGCGCGACTGCATCCAGCCGCCCGAGTTCGCGCGCCTCTGCGCGTCCCGCGGCATTAGCCCGGACACCACCGTCGTCTTTTACGGCGACCACGCCAACTGGTGGGCCTGCTACGCGTTGTGGGTTTTCGAACTCTTCGGGCACCGTGACATCCGCCTCATGGACGGCGGCCGCGACAAGTGGATCGACGAGGGCCACCCGTGGACGCAGGACCGCGTTGCCTACCCGGAAGCCGAATATCCCGTCCCCGCCGCGCGCCGCGACTCCACCGTGCGCGCCTTCTACGCTGACGCCCTCGCCCATGCAAAAGCGGGCAAGCCGCTCATCGACGTGCGCTCCACCGCAGAATACACGGGCGAGCGTTTTCATGCCAGCGACTTTCCCGGCGAAGGCGCCCTCGTCGGCGGACACATCCCCGGCGCGCGCAACATCCCGTGGGACACAGCCGTCCGGGGCAATGGTACCTTCAAGCCGCGCGAGGAGCTGCTCGGGATCTACCTCGGCGGGGATCAACCGCCGGACGAGGACGGCATCATCACCTATTGCCGCATCGGCGAGCGCTCCGCCCACACATGGTTCGTCCTCAAACATCTCCTCGGGCTCAACAACGTGCGCAACTACGACGGCTCGTGGACCGAGTGGGGCAACCGTGTGCGCTCGCCCGTCGCGCAGGGGCCGGAACCGGGACACCTTTGAGCGCCGCCGGCCGCCGGATCAGCACAAATACGTAGGAAAGCCTTTGCCAACACACCAGTACTCCACGTAGGAACACGATTCATAACTCTCCGGGCAACTCCACGCCCGTCACCTGTTCAACCCGAAACCAACACACACAGATACCATGCCAAGACCCGTCACCCTGTTCACCGGCCAATGGGCCGATCTATCCCTTGAGGAACTCGCCCCGAAGGCAAAAGAGATGGGCTACGACGGCCTCGAACTCGCCTGCTGGGGCGACCACTTCGAAGTCGGCAAAGCCGATGCCAAATACCTCAAGGCGAAGTGGGAACTTCTCGCCGACCACGGCCTCAACTGCTGGTCGATCTCCAACCACCTTGTCGGACAGGCCGTGTGCGACAATATCGACGAGCGCCACAAGGCCATCCTCTCCGAAGTGATCTGGGGCGACGGCGATCCCGAGGGCGTGCGCAAGCGCGCCGCCCGCGAAATGACCGCCACCGGCAAGGCCTGCCGCAAGTTCATTGACGCCAAGCCCAAGGCCCTGCGCACCCTCGAGTTTCCCGCTGTCGTCAACGGTTTCACCGGCTCCTCCGTGTGGCATGCATGCTACGCCTTCCCGCCCACAAGCCAGGCTTACCTCGACAAGGGCTTCACCGACTTCGCCAAACGCTGGAAGCCGATCCTCGACGCCTTCGACAAGGTCGACGTCAACTTCGCCCTCGAAGTCCACCCTACCGAGATCGCCTTCGACACCGCCACCGCACACCGCGCCGTCGCCGCCGTCGGCGGGCACCAACGCTTCGGCTTCAACTACGACCCAAGCCACCTCGCATACCAGGGCGTCGACTACGTCAAATTTATCCGCGACTTCGCCGACCGCATCTACCACGTGCACATGAAAGACGTGTGGTGGGGCCACGGCAATGGTGACATCGGCGTCTTCGGCGGGCACGCCGACTTCGGCGACGCCCGGCGGTATTGGGATTTCCGCTCCCTCGGCCACGGCGACATCCGCTTCGAGGATATCATCGTCGCCCTCAACGACATCAAATATGCCGGCCCGCTCTCCGTCGAGTGGGAAGACATCCGTATGGACCGCTTCCACGGCGGCGCGGAAGCCGCCGCCTTCACCCGCAAGGTCGACTTCCCCTCCAGCACCCTCGCCTTCGACGCCGCCTTCGATAAATCCAACCAGTGAGCGGACGCACACCCGACACACATTACACCGCCAACTTCAACACATAGTCACTTCATCACGAATCATGAGCATAAGAATAGGTATTATCGGAGCGGGAGGTATGCTTTCATACCACGTTTCCGGGTTCAAATCAGCCAACGCCGAGGTCGTCGCGATTGCTGACGTCAACGAGTCCGCCGCACGCATGGCGGCGGAACAGCACGACATCCCAAAGGTTTTCGGTGACCCCGCAACCATGTTGAAAGAGGCCTCGGACCTCGACGCGATTTCGATTATCGTTCCAAACAAGTTCCACGCGCCGCTCAGCCTGATGGCGCTCAAAGCAGGCAAACATGTGTTCTGCGAAAAGCCGCCCGCGCTGAACGCCCGTGAAGCAAAGGCGATGCGCGACACAGCGAAGAAAGCGAAAAAAACGCTGATGTTCAATTTCAACAATCGCGCACGCCCCGAGGCCTATGCAATCATGGATTACATTAATGCCGGCGAAGTTGGGCGCATCAACTCCGCCCAGGCTAAGTGGATCCGGCGCACGGGCATCCCCGGATTCGGCGGTTGGTTCACCAACAAGAGCGTCGCCGGCGGGGGACCGCTCATCGACCTCCTTCATATGCTCGACCTTGGGCTCTATTTCATGGAGTACCCGGAACCTGAATACGTTCTCGCCCAAACGTTTTCCGATTTTATCAAGGACAAGGCTTTCAAAGGCCCGTGGGGCATCCCCGATGTCGCCAAGGGAGTGACCGACGTTGAAAATGCATGCCACGGATTCGTCCGCTTCAAGACAGGACAGGTCCTTTCACTCCAGATCTCGTGGGCCGAGATGGTCGAGCGTGAGGAAGTGTCCGTCGTGTTCCAGGGAACCAAGGCAGGCGGGATGGTCCAGCGGCTTTTCGACGAGGATGGAATCGACGAAACCGCGGTTGATTCCTGCGAGCTCTACGTCCAGGAGTTCGGACGCTCTGTCGACCGCATGATCACAGTGCCATCCAATCCAGACATGGGCCGCAGCCGTTCCGCCGCAAATTTCGTCTATACGATCAACGGAAGCGAAAAGCCGCTGAACACCCCGGATCAGGCGGTCGCCCTCATGAAGATCGTCGACGCCACTTACAAGTCCGCCAAGTCCGGCAAACCGGTCAAAATCTCCTGACCGGTCCCGGACCGGGCGCACACGGATCTGCGGGACACACCACCTGAACAAGCAAAAACCTCACAACTTCTGCAAGATACATGAATCGAAAACTACGTATGGGAATGGTCGGCGGTGGACGCGGAGCGTTCATCGGTGCCGTACACCGCATGGCCGCATGCCTTGACGGGAAAATTGAACTTGTCGCAGGATGTTTCTCTGCCGATCCGAAGAAATCACAACTTTCCGGCAAGGACCTCCACCTCGACCCCGATCGCGTCTATGCAACCTTTGAGGAGATGGCAAAGGCCGAGGCGGCGCTTCCCGGTGACAAGCGAATCGATTTCGTTTCGATAGTGACGCGCAACAACACCCACTTCGCGATAGTGAAAATGTTCCTCGAGGCCGGGATCAACGTCATCTGCGACAAACCGCTTTGCTACGACCTCAATGAAGCCCGCAAGCTGCGGGAGATCGTCAGAAAGTGTGGAAAGGTCTTCGCGCTCACCCACAACTACACCGGTTACCCGATGGTCAAGGAGGCGCGAGAGATGGTCCGTACCGGCAAACTCGGTACGATCCTCAAAATCGTCACCGAGTACCCCCAGGGCTATGCGACAACCGCACTTCAGGGGAAAACTGACGGCGCAATCTCCAATTGGCGGATGGACCCCTCTGTCGCGGGGCTCTCGAATTGCATGGGGGATATCGGAACCCATGCGGAAAACCTCGGACGCTACATCACCGGCCTCGAACTCGAGGAAATCTGCGCCGAACTGTCGACCTTCGTCCCGGGACGCCCTCTCGACGACGACGGCAACCTCCTCGTCCGCTACAAGGGCGGGGCAAAGGGAATCCTATACGCATCGCAGATATCCAATGGCGACGAAAACAACCTGAATATACGCATCTACGGAACCAAGGGCGCCCTCGAGTGGCACCAGGAGGATCCCAACGACCTCGTATTCAAAGCTGTCGACGAACCGCGCCGGACGTATCGCCGGGGCAACAGCTACCTCTCCAAGGCCGCCCGCGAGAACACACGAACCCCCTTCGCGCATCCCGAAGGGTTTATTGAGGCCTTCGCAAATGTCTACCTCGCCGCCGCGCAGGCCATCAAAGACGAAGTCACGGGGCGCAAACCAAAAAAGGCCTACGACTTCCCAAACATCGATGACGGAGTCATCGGCATGGCCTTCATCGAGGCCGCCGTGAATTCCGCCGCCTCCAAGAAGAAATGGACGCGGTTCCCGAAGGTGTAGCCGCTACTCCAATCCGATGATCGTGAGATCCCGCGGGTATTCGATAGAGAAGCTTATCGTGTGGGTCGATTCGGTTCTGGGAGCGAGTGTCTGCTTCCACCGGACCATCCCCTCGTCGTCCGGTGCCTCCGCGTCACGCGGCTTTTCCAGAATTCTCACGGAGATCCGTTCGTCCTGCGACACAGGCACACGGTCAAGAAAGGCCAGCTCCACCGGATGCCCGCGGCGGTTGCGCACCTCCACTTCATAGGCGTAATGCATGCGCGTGCGGCGCTGGATGAGTCCGCCACCGGACTCGCGCCGACGCTCTTTCTGTGTCCATGTGACAGAAACCCCTTCGTCCACGCCAAGCGATAAGACAAGGTCGTCACCAGGAAGTGTTGTATCCAACGCACCGGTTCCCAAGAGGGTGCCGTCCGCGTGGATTGCCATCGGACCTGCGGGAAGCGGCACCGGTGCGGGCGACTCCGCTTCCATTGTAAGGAAGGCGGCTTCGCGCACCCGCGGCACAACGTGGTGTTTCCACTCACCCTCGAGGTCCCAGCCGGAGAGATAGATTCGCGCCCGCTCCGAGCCGGATCGATGTTCGCCGCATGCCGAGCCTCGAACCGCGTCGCGATGAGGGTTTCCCCGATATCGGCGGCTTCCAACGCTGTGCCGACAACCGTCTTCGTGAAACGATATCCACGGTCAGAAGATTCCACTGCAAACGGAGACAATTCGTATACATCCTTGTCTCGCCGCATCCGCGGCGCCGGTATAAACTCAGACAGATACCGCGGCGGTAACCGTGGAATGGCCGACGGATCCGCAGGACGCGCGGTGGAGACCGCCAGTGAAACATCCCGCCAATCCTCGCCCGACCGCTGGGTTACGAGCGCAAAGAGCTCAAAACGTGCCTCGCGTCGGGCAGAGTCTGCGTAGAGTCGATAATCCGGCATCCAACTGACACCGTTCACCCGGTACGTCGGCTCGGCGTCAACGCTTGCGGGTCCCTCCGCTCGTATCCGGAGCACCGCAATCCTTTCCTCGCGCCGCGACTGCGCGCGGGCATCGGACAGCTGCCGGCGGAGGCGGTTCAACTCCTCTTCCGCCGCATCGCGTTCGTCGGTCAGTTCCCGTAAGTCCGATACGGTCTTCTTCAGCTCCTCGCTCCAAAAAGCCATCAATTCGCGCCAGCGTTCCACCGAGACCGCGCGGGGATCCGCCTTGGACGCACCGCCGCCCGCGAGCGCCGCACGCATATGGTCGAGAAAACCCCGCCGCTCCTTCACGACCGCCTCCCGGTCGCCGATGAGCTTGACCGCATTCTGGACCGCCCGGATCTCACGCTCGAGTTCGCGGTTCCGCTCGTTCGCCGCTTCCGTCAGGTAAACGCGCTCGACCAACACATCCTCCAACCGCAGGCCAGCCTCCCGCGGCAAGCCCACCCGAAAAGAGCCCTCGACAAAATCAGCGGGCAAAACGCGCACGGAGAGGCTCGAAACCCCGCCGGACAGCTCGAACCGCGCAATCCGCGTCACTTCAGCTGCATCCGGGAAAACCGTTGCGCGCACGATCCGTGAATCCACCTCCCGCCGTTACGGTGAAGTCGGCTACGGTTCCGGAGAACCGCCAACCGGAACCAGCGGGGTAAGCAAAGCCAAACACATCAAGTAGAACATGTGACGAATTACAGCCAGCCATGACCGGAAGATGGCATCGCTGATTTCAGAAGGCGAGCGATTTAACCCGCCGACACACAGGACAGACAACCCGCAAACACGAAAAACAGCGACAGATCCCTCGCATCGGCCATCCGCACCAACAGCAACATCCATTAGTTCTTTCTTGCCAAAGCATTCCCGTTTTGATTGCTTCGGTCCACGCTGCGGTTGCCCTCTCCGCCTCCGCCCGTCCTTCTCTACTCTTCGACCGCCCGATTCAAAAAGAGCCATGCCTGAACTCCACATCGGTAGCGAAACCTACCAAGACCACACCGAAACCAACGAGGCGGGCGATACTTTCCTCGTCCTCGGCAAGCCATTGCCCACACAGGCGAAGTCCCGGCGCAACGCGCGCGCGCGCCGCCACAACAAAATCCGGCGGCAGACGCAGGCGCAGGTCCCGGACGTCTGGGGCACACTCGGCATGGACGGAGCGCGCGGACTCGCGTGGAGCGGACGTCTGAAGTATTCCGCACAGGGCAACCGCCGCTCGCTCCCCGAGGAATCAATGCCCGTCACCTGCGAGGAGATCCGCCTCATCCGCGAGACCGTCCCCGAAGCAGGCGCGGGCAACCGCAAAGTCCTCGAACGTTACATCAGCTTCGAGGACGTCGAGTTCAAAGACCTTCCGGAAAGCATCGACGAAGACGCCGTCCCCCGCCTGCGCCTCACCCTCATGCTCGGCCCGGACGAGGGCGCGGTCGTTTACTACCAGCTCTACCCGCTCCAAAAGTCCATCGGTGCGCGGGCCCGCGAAGAAGTGGAGTTGGAATACATCCAACCACAGCCGACCAAGGCGCACGAGTGCGACGGGCGCGACCGCCTGGACTACAGCATACCCTTGCTTTCCTCGAAGCAGATCGAGGAAACCGCCAACGGCACCTTGCGCTACACCGCGCCGCACACGCACGAACGCTTTGTCGTAAAAATCCTCACCTTCAAGCGCCGAAACGCGGAAACCGAGAGCGTACTCAAGCGACTGCACTACCACATCTGGGGCCACACCCATGAACTCGTCCGCTGGAATCCCGCGTCCGCCGCTTTCGAGGTCGTCGACGGCAGCGCCCTGCGGCAAGACGTCCGCACGCTTTTCCTCATCCACGGCACGATGTCGTCGACCAACACCGCTTTCGCCGGTCTGCTCGACGGCGGGAACCGCTCGTGGATCGCCAAGGCCCACGCCGCCAACAACGGCCCCTACGGCCAGATCATCGGCTTCAACCACCCCACCTTCGCCGAGGACGCCGAGGACAACACCGCCGCGTTCCTCGACCGCCTCCCGCGCAACTTCGAGTTCCACGGCGGCGTCGACCTCATCACCCACAGCCGGGGCGGGCTATTCGGCAAATACCTCGCCCTCAACGCCTCGCCCCTGCACATCCGGTGCGGCGCCCTCGCCGCCTGCGCCAACGGCGTAGGCTTTTTCACGACAGGCCGGCGCATCGCCAAGCTTCTCTCCATTCTCCGCACGACCTCCGCCGCCGCTCCCGTGCTCAAGGGCCTCATGGCCCTCGCGCAGCACTCCGGAGAGTTCCTCATGAATCAGCCCGGAGCACGCCTCATGACCCCGTGCAGCGACCGCCTCGAGGCGGTCCTCCGTTCGCCCGCCGGGCCGAACCCGGCCAAATTCCTGCCCGTTGTCGGTGACTTCCGCAGCGACCTTGTCGCCCACCACCGCTTCTTCCGCCGCTGGGCCGAACGCGGGCTCGACCTCCTCCTCAAGCCGATCCTCGGAAACCAGCACGACTGGGTTGTCGGCACCGCCGAGCAGTACATCGTCGCGCCCGAATGCTACCCCGAAGGTTGGTCCGCGGAGGACCTCACCGCCGCGCGGATCCACACCGCCCGCCATTCCGGCTATTTCATAACCAAAAACAGCGACGTCCCGAACCCCGCCCCCGCCCGCATCGAACGCTTCCTCCGCACCGGTAAGGCATGGTGAGAAAAACTGCCTCTTTCCGCCGCGAAATCAAGGCATCCGCGCCTTCGGCGTGACAGCGTGGCGGCTTTGCTCTTTGCTTCCCGCTCATTCGGCTCCGTGCCGCCGCAGGCGCCCGGGACCAACGCAGAAACCATGACAGCACAATTCCAATTTGTCGCCGGAGCGGACGACTTCCTCGTCGCGCGCTCCGGCGCCGCCCGATGGGAGAAGCTCACCGCCGGCATCGACGACGAGTTCGGCCGCGAAATCGTCGACGGACAGGCGGGCGTCGTCGCCGAAGCCGAGGACGCCGTCGCACGCTTCATTTCCGCCGTAAGCACAATGCCGATGTTCGGCGACCGCAAGGCCGTTTGGTTCAAAGGCGTCAATTTTATCGCCGACACCGTGGTCGGCCGCTCCGAGACAACGGAGAAGGCCGTCGAAAAGCTTCAGTCCGTTCTCAACTCCCTCGACCCCGCGCAGGTCGGCGTCCTCATCACGGCGGCCCCCGTCGACAAACGACGGCGCGGCTTCAAGTGGCTGCAGAAAAACGGCGACACCGAGATCGCCGAGGCGAAGAACGACCCCGCCGCCCTTGCCGCCATGGTCGCCGCCGAAGCCGATGCGCAGGGATGCGCCTTTGCTCCCGACGCCGTCGACGCCCTCCTCGCCCGCATCCAGAACAACCCGCGCCTCGCCCTCGAAGAAGTGCGCAAGCTCGCCACCTACCTCGGCGGCGAAGGCGGCCCCGTCACCAAACGGCACATCTTCGACCTCGTGCCGACCTTCGGCGAGGGCGACATGTTCGAGACCGTCGAAGCCTTTTACGCACTCGACCTCCCGTGGACCCTCGACGCCATCCGGCGCCACTTCTTCGTCGGCCACCACGCCCGCCCCATGATCACCTCCCTGCAAAACCGCAACCGCCTCCTCATCCAGATCAAAGCGCTCATGGAGGCACGCGCCCTCCCCGCCCGCATCAACAAAGCTGCCCTCGAACAAGCGCAGCGCCGCCATGGCGACGCCTTCGGCGGCCTCGACGACAAGAGCAGCTTCAATGTCTTCACCCAGCACCCCTTCTACCTCAGCCGCGTCGCCGCCCCCGCCGCACGACTCTCCCTCAAGCAGCTCATCGAGTTCCAGCACCAGTTTCTCGAAGCCTTCCGCGGCATCCTCGGCCGCCACGAATCCGAACACGAAGCCGTTCTCCGCGAAACCGCCCTCCGCTGCCTCGGCTGATCTCCCTTCCATGGCAACCCGGCACCGCCGACAGTAAAATCATTTTTCTCTGAACTCTTTTTTGTCAATTATGTTAGCTCTAAAATAATCTTCTGGATCGATCTTTCAGCCACAACCTAGACGGATCCGGCGGTTGACGGCTAAAGGGACCGGGGAAAAGGAGTTGCGCGGCGGGCCGTGGACGGTGCATTTTCGAGCACCTCGATATGCTTAATCCATTTCCGGCGTTTCGTCTCGCATCCATTGTTCTTTGCTTTCCGCTGCTCACGGGGACCGTCCCGGCAACGGAATCGCCGGAGCCCATTCGGGTGGGCGTCACTGATTCGCCGCCCTTTTCCTACCAGGCACCCGACGGTTCGTGGACGGGTCTATCCGTCACTCTTTGGGACGACATCGCACTAAGCCTCGGAATCGAATACGAGTTCCGTTCCACGACCGTCAGTGAACTGCTCGACAGCCTGCGGGAGGGCGAACTTGACGTCGGCGCGGCGGCCCTCGTGGTCACTTCAGAGCGCGAGGAATTCATGAATTTCTCCCACACGTTTCTCAGCGGCGGCTTGAGCGTGGCGACGCGCGCGGCCGAACAATCGCTCTGGCTCGCCATCATCGAGCGCCTCGTGACGTGGCAGTTCGCCGCCGCCGTCGGCGGGCTTGCCCTCCTTCTCGCCGGCATCGGATTCCTCGTGTGGCTGGCGGAACGCCGGGGCAACAAGGAGCAATTCGGCGGCTCCGCCGTCGAGGGAATCGGAAGCGGCTTCTGGTGGAGCGCGGTGACCATGACGACGGTCGGTTACGGTGACAAAGCGCCCGTCACCGTTCCGGGACGGTTGATCGGACTCTGCTGGATGTTCGCCTCCATTCTGCTCATTTCCGTCTTCACCGGCGCCATCGCCTCCGCCCTCACGGTGAGCACCATAGCCCCGCGTATCTCCTCCTTCAACGACCTCTACCGCGCGCGGGTGGGCGTCGTCGCCGGTTCGCAGGCGGAGAATTTCCTCACCCAGGAGGGTATCGCCCACCGCGCCTACCCCGGCACCCGTGCCGGCCTGCGTGCCGTGGCCGGGGGCGAACTCGACGGGTTCGTAAACGACGCCTCGCTCCTGCGCTATTTCGTCCGCAACGAATTTCCCGGCGACATCATCGTCCTCGACAACGAATTCCGTATCGGCTTCCACGCCATCGGACTTCGGCGCGGCTTCCCGCTGCAGGACGAGATCAACCTCGAACTCCTCCGCGCCATCGAGTCCGACGCCTGGCAGCCCACCGTTCGGCGCTTCATCGGTTCCGAGCACTGATTCCCGTGAGCATCCCGTGCACCGGACGGGGATTCCCGCTCATAGCGCTGCGGTCGCGGTACGTCGGGAGCTCTCACGCATCGCTGCGAGCCGTGACGAAAGCGCCGGTCCGCACGCACGGCGCCTACCCCGAACGGATTCCCCACCAAAGCAATAGGTCGGCGCAACTCATCCATTGAACCGCCTGAAATTCACCCTTGACCTCCCGCTCCAAAGCAGCTTTAAAATCTCTGAGATGTTTATTTGAACGAAAGGAAGATAGATGGGCGAGTTACGCATTAAGTCAGAGGAAACAGCGGTTTATCATGT
>SLLG01000363.1 GCA_007134215.1 Opitutales bacterium | reverse complement strand
ATCCGACAGGATCGGATTCACCATCGAAACCCGTAAAATTCAGAACTACTGGTTCATTCGTTGTAGGTATCGACAAAATCTGCCCCGAAGCAGACGAAACCGCGAAGGCGGCGGAGGCGAGGAGAGCGGTCAGTTGGACGGCTTTCATAATCTATGATCTATTTGGTTGTTGTTGTTAGAGACGGACAAAAGTGACCCGGAGGCCTTTGGACTGAGGCTGAGCACGGACCGTGCCCGGCGCGGCGGCGTAAAAACACCGTGAAAACGGAAAAAGAGAAAAAGGCATTTCGCGGCGGGGTCAACCCCTTGGGTGCAACGGTTTTGTGACATCGCGACGGGCGGCGGGTGCGGTGCCTCTTTTGCCTTTCGTTAGGGTATTTTTTCTCAGGGATTTAGCGGCCCTGTGAAAGCCGTCGCCGGACGCCCGACAAATTTCGGCCCGTTACGGAAAACACCGTGCGCAACGCCTTCGGCGTAGGCCCGAACATGCGTCCATTTTCCAGGGTAGGCCTGGCGGCCAACCCTTCGCTTTGCTGCGGAATCCCTTCGGGATAGGCGCCGGGCGTGCGTGACCGCGGGTTTTCCATGGCAACGCACTGGTGTCGGCCTCCGCGCGGCGCGGACCAATCCGCCGGGATGGCAGTCGGCCACGGCCCGAACCGATCCGCACGCCGCGGCACCTGCTCCAAGGGGGCTGCGCAACACAGCGAAGGGTTGGCCGAAGCATGAGGAAACCTGGCGGCACCCCCGGTCCTACACCGAAGGTGTTGCGCGGTCTCCGTGAACGCGTGGCTTGCCATGGGCGGCGGTGTGCGCAGGTTGGGGCGGTATGTTCGGTCCGTTCGCGCTACTCGATGTGTTTGTGCTGGTGGCGTATTTCACCGTTATCGGGTGGGTGGCGTGGAGCAAAGGCCGCCGGGAGAACGACACGGAGGATTTTGTCGTCGGGGGGCGGCGTGTGCCGTGGGTAGCGGTGCTGCTCTCCATCGTGGCGACAGAGATCAGCGCGGTGACTTTTCTCGCCGTAACGGGCACGGGCTTCGAGAGCAACCTGACCTACCTGCAGTTCGGCATCGGGACGATCTTCGGACGCGTGGTCGTGGCCGTGGTCTTCCTGCGGGCCTATTACTCGGGGCAGGTCCTGACGGTCTACCAATACCTCGCGCAGCGCTTCGGCAACCGCACGCGCTACACGGCCACGGCGGTGTTTCTCCTCAGCCGTCTCGTGGCGGCGTCGATCCGGCTCTCCCTTGCGGCCGTGGGGTTTCACGTCATTCTCGATATCCCGGTGCTCTGGACGCTCTCGGCCTTCACGCTCTTCGCCATCGCCTACACCTTCTGGGGCGGGATCAAGGCGGTCATCTGGACGGACGTGGTGCAGGCGTTCGTCTTCATCGGCGGCGGACTGGCGGCGACGGCCTACCTCATGCACGACCTCGGCTGGACGGCGATCTGGAGTGTTGCCCGGGCGGAGGACAAACTGGAGATGATCCGTCTAACGCCGGACGATCCTTCGGGCGGCGGTTGGCTCGCGTGGCTCAACGACCCGAGCCTTTTCTTCCTCGCCTTTATCAACGGAATGGTGATGATCATCGCCTCGCTCGGTACCGACCAGGACCTGAGCCAGCGCATGCTCACCTGCCGGAACGTGGGCGGGGCGCAGCGAAGCGTCATCCTCAGCGGGATAGTGGGGATTCCGGTGGCGGCGCTCTTTCTCTTTCTCGGCATCGCCATCTTCGCCTACGCGGAGGCGCGGCCGGAGTTTCTCGCCGCGCTCGTGCAAAACGGCGAGGTGGCGAGCAGCCATGTCTTCGCGGCCTTCATCCGCGACGTCCTCCCGGCAGGACTCAAGGGCCTCCTCGTGGCGGGGATCTTCGCCTCGGCGATGTCGAGCATCGACTCCGCCATGAGCGCCCTCGCCTCCTCCGCGATGGTCGACCTCTACCGTCCGCTCATGCGCCGCACGTTCACGGAAGCGCATTATCTCATGGTGACGCGTGCCGGTGTTGTCTTCTTCGGGCTCATTCTCCTCACCCTCGCGTGGAGCGTGCGCGACACGGGCAACTTTCTGTGGCTCGCCCTGCAGGTGGCGGGCATCCCGGCGGGCGCACTGCTCGGGGTGTTTCTCCTCGGGCTCCTCACCCGGCGCGGGACGGACGCAGGCAACGTCACCGCCATGGCTACGGGATTGGCCGTCACGACGATGCTCTTCGTTGCCATCCGGCTCGGATGGACCGGCATTGCCTGGCCGTGGATCGTCATCCTCGGAACCGCCCTGACATTCGGCATCGGCGCGCTCGCACCCGGAAGCGACGGGAGGAGCGGCGTGCCCGGGCGCAAACCGCCCTGCGCAACGCCTTCGGCGTAGGCCCGAAGATGTTGCGCATCGGGGCGACGACTGTATCTTCCGCAACCGGAAAGGCCCCGCGGTTAATCAGAGAGTTTGTCAACCACACGCAAACTGCGAGCGGCCTGATTCGGAGCAAGGGCATCCCCGGTAGTCGGGCAGATTTATCGCCCGACATCGCAACGGTAAATAGCCCGTGGATACCCGCAACGCACAGCGACGCCGCACGCGCTCGATCGCCGGAAGCGCCCGGCCGCTGCGACTGGGGGCTGAAGCACCCCAGCTACGCCACCAACCGCTGCTCAAGGGAAAGGCCCGCTTTCTTGTCACTCCGTGAGGAACTTCGTGATCGCACCGCCGTACCCGAATCATTGTCGGCCCACTATACGGCTGGAAATTAGGATGCCGCGTGCCGTGTGTAGAGCGGCTGCGCCACTGTCGTGAACCCCCGCCGCTGCTCAGGCGGCACCGACCGAACCTACCCCAAGGGGGCTGCGCAACACAGCGAAGGGTTGGCCGAAGCATGAGGCCTACCCTGGAAACCCGGCGGCACCCCGGTCCTACACCGTAGGTGTTGCGCAGACGGGGCGCGGCAGAAAAATCCATTCGCAATGAATGTCCCGCGCATCATCTTCAACCCATGGCAATAACCTTCACCCGGATCTCCCTTCATGGGTCTCCTCCCGTACCTCCGCGATGACAACTCTCACACGACTCCCTCTCTATACCGCGCCTGCGCGACGCCACGACGGGCCGCCCGTGCCGCGCCCGGACGGGCCGCTGTCCTTTCGCCTGCGCGGTCAGGCGAACGGCGCGGACTGGACGGAGGCGGCGCTCGCCCGCCTCGCCCGGCGGGGCATCCCGGCCCGCCCGGCGGAGGAAGGCGCGTTTCTCGACATCCGTATCGAAGAAGCCAGCACACCCGCCGCCGTCCAGGCCTACACCCTGCGTCTCGCCGAAGGCGGGATCACCCTCACGGCAGGCGGCGCAGCGGGGATGCGGTACGGACTGGACACGCTCGCCGCCATCCTTGCGGCGGCACCAGCGGACGGGCCACTGCCGGGCGGAACGGTGGAAGACGCGCCTGCCCTGCCTGTGCGCGGATGGATGCTCGACGTCTCGCGCTGCCGCGTGCCGACGCGGCAAACGCTTGCCGCACTCGTGGACGCGATGGAGGACCTGCGCATCAACCAGCTCCAGCTCTACACCGAGCACACTTTTGCCTACGCGGGCCACGAGCGCGTGTGGGGCGACGCCTCTCCGCTCACGCCGGAGGACTGCGCGTGGCTCGACACCCTCTGCACGGATCGCGGCATCGATCTGGTGCCCAATCAGAATTCCTTCGGGCACTTCGAGCGCTGGCTGCGTTACCCGGAATACAAGCACCTCGCGGAGTGCCCGGACGGTTTTGTCGATCCGCACGGTCGCCGCTTCACACACGGCACGACGCTCCATCCAAGCGAGGAATCCCGCCGTTTCGTCGCCGGGCTCTACGACGAACTGCTCTCCTGCTTCCGGTCACCTCTCTTCAATATCGGGGGTGACGAGCCGTGGGAGCTGGGCCACGGCCGCTCCCGTGCGCGGGCTGAATCCGAAGGCAAACTCGCCGTCTACCTCGAGTTTTTGCGGGGGCTCACGGAAGAAGCGGCGAAACGCGGCCGCACGCCGATGTTCTGGGCGGATGTCTTCCTCGAAGAAGGCGGCGAGAGCAACGCGCTGCCGCCCGGCGCCGTTCCACTCATTTGGGGTTACGAAGGCAACCACCCCTTCGACGAACAGGCGGGCACACTGGCGGCCAGCGGACACGGCTTTCACCTCTGTCCGGGCACGGCGTGCTGGAATTCCATCGGCGGGCGCCTGCACACCGCCCGCGCCAACCTTACTAACGCCGTGGCCGCCGCGGAAAAACACGGCGCGGCGGGCATACTCATCACGACATGGGGCGACGACGGACACCACCATCCCTACGCCGCCACGCTACCCGCCCTCGCCCACGGCGCGGGCCTCGCTTGGAGCCCGGCGGCGGAACCGGCAGCGGGCGTTTTGCGCTTCCTGCGGAGGCTTTTTTCGGGAAGCTCCGCCAACCGCGCCGCCGAAGCCCTCGTCGAACTCGGCGAGGTGTCGGACCGCTTCCGACACCAAACCCCCAACGGCAGCCCGCTCGAGAAAGTGCTCTTTGCCGACGCCAAAGAGCTACCGCGTCACGTCGCTCCACTCGGCGCCGATGAACTTGAAGACGCCGCGGAAAGGCTGCGGGGCATCAATACGGCCCTTGCCGAAACCTCTACCGCCGGTTTGGGCAACGGCGCGGATGTCGCCGCCGCCCTCCTCGCCTTCGCCGTCGACCGAGCGCGCGCATGGAAAGCCGGACGCGTCAACCTCGACGCCCCCGCCCTCCGCGCCCGTCTCAACCGCCTCATCGGACGCCACGAGGAAACCTGGCTCCAAACCAGCCGCGTCGGCGGTCTGCACGAGAGCAGCGCCCGCCTGCGCAAAGTGCTCAAAGCTCTTTGACCGGGCCGACGGCGAACGGAAGAGGCGCCGGGCGCAGGGGCAACGCCACCGCACGAACGTGACACGGCCAAACTCTTCAAAAGACGGGCGGAGGTGATCCAGGGTAGGCCTCATGCTTCGGCCTACCCTGGAATATGGACGCATGTTCCAGCCTACGCCGAAGGTGTTGCGCAGGGCGCGTGTGATCAGTCCCAGACATAACGTTCATCCCATTCCAGATTGTGTCTCCGCAGAAACGCGCGGAATTCATCTTGAAAAGTCGCGTTTCTGTGGTGCTCCGCCTGGTTGTCGATGTAGGTCCGGACGCTCTCGATGTTCGACGGGCTGACCGAAAAGACACCGTAACCGGATTGCCATGCGAACGCCTCAAGGTCCGGTCCGTGTTCTTTCGCCTGAAGGCTTGAGGCGCGCTTCAATTCTTTGATCCATTCCGCCAACGAGAGCGTGCGCGAGATCCGCGCGAGGATGTGGACGTGGTCTTCGACGCCCCCGACGTGCAACGCCGGGCATTCCAAACGATTGGAAACACCGGCGAGATACCGGTGCATTGAATCCCGGGCTTCGGCGTCGCGCAAAAACGGATGCCTGTCCTTGGTGGAAAAGATCGCATGCACATAAATGGCGGACAATGATTGCGGCATGATGGCCACGTATAGTACGGTACGGCCCGCGCCCGCCTGCGCAACACCTTCGGTGTAGGACTGGGTTGGCCAGGTTTCCAGGGTAGGCCTCATGCTTCGGCCAACCCTTCGCTGTGATCCGCAGCCCCCTTGGGGCAGGTTTTGCGGTGTGCGGATTGGGCCGCCGTCGTAGCCGACGGCCATGTTGGGCGGTCGGTCCGGAGCGTGCGAGTTCCCGCGATCATGCATCCGGCCTGCACCGCGCCATTGTCACATTGGGCCGGGAACCGAACACATCCCCGGTTAAACCTTTCCGGCGCCTATCCCGAAGGGATTCCGTACCAAAGCGAAGGGTCGGCCGCCAGGCCTGCCTTGGAATGGCGTCGCCCATCCGTCCTGCGCCGAAGGCGTTGCGGAGGGCTGCGGGCGAAATTTCGCGGAAACCGCGGGCTCCATGCTTGACAGGGCGCGGCGGGCACACTGTTTTCTTCCGTTTTCGCCGATTAGAAACCGGATACTCAGCAGAGGAACGAATCATGCAACCGACCTTCCGTCCATCGAATCTCCGTCGCGCCCGCCGCCTCGGATTCCGTGCCAAGATGCGCTCCAAGAGCGGCGTCAAAGTGATCCGTGCGCGCCGCGCGCGGGGCCGCCGCCGCCTCACCACGGTCAAGTAGAAAGGCGACGCCCGTCATGGGCCTGCCCCGTCCGCAGCGGCTGCGCCATACGCGCGAAATCCAGGCCGTGCGGACCCACGGAATCGCCCGCGAAGCGGGCTTTTTTCGTGTACAGCTCTGGACGAAGGAAGCGGAGCCGGGAGCGGAGACGGTCCGGCGGCTTGCCGTCATCGCGTCGCGCCGTGTCGGCGGAGCGGTCGCGCGCAACCGCTGCAAACGCCTCTTGCGCACGGCCTTCCGGCTGCGGCAGGAGCATTTTCCGCCGGTGTGCGACGTAGTCCTCATCGCCCGGCGCCGGCTCGCCGAGGCGGACATCCATGAAGTCTGCGATAACCTCGCCAAAGTGATCGAACGCCTGCGCAAAGGCGCGCGTCCCAACCTGCGATGACCGGGGAAATACGCAGCGAAAGCGCACCGGCCGGACGGGAAAACGACCGTGCGGCGGCCACGGCGCGCGGCGCGCCGGACAGCCGCCGCCCCGTCCGGAGCGCGGCGGCCCTCGCCGCCCGCGCACCGCAGTTTGCCGCCATAATCCTTGTGCGGGTTTACCAGTACGCAATTTCCCCTGCCCTGCACTGGATCAGCCCCGGCGGCGGCTGCCGGTTCCACCCCACCTGCTCGGAGTATTCCATCGGCGCGTTCCGCGCGCACGGGTTCGTGCGCGGGTGCTGGCTGACTCTCCGCCGCATCCTGCGCTGCCATCCTTGGGGCGGCGCGGGATACGATCCTGTGCCGCCCGCCGGACCCCGCGCGGAAAAAAGCCGCCCGCCCCGGCATCATCCCCCTTGCGGTCACTGCTGAATTCCGTTTCGGTGGTCCCTTTTTGACCGGAATCCTTTCCCTACATGGACAAGAAAAGCATTCTCATCGGCATTTTCCTCCTCGTCACCGCCTTCGGCATGATGATGTGGAACGCCGCGCGCGAGCAGGAGGCCCGCGCCGAACGCCTCCGCCAAGCCCAGCAGGAAGAGCGCGAACGCGCCGCCCGCGAAACCGAGCCCGAGATCACGCCCGGCGAACGGCGGGCCGTTCGGCCTGATTCGGCGGACCCGGCGGAGACCTTCTTCCGCCGCGCCGAGGAAACACGCGAGGTCCTGGAAGACACAGAAGCCACGCCCTTTCTTGATGCCGTGCCCGACGAAGACGAGCCCCCCGAGGAACAGCTCCATGTGCTTGAAAACGATTTCATGCGCGTTCACTTCAACCGGCGCGGCGGCGCCGTCGAATTCATCGAGCTGAAGAACTACAAGGAAGACATCGACGACCCCTCCCCCTTCGTCCTCAACCGCGACGCCCGCCAGCCCGCCCTCGCCATCGGCCGCGAGACCCGCACAGGCTTCGAACCCTTCGCCCCGCGCTATTCGGTGGCGGAGAAGAGTGATAGCCACATCGTCTTCAAGGCGGAGTTGCCCAACGGCATCGTTGTCGAGCGTCGCTACGAAATCACCTTCGAAGACCACGATGCCAAGCCCTACACGGTCCGCTACACCACCCGCTTTATCAACGACACGGACACCGCCTTCACCCTCGACCGCCTTCACCTCGTCGTGGGCACGGCCGTCCCCACCGAGGCCGACCCGTGGGGCTTCAACCTCAACGCCAGCCTCTCCGACGGCGGCAAATACCGCGCCATTCCCGCAAGCCGGTTCACGGAGGGCGGCTTTCTCTTTTTCCGTTCGTCCGCCCGCGAGCAAGTCGAACGCGAGGGCCGCGTAATCTGGGCGGCCGTCAAAAACCAGTTTTTCACGACAATCGTCACACCCGACGAGCCGGGAGAGGCCGTCCTCGCACGCGGCGAGCCGGCACTGCACGGGCGCGACGAATCCGCCAAAGGCGTGACCGCTTCCGTCCGCTTCCTCATCCCGACCATCGATCCCGGATCGACGCGGCAACTCAGCGGCGACTTCTATGCCGGCCCGAAGACCTTCAATCGCCTCTCCCGCATGGACGAAGGACAGGAGGACGTCATGCAGCTCGGCTGGTTCCTCGGTCTCTATCTCAGCATTATCGCCTTTATCGCCAAGATCCTGCTCACGATGATGAACGGCATCCACGCGGCGCTGGGCAACTGGGGTCTCGCTATCATCTTCACGACTATTATCATCCGTTTCCTCATGTGGCCGCTCACGGCCAAGGCGGCGAAGACCTCCAAGCGCATGCAGAAGCTGCAGGAGCCGATGAAGGAGCTGCGCGAGAAATACAAGGACGACCAGCGCAAACTCAACGAAGAGATGATGAAAATGTGGAAGAAGCACAAGATCAACCCGCTCGCGGGCTGCCTTCCGGTGCTTGTGCAGATGCCGATTTTTATCTCCTTCTTCAACCTCATCCGGGGTTCCGCCGATCTGCGTTTCGCCGATTTCCTGCTGGTGAATGATCTATCGATGCCGGACCGCCTCATCTCCTTCGGCGACGCCACCCTTCCGATCATCGGCAACTCGCTCAACGTGCTGCCCTTCATCTGGCTCGTCACGATGTGGTACCAGATGAAGCT
>SLLG01000201.1 GCA_007134215.1 Opitutales bacterium | reverse complement strand
TGTTCCAGAACGCGGCGGCCTCCTGCGCGGATACCATCTTGAGGTAGTGACGGCGGATGATGGACTTGCATCATCGGCGGCCCTGATAGTAGCATTATCGACAGAGCAAAAATGCAAAGCGTTCTGCCTAGTTACCCTAATCAAAAAACCGCAAGGATTTGCCAAGAACTTGCCAAACGAACCGCATTTTGCCGCATTCATCCGCCTCATCGCCGAGCCCGAGAATTCCGCAAGCAGCTCATAAGCAGAAAGAAACGGAAGTTGCGTGCGTCATAAGGAAAACTAAAATCGGCTTCGAATCCTGTCGCCCCGACCATTTTCTTCATTTCCGCCGGGTGGCACGATCGGCGGGGGCGCTGTTGCGGCGGTCTGTACCACACATTTTCATAGCCAAGGCGGAAGCTCAGGCAGACCCGATGCCCTCGGCGAGCGCTTCGCGCGCGGCGGCGGGCACGGTGGCGAGCGGGACGACCGCTTCGCCACCAGAGGCGAGGTCTTTGAGGCGAGCGTTTCCGGCGGCCAGCTCGTCTCCGCCGACGACGACGGCGAGGCGGGCACCGGACTGACCGGCGAGGCGGAACTGCTTGCCGAAGCCCGGGGCGCGGAGGGCGTACTCGGTGCGGATGCCGTCGGCGCGCAGTCGCGTGGCAAGACCGAGGGCGGCGCGCCGTTCGGCATCGCCTGCGGCAACAATGAAGACATCCGGGGCGTCAACGATGGGCGGTAGCTTTTTCTTCTCCTCAAGAAACTGCGCCATGGTGACGTCGCCCATGCCGAAGCCGACCGCCTCGGTTTCGGGAAACCCGAGTTTGCCGACGAGATGGTCGTAACGGCCGCCGCCCGCGAGCGCCCGGCCCGCGTAGCCTTTGCCGTCCGGCGCGAGCTTGAAGACCTCGAAGACAAAGCCGCTGTAGTAGGCGAGCCCGCGCACGATGCCGAGGTCGATCCGGACAAACGGGCTCAGTTCCATGGCGTCGAGGGCGTCGAGCAGTTCGCGCCACAAGCCGATGCGCGTCTCGATCTTCTTCCGTATGTCTGCATTGGGCGCGAGCGAGCGCATGAAGGCGGCCATCTCCCCGAATTCGCGCAACGCCATGAGGGCTTCGACCTGGCCGAGAAAATCTTCGCACGCCTCGCCGAAATGCGGGCGGAGACGTTTGAGGGTCTCCTCGCGCGGGGTGCGTTCGAATTTGTCGACAATCCCGAGCACTTCCATGGCGCCGGCGCCTTCGATGCCCATGGCTTCTAGGAGAAGCGTCCAGAGCGTGCGGTCGCTGAGGCGCAGGGCGCAATCCTCCGGCCCCGCCCCGAATCCGCGCAGGCAGGCTAGACAGACAGCGATCAACTCGGCGTCCGCCGCCGGGCCGGGCTCGCCGAAAATGTCGCAATTGAGCTGATAGTGGCTGCGCAGGCGCCCTTCCTGTGGTTTTTCGTAGCGGAAGTTCTCCGCGATGTTGAACCACTTGACGGGCTTCCTGAGTGTGGCGACGCGCGCGCCCACCATGCGGGCGAGCGAGGGCGTCAGCTCGGGGCGCAGCGCGACTTCCCGCCCGCCTTTGTCGGTGAAGTTGAAGAGCTGGCTGACGATCTCCGGTCCGCTCTTTTCTGTAAACAACTCCAGCGGCTCGAGCGTGGGAATGTCGTACCTGCGGAATCCGTGCGCGCGCGCCGCCTCCGCCCAGACACGGAAAATGAAGTCGCGCCGCGCGCAATCCTCTGGATAAAAATCGCGAAATCCTGGTAGCCGCTCCAACATAAGCGGGCCTATTCCCCCGATTCCCCGCCCGAGCGCAAGCACGGAAGCGAGGCCGCGCGGGCAGGCACCGTCACTCCCCGACCCGGTCGAGGTCCAGCTCCTTGAGCTTCGCCCGCAGGTCTTTGCCCGCCTTGAACTTGATGACAGCGCGGCGCGGGATCACGACCTCCTTTTCCGGGCGGTTGGGGTTGCGTCCCACGCGGGACTTGCGCACCTGTATCTCGAAGACACCGAAATTGCGCAATTCAACGTTGCGGCCCTCTTCCAAAGCCCGTGCAATCGCATCCAGTGTGAGTTGCACCACATCGCGGACCTCCTTCTGCGGATAGCCGGTCTCTTCGTAGATGCTGAGGACAATATCTCTTTTGGTGAGGTTCGAAGACATGGACGGAAAGTCGTGGTAGGATTGGCGTGATTTTTGAAGTGAATGGCTATCTGCCACTTCCGCACGTGTCAAGCAACCCGGAAAATTTCGAAAAATGGATAAAGACGAACCCCGCAACCCCCTCGAGGAACTCCAGGAAAAGCTCCAGGAGGCCCTCAAGGGCGGCAACGTAAAATTCGCCGGCCCGTTTGTGCCGCCCGGTATGCAGAGCGGCGCGACAGAGGGCGGCGGCGACCCCAAGCGCCCGGATGACGACGGCGAGGCCGAAAAAATCCTCGCGCGCGTGCGGGAATTCAATCTGAAGCCGCGCGAGATCCGCGATTACCTCGACCGCTTCGTCATCCAGCAGGACGAGGCCAAGCGCGTTCTCTCGGTCGCCATCTGCGATCATTACAACCACGTACGCCGCTGCCTCGAGGATCCGAGGCTCGCCGAGCGCGACTACCACAAGCAGAACATCCTCCTCCTCGGCCCCACGGGAGTGGGCAAGACCTACCTCATGCGCAATATCGCCAAGCTCATCGGGGTGCCCTTTGTGAAGGCCGACGCGACGAAGTTCTCTGAGACCGGCTACGTGGGCTCGGATGTTGAGGACCTCGTGCGCGACCTCTATAAGGTAGCGGGCAACAACCCCGACGTCGCGCAATACGGAATCATCTACATCGACGAGATCGACAAAATCGCGGCGGCGGGCAACACCGGCGGCGGTAAGGACGTCTCCGGACGCGGCGTGCAGATCAACCTCCTCAAGCTCATGGAGGACACCGACGTGAGCCTCTTCAGCCCGACCGACATGATGGCGCAGATGAGCGCGATGATGGAGGCGAGCCGCGGCGGCAAGCCGAAAAAGCGCTCCATCAACACGCGGCACATCCTCTTCATCGTGAGCGGTGCCTTCGACAAACTCGCCGAGTCCGTGAAGAAGCGCATCGACACCGCGAGCATCGGCTTCGGCCACTCCTCCGAAGTCACCTCACGAACCCTCGCCCACTACCTGCACCGAATCGAGACGACCGACTTCATCAAATACGGATTCGAGCCCGAGTTCATCGGCCGCCTGCCCGTGCGCGTCGCCTGCGACCCCCTCAGCGCCGACGACCTCGTCGAAATCCTCACCAGCTCGGAAGGCAACCTTCTCGAACAATACAAAGATGACTTCCGCGGCTACAACATCGAGTTGAAGACGACGACCGAAGCCATCCGCGCCATCGCCGAGCGGGCGCACACGGAGGGCACCGGGGCGCGCGGACTCATGACCGTCTTCGAGCGCGTCTTTCGCTACTTCAAATTCGAGCTGCCCTCTTCCGGAATCGCCTCCTTCGAGGTCACCGCAGAGACCATCGATGATCCGGCCGAACACCTGAAAAAACTCCTCAAGGACAACGCCCATCTTCACCAAGCCGCCATGCGCACGGAGATCGAGGCCTTCGCCAAGCGATTCGCCGACATGCACGCACTCGAACTCACCTTCGACGACAGCGCCTGCACCGCCCTCATCGAACAGTGCGTCGACTCCCGCCGGACCATCCGCTCGCTCCTCGAAGAACGCTTCAAGGATTTCGAGCACGGTCTCAAGATCGTCTCCCGCAACACCGGCGAAACGGCCTTCACCGTCGATGCCGCCATGGCCCGAGACCCCGACGGCCGCCTCTCGAAGCTCGTCGTCGAGAGCTTCAAGCACCGGCAGGCCGAAGCGGAAGATTCCGGCCACAGCGGTGACTCCTCCGGCGAAAGTACAGGCGGCACAGGAGACAAAGCGTAAGCCCCCGGCACAAACCAACTCGCTCCGGCCCGTTCGCCCATGCGCCCCTTCTGTGAATACAATCCTGAGATAATTCTATTGTTTTTATTCACGAGATATATTTGTTGACACAGTAGAGACGGGCACCTCCGCGATTTCCGCTGAATTGCTATTTGCCGCCGCCCGGAAATCCACCACGCTGCCCGTCATGCTTCCCGACAACTCGACCCGCGGCATTGCCGCCATCCTGCCCGCCTTTCTCGGGCGCCTTGCCCTCGGCTGGTATTTCGTCCTCGCCGGCTGGGGCAAAGTCGTCAACGAGGTGAATAACGGTCTCGGCAGCTTTTACCGCGGCAGCGGTTTCCAGGACCGCAATCCGGCATGGCTGCCGGAAGTAATCGCCGCCCCATACGGCTATGCCCTCCCATGGGCCGAGCTGATCGGAGGCGCGCTTCTGCTTCTCGGGCTCCTCACACGGATCGGTGCGGGGCTTGTCGCGCTGATCCTCTTCACCATCGGCATCGCCCTCCTCAACACGGGCGACCTGCTGCCCCGCCACCACGTCTTGGTCTTCTTTCCCCTCGCGCTTCTGCTCTGGCAGGCGGGGGCCGACCGCCTCACCGTCGACCACCTCATCCGCGGCAAGCGCCGCGGATAACCGCCCGTCGGCATTTTGCGGAGGTCAGTTGTCGGGGCCGGTTGCTGTTCCCTCGTAGTGCGGAACGAGGGTCTGCAGATGCCCTTGGATGATCTTCGCCGTTGTCTGTGGGGGCAGCGTTTCTTTGTGCAGCTCAAAGACGGCGACGATGAGGGCGAGTTCAACGTCCACGACGCGCGGCGAAACGGACTTCATCGCGGCAACGATCTCCAGCGCTTTCGCCTCGGCTTTCTTGTAGTCCTCGAAATTTTGCTCCTGTGGTGTCATGGCGGGAGGCCGATGGGGCGACCGTTCTGCGGGGCTGTCAATGTCAACGTGCGCCGGCCGGCCGCTCCGCCTCGACGGGGTTGCGCAGGGTGCCCACGCCTTCGACGGAGATCTCCACCACGTCGCCCTCCCGCAGAAACCGCGGCGGCGTGCGCGCCACGCCCACACCCGACGGTGTGCCCGTGAGGATGACGGTCCCGGCGGGGACAGTTGTGCTTCCGCTGATAAAAGCGATCAGCTCGGCGACATCGAAAATCAGATCGCTCGTGCGCGAATCCTGCATCACCTCGCCGTTGAGGCGCGTGAGGATGCGCAGGTCATGGATGTCACCGGCTTCATCCAGCGTCACGATCTCGGGGCCGAGCGGGCAGAAAGTGTCGAACGATTTGCCGCGGCAGAACTGCCCCCCGCCCCACTCTTTCTGCCAGTCGCGCGCCGTTACGTCGTTGGCCGCGGTGATGCCGAGGATGCACTCATACGCTTCCTCCCTCGCAACATTGCGGCACGTCTTTCCGACCACCACCGCTAGTTCGCCCTCGTAGTCGACCTTGTCGCTGCGCAGCGCACGGGGGAGGCGCACCGGTTCGTCCGGCCCGATGACAACCGTCGGCAGCTTCATGAAAAAAACCGGCCGCGCCGGCAGGTCTCCGCCCATCTCCATGGCGTGGGCGCGGTAGTTCTGGGCAATCCCGATGACGGCGGACGCCTCGACGGGAGCGAGGAGGCGTCCCGCTTCAAAGGCTTCGCCGATGGTCCGCCGGGTCTCGAACGGCGTTCCCGCAAGGCGCCGGACCCGGCCGTCGGGCTCGCGGGCCGCATAGACGCGCTCGCCGGAAGGCAGTTCTGTGCGGAGAATTCTCATGTTTGCGGATTTTCGGTTTTCGGATCAGTCCCTTTGGATACTTATGCGGCCCGGCCCCGTGAAAAGGAGCCCAAAGAGGACAAGGGTGAAAATCAGCGGATGCCCCCAGCGCGTGAGATCGCCCTCGCTCATCGCATACGTCGTCACAGTCGCCACGGTCATGACAAACACAAGGAGGGCGGCTGCGGGCCGGAAGAGGAATCCCACCACGAGCAGGATGCCACCCGCCAGTTCCGCCGCCGCCGCCATGATGCCGAAAAACAGCGGCATCGGCGTGCCGTCGGGCGCTGGAATCCCCACATTCTCAATTGCCTTGCCCAAGCCGGCGAGCCGTTCCTTTCCGTCGAGAAACTTCATCAAGCCGTAGTAGGCAAGAAGCGCGCCCACGGAAACGCGGATGACAAGGAGCCCGAACTCGGGACGCGCAAAGAGGGCTTTGACAGAAGCGGCGTTCATAGATCTGGATGGGTTCAAGAGGTTGCCGGAACGGAAACGACCCTACCCCGGTTTGCCTTTCGCGCAAGCCGGACCTTCCGCGGAACCACACACCATGAACGTCCCCGTCACCATCGTCGGATTCGGCCTCGCCGGTGCACTCGTCGCCACGGAACTGCTGAGGCGCGGCCGCCGTCTGCGCATTGTCGATGAAACCCTTCCGGGCGCGGCCTCGCCCGTCGGGCCGGGGCAAATCAACCCGCTTGCGACCCGGCGCTTCCGCGTGGGCTGGAAGCTCGACGAAGCCCTGCCCGCCGCCCTCGACACCTATCGCGCGATCGAAGCCGCATGCGGCGAACCGCTCTACCGCGAGTGCCCGATCCTCCGCGTCGTCAAAGACCAAGCCCAGGCGGAGGACCTCGAAAACCGCCGGAAAGAACCGGAAACCGCCCGCTGGATTCGTGGCCCGTCCCCCGCGGAGCAGCAATGCATCGCCACCCGCTTGCGCGCACCTTTCGGCGCTTTCGTCACCGTCGGGGGAGGCTGGTTGGACGTCCCGCGGTTTCTTGAAGTCATGCGCCGCGCCCTCCATTCCGATCCGCGCGTGCACTGGAACCCTCCCGAAACCGCAACGCTCCGCAACCCTTCCGCCGCCCTGCCCGCGTCCGGCACAACCGTCTGGTGCGAAGGCTGGCGGGCGCGGCACAATCCTCTCTGGCGGCACATGGACCACAACCCCGCCAAAGGCGAATGGATGCGCGTGCGCTTGTGCGAGCCGCTCGGGGTGAAGGTCATCGTCAACGGCCCGTGTTGGATCCTACCGCTGCCCGACGGCACGGCCCGCGTCGGTGCCACCTACGCATGGTCCTCCTTCGAGGCCGGTCCTTCGGCGGATGCCCGCGTGACGCTCGTCAAAAACCTCGCCGCCACCTACAGCGGTGCCTTCGAAATCCTGTCCCAGCACGTCGGAGTGCGGCCCATCGTCCGCGACACCCGACCGGTCGCCGGGCGCCACCCGAAACATCCGGAGCACTGGATCCTCAATGGACTCGGCTCCAAAGGCGCCCTCTACGGACCGTGGGCCGCCCGGCTCCTCGCCGACGCAATGGAAGCAGGTGCCGCACTGCCCCGCGAGATCGACGCCGCACGGTTTTTCCGATGACGGCGAGGGCCCGGTCGACCGAGGCTGCCCTGCGCCCCCCACCGCGCCCGGCAGACCTGCGTGCCGACGACGGCTTGCCTTGCACCGTCCGCACGCCACACTCCCTCGCATGCCTTCACCGCATCCGATCATTCTCGCGCCTTCCGTCCTCGCCGGGGACCACGCATGCCTCGCACCGGCGCTTGAAGCCGCGACAAACGCTTCCGCGAAATGGCTCCACCTCGACATCATGGACGGACACTTCGTCCCCAACCTCAGCTTCGGCCCCCAGACCGTCGCCGACCTGCGCACACGTGACAGCAACCTCTACTTCGACACCCACCTCATGCTCGCCAACCCCGACCAACACATCGAGGCCTTCGTCAAGGCGGGATCCAACAATGTCACCGTCCACGTCGAGCCCGATTACGACATCGCCGACACGCTCTGCCGCATCCGCGACCTCGGCGCTCACCGCGGTATCGCCCTCAACCCCGGCACCCCCGCCGAAGCTGCCCGCCCCTTCCTGCGCGATGTCGAACTCGTCCTCGTCATGACCGTCTGGCCCGGATTCGGCGGGCAATCCTTCATCGAAGACACACTGGAAAAAATGCGCCAGCTCGACCAGTGGCGCGAGCAAGACAGCCTCGCTTTCAGGCTCGAAGTCGACGGCGGTATCGATCTCGAAACAGCCCCCCGCTGCCGCGCCTGCGGCGTCGACACCCTCGTCGCCGGCACTGCCTTCTTCAAATCCCCCGACCCCGCCGCCTTCCGCCGCGCCGTCGAAAACCGCTGAACCGCCCCCGCCGTTCTCCAATGGTTGCCTTAAAATCTCCGGTAAATGCAAATGGTAAATGCAAATGGTCGGCATATATTCTAGTGCCCAAACTCTTCTAATGAAATATGGTCGATTTTGGAGGATCACTGAAAAATCCGGTGCCTACCATTTTTCCGAAAGTTCGGCTCCTTAAGGTGGTTGGCATTTTTATTTAAGCTACAATTCAAATCTATTCGTGGCTATTCGATCTTTTGAGAAGATCGATTGAGTGTGAACTTAAAGTTTGTTTGTTATCACTGATACAAAAAATGAATGGCATTTGTCTTGACGGGCAGATCGCATCCGGAGATGGTTGAGTCATGTACAGACGACCCTATCCGAGGAGGTTGATTGCGCCGGAGGGCGAATCAGCATGTTATCACTGTTATGGGCGGTGTGTGAACAAGGAGCGTTTGCTCGGTGACGAGGAGGCGAAGGACCGATTTGTCGCAGAGCTGCGGCGCGTGGCGGCGTTCTGCGGGGTGGAGGTGCTGACCTTCTGTGTGATGTCGAACCACTACCATATCCTCGTGCGCGTGGACCCGGGGGCGAAGGAGGCGGACGACAAGGAGCTGGTGCGGCGCTTCCGCGCGCTCTAC
>SLLG01000222.1 GCA_007134215.1 Opitutales bacterium | reverse complement strand
AGAAGGGATTCGGCGGGCGCCACATCGACCTGCGGCCCTACATTCTGTGCGGTGAGACGGTGAAGATCGTTCCCGGCGGGCTCACGCGCGTCGCCTTGCGGGAGGGCAGCCTTGTCGTCAATTCGTCGCAGGGTGGTGGGTCCAAAGACACATGGGTGTTGAAAGGAGAGGAGTAAGTATGCTTTCGAGGGTCGCTGAATCATTGTATTGGATGAGTCGCTACATCGAGCGGGCGGAAAACACCGCGCGCCTGCTCGATGTGAATCTGCAAATCCTCATCGATTTCACGGGATTCATGGAGGGGGACGAGAGCGGCTTCTGGGAGGCGGTCGTGAGTTCAACGGGCGAGGAGGAGCGCTTCCGCGAAGGGTATGACGAGATCACGGGCGACACCGTCACAGAGTTCCTCACCTTCGACCGCGACAACCCCGGCTCCATTCTCTCCAGTGTCTACGCCGCGCGCGAGAACGCGCGCATGATCCGCGACCAGATATCGTTCGAAATGTGGGAGTGTATCAACGAACTCTACCACTTTGTGAAGGACGGATCGACCGACGAGATTCTCCGAACCGATGTATCGGAGTTTTTCGATCATGTGAAGGCGTTTTCCCACCGTTTCCAGGGACTCACCGGATCCACTTACATGCAAGGCGACGGCTTCAAGTTCATGGAGATCGGCAAGCATATCGAGCGCGCCGACCAGACGTCGCGCATCATCGATATCAAATACTTCATGGTCCTGCCCAAGGGCGCGGACGTCGGCGGCACGGTCGACGTCGCCGGCTGGATGGCCGTCCTTCGCTCGTGCAGCGCCCTCGATGCCTTCCACAGCCGCTACCTCGACGAAATTTACTCGTGGAACGTGGCGGAATTCCTTTTACTCAACCGCCGTTTTCCACGGTCTGTCGTCTTCAGCGTGCGGCAGGTCGACGAAAACCTCCGCGCTCTCTCCGGCACCCCGCAGGGCCTCTTCACAAACGAGCCCGAGAAACTCGCGGGCCGCCTCCATGGCGAGCTGACCTACTCGACGATCGCGGAAATTTTCGAGAGCGGCCTGCACGAATATATCGACCTCCTCCAGCAGCGCCTTATCGCCCTGCACACGTCCATTGCCGACGAGTTTTTCGCGATCCCGTTTGTCGACATCGAGGCGGAGATCCAGCACCAGCGCGCGTGGTCCGGCCAAGGGTGAGGCGGAGCGGAGGGTTTCAGCGGCCCTTGCGGAAGCGGACGGTTTCCGCGCGGCAAGAGAGCTAAAGCCGACGGTCCGGGAAGGCGCCGTGTGTGGTTGTGCCTTCCGGCTTATGCGCGCACCTATCCGGCGCGGAAGGCGATGCCGCGGATGCGGCCGCAGCCGGGGAGGGAGCGGAGGGCCGTCATGATGCGGGCTTCGCGGAAAACGAGTTCGCGGCGTGCAACGGCCCCGGGCGCTTTGATGAGAAGGGTGTTGGTATTGTCGATGCGCTCTGGTGCGCAGAGGTGGGCAAACTGCTCGCCGACGATGGAGCGCCAGTTGCGCGCGATGGTTTCCTCGGGGGTCTCCTTGCCGATCTGGTAGCGCTCGATGCAGGCTTCGATGACGGAGTCGAGCCCCTTGGTTCCCCTGTCGGTGGCGCGGCTCTGCGGTGCCTCGAAGCCGCGTAGGCTGCTGATGAGGTCGCCGACGTGCGGCGCGTGCGGTCGTGCGCCCGCCAGCCACGAGGTGTCGCGGTTGCTCCGGGCAGACGGGCTGGCTCTCTTTTGCGGCATTTCCGGTGTGTGTGTTTACACGCCATTTGCGGTCCGGTTCAAGCCGTGTCGCGGGCATGCCGGATTTCCGGCGGAGAGCGGAACCGCGCGGCGGGTGAACGGCGCCTTCTCCGGGCGGTCGGGAGGCGTCATCGGAGGTCTTCTTTGGCGCGGTCGAGGGTTTTCTTCTCTTCTTCGGTGAGGGAGCCGAAACCCTTTTCGTTGATCTTGTCGAGGATGCGGTCGACTTCGGCGCGGAGATTTTTCGTGCCCCCGATATTGACGGAGTAGCGCCCCGCGCCCCGCGCTTTGACGGCGGTGCGGCGGCGCGTCCACGCGGGTTCGCGCGAGGAAGTCCGGCTCCACGAGGCGATGTCGCTGAGGGCGGGCCGGGGGGCGAGGTAGCGGTGGTAGAGCCAGCCGCCGAGCATTCCTCCGAGGTGGGCGGAGTGTGCGACGGTCGTGCCGTCGAGTTCGCCGAAGAGAAAGAGGAAAGCCGAGATGAAGAAGAAAAAATAGAAGAGGTGGCGGCCTTCGAGGACGAAGGGGAGCAACCAAAGCTGGATGCGCTGCCGCCAGACTTGGATGAGGGCCACGGTGATGACCCCGTAGACGCCCGCGGACGCGCCGATGAGGTAGGCCTGTGGGCTGGTGAGAAAGCGCATGAACAGCCACACGAAACCGCCGACAATGATGGAGAAAATGAAGAGTTCGGTGAGCTTGCGGTTGCCGAGCGAGGCTTCGAGGACGCGCCCGAAAAAGAAGAGCATGAGGCCATTGATGATCAGATGCCAGGGCATGCCGCCGAGTCCGGCGTGCAGAAAGCCGTAGGTGACGGGCGTGTAAAGCAGCCCGCTGAAGATGTTGGGTAGGCTGAGGCTGAAATACTCCTCGAGGAAGCGACTCCCGAACCAGAAGTTGAAAACATTCTGCAGGACGTAGACAGCGGCGAGCACGATAATGATGCGCTTTACGGCGGACGGGCCGGAGGGGGCGTACCCGCCGCTGTCCGCCTGCATGTAGGGTCTGCTGTAAATGCTCATGTTCCGTCCAATCCGAGTGCGCCGGGTTCCCCTCCGCTGCCGGAGCGGAGCGGGCGCGGTACGCCCGCCGGGGGCTTCCGCCCTCGATGCACACCAATCTTCCCCATGCCCCTTTTTCCCGCAACTCCAATTTCTCCATCACCGCTGCCGGATTTCCCGCCGGGTGCTTCGCGGCGGTCTTGACTCTATCGAAAAGAGGGGCGATTCTGCCGATTACTTATGGCAGACAAGAGTGAAAAGTGGCCGGAGAATGTACCCGGCAAGTTTTACGTGGATGAGCAGTGCATTGACTGTGATCTTTGCCGCGAGACTGCTCCCGACTATTTCCAGCGCAACGAAGACGGCGGATACTCCTACGTCTCGAAGCAGCCGACCAGCCAGGAAGGCATCGACGAGTGCATGGAAGCGCTCGAGGGCTGTCCCGTCGACGCTATCGGCGACGACGGCGACGAGTAGGACCGGATTCTGCGACCGTGGATAGAAAGCGGGCGGTGCCAGCCCGTCAAATCTCCGCAGGAGAAACGCGACGGAGCCCCGCTTTCGTCGGTTCCGCGACTGACTGTGTTGGCCCTCAGTACCGCCGCCAGAGCGCCGGGATGAAGAGGACGAGGACGGCGAACAACTCGATGCGTCCGAGCACCATGAGGAAGGAAAGGTAGAGCTTTGTCGGGCCGCTGAGGATGGCGTAGTTTTCGGTCGGGCCGACCTCGGCGAAGCCGGGGCCGATGTTGAAAAGCGTGGCGATAACGGAGGAGAGGATGCCGAGCATGCTGACCTCCGGTTCGACGAGCGCGACGACGATGAAGGAAAACCCGGTGATGAGAAACATTGCCGTGATGTAGACGATGGCCGCACGCTGCGCGCCTTCGGAGAGAATCTGCCCGTTTGCGCGGATCGGGCGCACTAGGCGCGTGCGGAACGATTTTTCGATCTCCAGAATGAGGACGCGGAAGGCGATAACGTAGCGGATGACCTTGGTGCTGCCGGAGGTGGAGCCGGAGCAGCCGCCGATCATCATGAGGACGAGCATGAGGATGCTGCCGGCCGGTACCCATGCATCGTAGTCGTGCGTACCGAAGCCCGAGGTTGTGGTCAACGAAACGACTTGGAAGGCGGCGACGCGCAGGGCGTGGTGGAAATTGTCGAATTCGCCGCTTTCCCAGATGACGAGCATCGTCAGCCCGGTTGCGCAGACGAGGAGCAGGTAATACGCCTTGACCTCCGTCGCGCGCCGGAGCCCGCGCCAGTCGCCGCGCGCGAGGCGCAGCATGACGAGAAAGCTCGTGCCCCCGAGGGCCATGAACGTGACCATGACCCACTCGATGGCCTCGCTCTCAAAAGCGGCGATACTTGCCGAGCGGGTGCTGTAGCCGCCGGTGGAGATCGTCGTGAAGGTATGCGCCACAGCGTCGAACACCCCCATTCCCGCGATCCACAAGCTCACGGCGCAGGCGGCGGAAAGGGCGAGGTAGAGATAGAATATCTGCAGGACGCCCTGCTGGATTCGCGAGCTGTCCAGCTCGTTGGACTCGGTGGTGCTCTCGCGGGAAAAGAGGATTTTCGCCCCGGCGCCGAGGGACGAGAGGATGGCGACAAAAAAGACGACCACCCCGAGGCCGCCCATCCACTGGCTCAGCGCCCGCCAGAGAAGGAGGCTGCGCGGCAACTCCTCGAGGCCGGAGAGAACGCTCGCGCCCGTCGTCGTTATCCCGCTGGTGGATTCGAAGACGGCGTCGGGCATGGATATGCCGGGAAGGATGACGATGTAGGGAAGCGCCCCGACAATACTCGCGAGGATCCACGCGACGCCGATGACGGTGAGTGCCTCCTTGCGGAAGAAGCGCTTGTTTTCCGTGCTTCCGGCAAACCAGAGGGCTCCGCCGAGGACGGCGGCGACACCCGTCGACACGCCGAACCCTAGGAGCGTGCGGCTGCGGTCGTCCGAGCCGTCGACGACGAAGGCGAGAGCGAGACACGCCGCGAAGGCAAGCGCGAGCGCCCCCGTCGTGTAGGCGAGCAGGCGGAGGACGACCCCGTAGTTCATACCCGGCGCGGCGGACCGGCTACTTGATCAGCCGGAGGGTCAGGGGGTAGCGGTAGGCTATGCCCGCATTGGCCTTCATGGCGGCGATGATCACCATGACGACCCAGAAGACGAAAATCGCGATGAGCAGCGGGATGCCGATGATAATGACCGTAAGGATTCCCGCGACGATGGCGTAGATGAGCACAGAGATGCCGAAGTTGAGCGCTTCCTTGCCCTGATCGTCGACGAAGGGAAACTCCTCGCGCTTGATCAGCCACATGACGAGCGGTCCGATGATGCTCCCGAAGGGCACCACGAACCCGGAGAGGGCGAGGAGGTGGCACAGCATGCCGAAGAGGCGTGCGTCTTTGCTTTCGCCGCTGTCGGCGGTCGGTTCCGGTGCATCCATTGTCATGATGTAGACCTTTCTATTTTCTTTCGGTTGTGGTTTTCAAGCGGCTATTCGTTCCGCATGAGGCGCAGGAGGTCTTTGATGTTCTCCGCCCGGGTGATAAACACGACCCGGTCACCCCCGAGAATCCGATCATCCGCTCCGGGGACTTTAATGTGGTATTTGTGGAACAACGCAACCGCAATCGAGTGGCGCGGGAGACCGATATCAAGGATCGTTTTGCCGGCGGCGGGAGCGTCGTCCGTCACCGTGATCTCAATAATGCGCGCCTTCTGCGCGGGAAAACGGAACAGCTCGATGTAGGGGTCCTCGGAGATGTAGCGCAGGACCTCGTTGGTTGTGACAACACGCGGGGCGACGATCGTCTCAAGGCCGAGGGCGCTTTTCATCTGGTGCAGCATCTCTTCATAGTCCGGCTTGTTGAGGACGGCCTGCACATGCTTCACCCCCATCTTCGCAGCCTGAATACCGGCCATGATGTTGCGCTCGTCGTCCTTTGTCGTCGTCACAAAATAGTCGGCCCCTTCGACCTGTTCCTCCTCGAGAAGGCGCAGGGAGGTGCCGTCCCCGTGGATGACGGTGACAAAGCCGAATTTCTCCGCCAGCTCGTCGCAGCGCGCGGCGTCGCTTTCGATGACGCGCACCTTGAAGCGCGTGTGATTGAGCAGGCGCAGGAGGGCGACGGTGATCTCGCCGCCGCCCACGATGACGATGCGCATCTGCTTCTCGACCGATTCCGGGTCGAGCTTGGCGCGGAATTTGAGGAGTTCTTCGGGTGGGCCGAAGACGGTTACTGTGTCACCCGCCTCGATGGTCGTCTTTCCGTGCGGAATATCCTGGTCGTCCCCGTGCTGGATGTAGCCGATGCGCACCTCAGGGTGCAGGCTCAGCTCCGCGAGCGGCTTGCCCGTAATGCGGCATTCCTTGGAGACGAGGATGCGCTGCGCCTCCACCTGGCCGCGGGCGAAGTTTTCCACGGCGACGCGGGCCGGATTGCGGATCGACTTTGCCAATTCGAGCGCGCAGAGCGCCTCGGGGTTGATGAGGTAGTCGATGCCGAAGTGGACCTGGTAGTTGACGACCGAGTTGTCCACGTAGGTCTGGTCGTGGATGCGCGTCATGACGGCTTTCGCCCCCATCGCTTTGGCGAGGGACGAGGCGATGAGGTTGGTGTTGTCGTCGCTCGTCATGGGCAGGACGAAGTGCGCCTCGCCCGCGCCCGCGCCGGCGAGCACCGAGGCGCTGCCGCCGTTGCCGCGCACGACGCGCACGTCGAGTTCCTCGTCAAGGCGCGCGCACTGCCGCGGGTCGCTTTCCACCACCGTGACGTTGTGCCCGATGTCACTCAGGACCTGCGCAAGGCAGCTGCCCACATCGCCGGCGCCGATCAGCACGACTTTCATGGACGGGGGTTTTCCACGCTTAACGGCAAAGGGGCAATCCTATCTTTACCGCCGCCCGGTCGAATCTTCGGGGAAGATTCGCGACGGAGCCGCGCCTCCGTCGGTACCGCGGTGTTGCGGGATGCGTTGTGGGTGCCGACGGGACGGTGATTGGACGTCAATCGGATTTGACGGAGGATGAAAACTCTGAGAAAAATCTTCGGAATACTTGTTTTTAAACGAATGAAGACCCCCTTGGATCCATTTCAACGGCACGCATGTGCCGCGAAGCAACATGGCTGACCGGCGCGACCCACCTGGCGGAGGATTTGAGATTTTTCTGTCGCCGCCGCAGTTGGACGGCACGGAAGGCGAGGCCCTGGCGGCGGCGCTGCGAAGCAACTGGGTGGCACCGGCCGGACCCAGCCTTGCGGCGTTCGAAGACGCCATCGCGAAACTGTGCGCGGTGAAGCACGCGGTGGCCGTGAGTTCGGGCACGGCGGCAATCCACCTTGCTCTGCGCGCGGTCGGCGTAGGTGCGGGCGACGAAGTGGTGTGCGCCTCGTTTTCCTTTGTCGCGAGCGCGAACCCGGCGCTCTACCTTGGGGCGAAGCCTACCTTCGTCGATTCGGACGAGCGGACATGGAACATCGATCCGGAGCGTGTCGTGGACTTGCTGCGCAAGCGCGCGGCGAAGGGCAAGTTGCCGAAAGCCCTGCTTGTGACGGATATCTACGGGCAGTGTTTCGATGCCGACCCGATTCTCGAGGCGGCGCGCAAATACGGGGTGCCGGTTGTCGAGGACGCGGCGGAGGCCCTCGGCGCGACATACATGGGCCGGCCGGCGGGGAGTTTGGGCGACATCGCCGCGCTTTCGTTCAACGGAAACAAGATCATCACGACGAGTGGCGGCGGAATGGTGGTCTCGGATAATCAAGAGTGGGTTGAGAATGCGCACTTTTGGGCAACGCAGGCGCGTGAGCCGGGTATGGCCTACACCCACCGTGAACTCGGCTACAACTATCGATTGAGCAACCTTCTCGCGGCGCTGGGACTCGCGCAACTTGCCCGCATCGATGACCGGATTGACGCCCGCCGCCGGGTTTTCGAGCGTTACCGCGCGGCGCTCGGCGACTTCCCGGGGCTCGAATTTATGCCCGAGCCGGAGGGTTTCCGTTCTACGCGGTGGCTGACCTGCCTGCTCTTCAACGGGGCGGAGGACGAAGGGCTCGCCGACCGTGTCTGCCGTGAACTGCAGGCGCGGAAAATCGAGGGGCGCCCGTTGTGGCAGCCGCTGCACGAGCAGCCGCTCTTCCGCGGTGCGCCGTTTGTCGGCGGCGGGGTCTGCTGCCGCTTCGCGCGGCGCGGGCTGTCGCTCCCAAGCGGCGGCGCGCTGAGTGAAGCCGATCAAGACCGCGTCATCGAAGTTGTCCGCGAAGTTTGTGCCGCCGTGACCTGACTGTGATCCCGCATGCTTTTCCGAGGTGAATCTCTCATGGGTTTTCTTGTCTGGCTTCCGCTGCTCTTTGCCGCCGGCTCGGCGCTTTCGGCTCTTGCGACGGCGGTGGTTCTGCGCGCCGCGCGCCGCGCCCAGATCATCGACATTCCGAACGACCGCAGTTCGCACTCCGTGCCCACGCCGCGGGGCGGGGGCATTGTGATCGTCGTGGGGGTGACACTCGCCGGCGCGGGCGCTCTCCTTGCCGCAGGCGGTCCCGGCGCGGCATGGGCGTGGGTGCTTGGCGGACTTTTTGTCGCCGCGTTCAGCTTTCTCGATGATCTCCGGCCCCTGCCGGCGGGGGTGCGCCTTGCGCTCCAGGCGCTCGTCGCGGCCGTTCTGCTCGCCGCTTTCGGACACGGTTGGCCAAGCCTCGACTTGCCGGGTCTGCCCGCGCTCGGGTGGGGGTTGTTTGGCTGGATCCTTCTCTTTTTCTGGGTCCTCGGCCTCACAAACGTCTACAATTTCATGGATGGAATCGACGGGATCGCGGGCATCCAGGGTGTGGCGGCGAGTCTCGGCTGGCTCGCGCTCGGTGTCGTCTGGAACGATCCCCTTTTGCTTTGGGCGGGACTCGCGGTGGCGGCAACATGTACTGGATTTCTTGT
>SLLG01000178.1 GCA_007134215.1 Opitutales bacterium | reverse complement strand
GTCCGTCAGCAGAAACGCCCGCCCGTTGATGCGGCTCACGACATGGTAATACCCGTCGCGCCCCTCCGGCACCACCGCACGCGGCACACGACGCGCCTTGCGGGGGACACGCTGCGAAACACCGGCGGCCGTGCCCTTCCGCTCTGAAAACTCCGTCTTCATCCTCTCGAAATAAGCATACTATTGGTTTGCGTGTCAATGGTTAATTACGTTGTTTTGTATCGTAGTTTTATATCGTACATTTTATATTGTTCGGCGCTGCTTGTTCGGCGCTGCTGCAAATACTGAATTTTAACTTGCGGCGGCAAAACACACGGCGTTTTCTCAGCCCCTCCGCCCGACACTGTGGGCCGCCTTTCCCAAAGCATGAAAGATCCTGCAAAGCTGACCGACCGAAATTCGCCGCCGCCCGTGAACGTGGCGGACGAGGGGGGCGACAACCTTTCGTTCGCCGCCTTTATCAAGCATTTGCCGGGAGTAACGTTTATCAAGGACGCGGCGGGCCGCTACATTTTTGCGAACAGCGGGTGGGAAAAGCTTTTCGGACGGAGCGCAGCGGAATCGGTAGGCCTAACGGATTTCGAGCTGTTTCCGGAGGACACGGCGCGCGAGTTCACGGCCAACGACGCAGCGATCCGGAAGACTGGCGAGGCGCGGGCCGTCTACGAAGACGTGATCACCGGCGGCGAGCGCCGGCACTGGCTTGTGAGCAAGTTTCCCATCACGGATGCCACCGGGAAGGTGGTGCAAGTCGGCGGGGTGGCGATTGATGTGACAACCTCGCGCCGTGCGGAACTAGCATTGTCGAAGCGGGAACAGGAGTTGAATAAGGCGCACGAACGCCTTCACTTCCACCTTTTCAACTCTCCGCTGGCCGTGGTCGAGTGGGACGGCGATTTCCGCGTCATCCGGTGGTCCGGCCGGGCTGAGGCGATCTTCGGCTGGACCGGGCCGGAGGTGCGCGGGTTCCATCCGGACGACTGGGCGTTCGTGCATCCGGACGACCGTGAATCCGTGGCGGAAATAATGCGCCAATTGGTCGAGGGTGATGTGCCCCGTAATCTCTCGCACACCCGTAACCTCACAAAGGACGGTTGCATCGTGTACTGCGACTGGTACAACTCCGTGAGCCTCGGCAAGGACGGGCGGGTGCAATCGATCTTTTCGCTCGTCGACGACGTGACCGAGCGCGTCCATGCGCAGGACGAAATCGTTCGCCTGAACGCCCTGCTCGAACGCCGCGTGGAACGCCGGACGGCGGACCTGCAGGCGGCCAACGCCGAATTGGAGGCCTTCGCCTACGCTGTTTCGCACGACCTCCGCGCGCCGCTGCGGGCAGTTTCCGGATTTGCCAAGGCCCTTGCCGAGCATACCGGGAGTTCGACCGACGAGACCGGTCAGCGGTATCTCGGCCTCATTCAGTCCCGCGCCGCGCGCATGGGGGACCTCATCGACGACCTCCTGCAGCTCTCCCGCCTGACGCGAGCGGCAATGAACATCGAACACGTCGACCTGACGGCGCTTGCCGGCGAGGTCGCGGAGGAAACCGCGCAAGCCCACACGGACCATGCCGTTGAGGTGAAAATCGCTCCCGGCATGGCAGCGGAGTGTGACCTGCCCCTGGTCCGCATTTTGCTGCAAAACCTTCTCGGCAATGCGTGGAAATTCACCCTAAACGCGTCAAATCCCCGTGTCGAGGTCGGTGTTTGCACGCCGAACGGGCGGGAGACGTATTTTGTCCGGGACAACGGGGTCGGATTCGACATGCGCTACGTGCACAAGCTCTTCACGGCTTTCCAGCGCCTGCACTCGCAGGCGGCGTTCCCCGGCCACGGGGTCGGGCTGGCGACAGTTTACCGCGTCGTCCGGCGCCACGGAGGCACAGTCCGCGCGGAGGGAGCGACAAACGCGGGGGCGACCTTCTACTTCACTCTCTGCCCGGAACCGGAAACCACCGCCAACCCGCCACTATGACACAGAAGATCATCATGCTCGTCGAAGACAACCCCGACGACGAAGAACTGACCCTCCTCGCCCTCGAGAAAAACCGGATCCTCAATGAGGTTGTCGTCGCCCGCGACGGCGCGGAAGCGCTCGAGATGTTCTACGGCGACGGCCCCGACACCTTCTCCGCCCGCGGCACGATGCCCGCCGTGGTCCTCCTCGACCTCAACCTTCCGAAGGTCAGCGGCCTCGAGGTGTTGCAGCGGATCCGCCGCGAGGCGAGCACGCGCATGCTCCCGGTCGTCATTCTCACGTCATCGAAGGAAGACAAAGACCTCATCGAAAGCTACGCGCACGGTTGCAACAGCTACGTGCGCAAACCGGTCGACTTCGAGGCGTTTGTCCAAGCCACCCGCGAACTCGGCTTTTACTGGCTTCTCCTCAACGAGGCTCCTCCCCGCACACCCTGACCATGCCCGACACCCACCGACGTCCGCTCCGGATCCTGTTTGCGGAGGATTCTGACGACGACGCCGAACTCGTCCTGCACGAGCTTCGGCGCCACGAGTTCGAAGTCGCACACACCCGCGTGGACAACGCGGCAGAATTCACCGGCGCCCTCCATGACGGCGACTGGGACGTCATCCTCTGCGACTATTCCATGCCGGGCTTTGACGCGCTCGAGGCGCTCGCCATTCTCCGCGCGAGCGGAAGCGACATTCCGCTGATCATCGTATCCGGGACGATCGGCGAAGAAGTGGCCGTGGACGCACTCAAACACGGGGCGCATGACTACATCCTCAAAGACCGCCTCGCCCGCCTCATTCCCGCCATCGCGGGCGAATTGCGCGCGGCGGAGGCAAGGCGCCGACAGAAACGGATCGAAGCCTTCGCCAACAGCCAGTCGGCCGTTCTCGAAATGATCCTCGCGGGCAATCCCCTCGCGGAAATCCTCGCGGATATCGCGCGGCGGCTCGAAGCCCTCTCCGAGCACGGCGGGCAATGCATGGTCATGGTGACGACCTCCGACAGCCGGCGCCTCGTTTCCGCAGCCGCGCCCTCCCTGCCGGAGACCTTCGTGCGCGCCTTATCCCCTCTTGAGATCAAAGGCAACGAAAGCTCCTGCGCGCGCGCCGTCGAGTCCGGAGCCAATGTCGTCGTGAGTGATATCGAGAATGAAACCCTGAGCGCCGAAATCCGATCGAACGCGCGCGAATACGGAATCCGCTCTTGCTGGTCCGTCCCCATACGATCGTCCGAAAACACGATTCTCGGCACCGTTGTCGTCTACCAACGGTCGCCCCACAGGCCCACAGAGGAGGAAGTCCGCTTCTCCGAGGCCGCCGCCCGCCTCGCGAGCCTTGCGATCGAGCGCGTGCGCGGAAGCGAACAGTTGCGCCGGAGTGAGGCGCGCGTCAGCGCGATCTTCGCCGCCGCTCCCTCCGGTATCGGAATGACCACTACGGAAGGGCGCTTTCTCCTCGTCAACCCCGCCCTGTGCACGATGCTGGGCTATTCCGAACCGGAGCTTCTCGGCCTCGATCTTCTCTCGGTCACGCACGAAGAGGACCGCGTGGACATCCGCCGCGTCCAGCGCGCCCTGACCGGCGCAAAAGCCTCCCGGCAACTCCTTGAAGTGCGCGGGCTGCGCGCCGACGGGGCCGACGTGTGGCTCCGCATGGCCCTTGCGTATGTCGGCGGTACGGATGTCGACACGGCCGGCAGCTTCATCGTACTTTTGGACGACGTCACCGAGCGCCGGAGCCTCGAACAACAGTTTCTCCGCGCGCAGCGGATGGAGAGCATCGGTACGCTCGCCGGGGGCATGGCCCACGACCTGAACAATATTCTCTCACCTATTTCGATGTCCGTCGACCTCTTGCGCCACCAGAGCCAGGACGTCGACGGCATCGCACTGCTCGACCGCATTGCCGCCAGCGTCAAACGCGCGTCCGAAGTTGTCTCCCTCGTCCTCTCTTTTGCCCGCGGAGTCGAGGGCCGACGCGTGAACACCCAAATCCGCCACGTCATCGACGATGTTCTACGCATTGCGCGCGAGACCTTTCCCCGCAATATCGGGATCCGCGAATCCCTTGCCCCCCACCTGCGTATTGTCCTCGGCGACCCGACGCAGCTGCACCAGGTGCTTCTCAACCTGTTCGTCAACGCGCGCGACGCCATGCCCGGCGGCGGGACACTGCAAGTATCCGCCCGCAACGCGGCAATCTCCGAAGCCGAGGCGGCCATGAACCTCGAGGCGGAGCCTGGTGACTACGTCCTCATCGAAGTGGAAGACAGCGGGCACGGGATCCCCGACCGCATCCTCGACAAAATCTTTGATCCGTTTTTCACGACAAAGGAACAGGGCAAAGGCACCGGCCTCGGGCTCTCCACCTCGCTCGCCATCGTGAAGAGCCACGGCGGATTCATCCAAGCGCACAGCGACCCCGGAAAAGGCACTTTCTTCAAAGTCCACATTCCCGCCCACACGGAAGGATCGGAAACGGAGGTCGAAGCAGACGGACAGACAATCGAGAACGGCAACGGTGAGACGGTTCTCGTCATCGACGATGAGGCCTCGCTGGTCTCTGTCATGAAAGAAACGCTCGAAACTTTCGGATATCGCGTCCTCACAGCCGCCGACGGGGCCGAAGGCGTGCGGGTTTTCGCCGACCACCGCGACGAGATCGATGTTGTCATCGTTGATATGATGATGCCCGTGATGGACGGCGCCTCGACGATCCATGCCATCCGCACGCTTGCTCCGCACACACGCATCGTCGCGGTCAGCGGCGTGCCCCGCCAGCAGCGCGAACTCCGCGAAAGACTGCCGTCCGTCCCCGTCTTCCTCTCCAAACCCTACACGACCGACGCCCTCCTGCAGGCCGTACGCGAGAGTTTGTCGACCGGACGGAAGAGCTGAGGAAGAACGCGGCTGCGGTGCTCCGGATTGGGTCCCGCAGCGGCGGCGACACCTCGACGATCCTTCCGTGCCCCCCGGCGGGCCGGATGAACGAATCACTGCGGCGGAGGTCTACCATAGGAGAGCCCGGTGGCAGCGGGCACTCCATTGATCCCTCCCGATGCATATCCGCAACCGAACTGTTCAACGCGCGCTCACCATACCCGCGGCCTTTTTCTTCTTCGCCGCCGGCGCGGACGCACTCGAATACGAAACCGGCGCCCCCCGCGAGCGCCCTGTCATCGGCGCTCCACACGGTCCGGTGGCGGCCTCTTTCGACCATCGTCACCACCCCCGCGGTTTGCACGGATACCGCTCTTACGCATGGCCGCACGCCTACGGCTGGCCTGGTGCCTACGGCTGGCACGATGCATGGATGCCGCTATACGCGCCCGGCGAAGGATCGTCGGTGATCTGGGTCGCGGCCGGTTCGCACGGATACCTTGGCGGAGGGTTCGCCACCGTTCAGCCTCTCAATGACCACGGCTGGTATTACGGGCTCGCCGTGAGCTACGAGCAGGGGCGCGACTGGTTTTGGGACGCAGCCTACAACCACCGCGAAATCAGCCCGTCCCTCACATGGCACGGCAAGCGGACCTCCGTCCATCTGGGCGTGAGCCTCTCCGAGACCCGCTTCGACGGCCCGCTGCGACCGCGCGGATACTACCGCACAGAGCTTTGGGAAGACGACCGGCCCCACGTCCGCCACCGCTTGCCGGACGGCACCGCGGACCGCTTCAACACGCGCGGGGCGGGAATCGGTCTGGAACACCGTTTCTCCGAGAATCTCGGGGTGTCGTTCGGGGTATCCGGCAGCCGGACCGAGGCGGACCGGACCCGGTAACACCCGCCGCCGATTGACCCGCGCGAAAGCATGCCCTAACCCTTTGAGGATGCAGGCGCGTGTCGTTGAACCGGAATTGCTGGACGGATTGCCCGAAGGGCATCCCGACGCCTGCCGCAACCGTGCCGACCTCCGCCGCCTCAACAACCTCATGGGCAACTACCGGTGGCTGCGCCGCTCCCTGCTCAGAATCCTGCGCCCGGGCGAGAGCGTCGTCGAGCCGGGCGCGGGCGACGGGCACTTCGCCACCCGGCACCTCCGCTCCGCCAGCACAGGCGACGCTGGCGCGCCCGACTTCGCCTACACCGGAATTGACCTCTGGTCGCGCCCCGAGACGCTTCCGCCCGCCTTCAGCTGGGAGCAGGCGGATGTCCTCCGCTACCCTCTCTGGTCCCGCCACAATGTCGTCGTCGTCAACCTCCTGCTGCACCAGTTCACCGACACCGAACTCCGCCGCTTCGGCGAAGCCATGCGGCCCCACGCACGCATCCTCCTCGCCAACGAAACCGCGCGGGGGCCGCTCCGCTTGTGGCTCGCGCGCGCGGCCTTTCTCCTCGGTCTCAACCACGTCAGCCGGCACGACGCCCTCGTGAGCGTGCGGGCTGGATTCCGTGGCGGCGAACTGCCCGCCCTCCTCGGGCTCGAACCGGCGGACGGCTGGGAGGTCTCGGTCCACACCACCGCGCTCGGGGCTTACCGCCTCGCGGCAAAACGCCGGGAGACACCATGAGCCACGCGCGGACGAGCGGAGCCCGGCCTGTCCGGATCATCGGCGGCGGCGTGGCGGGGCTGTTTCTCGGTCTGCGGCTGCGCCATGCCGGGGTGGAGGTGACTGTCCTCGAGAGCGGCGGCTACCCGCGCCACCGCGTTTGCGGTGAATTCATGGCCGGAGCGGGCGAAGCCTTTCTGCGGCGCGCCGGACTGCGCTTCGACCCGCCCGCGTTTCCCCGGCACCGCACGACCCGCTGGTTTTCCGCCGGGCGCGAAATCCTCTGCCGCACGCTGCCCCGGCCCGCCCTCGGTCTTTCCCGCCACGTCCTCGATCAATCGCTCGCGGACGCCTTCCGCGCGGCGGGCGGTACCCTTCTCGAAGGCACGCGTGAGCGGGCGACCGGCGCCACCCCGCCGGGAACCGTCCGTGCGACCGGCCGCCGCGCACAGGACTCGCCGTGGATGGGGCTCAAAGCGCACTACACCGGACTTGCAGCGGAGGGGCTCGCGGTGCATCTCGGCCACCGCGCCTACGTCGGCGTCGCCGCAGTGGAGAGCGGACGCGTCAACGTATGCGGGCTCTTCCGCAGGCGGCCCGGTGTCTCCGCCCGCCGCGAAGAGGCGCTCCCTGCCTACCTCCGTGCCTCCGGGCTCGGGACGCTCGCCGACAGCCTCGCAGCCGCCGAAATCGACCCGGAGAGCTTTTGCGGCGCCGCCGCCTTCCGCTTCGCCCCCGCTTTTTCGGTGCGCGGCGGCGGGGTTTGCCTTGGCGACCGCCTCGGCGTCATCCCGCCTTTCACCGGTGACGGCATGAGCCTCGCCCTTGAAAGCGCCGAAACCGCCCTCCCGCACCTCGTCGCCTACGGGCACGGCACCGCCCCATGGCCGGAGACCGTTGCCCGCGTGCGCGCCGCCCACACCGCGCTCTTCCGGGGCCGCTTCCGCTGGGCGCGCTGCCTGCATCCCTTTCTCCTGCACCCCGCCGGGGCCTTCGCGCTGCGCCTCGCGGTCGCCTCGGGGCTACTGCCCTTCACCCTTCTCTACCGGCGCACGCACGCGCCACTTCCACCATGTACCTTGAAAGCCTAACCACCTCGCTTCCCGAATGCCGCCTCACCCAAGCGGAGTGCTGGGAGCGGTTCCGGTCCTCGCGCGCCGCCGCCCGCCTCACACAGGGCGCGCGCGGCCTCGTCCGCCGCGTCCTCCTCGGCGACAGCGGTATCGACACCCGCCACTTCGCGCTGCCGCCTGAAGACGCTCTCTTTGAGATGGACGCCGAGGCGCTAAACAAAGCCTTCGAGGCCGAAGCCCCGCCGCTCGGCGAAAAGGCCCTGCGCGACGCCCTCGAACAAGCGGGACTCCTCCCCGCCGATCTCGACGCCCTCATCGTCTGCACCTGCACCGGCTACCTCTGCCCCGGTCTCTCCAGCTTCATCGCCGAGCGCACCGGACTGCGCCGCGACACCTGCCTGCTCGATCTCGCCGGGCTCGGCTGCGGAGCGGCGATACCCGCCATGCGCACCGCCGCCGGTCTACTCGCCGCCGACCCCGGCGCCCGTATCGCCGTGCTCGCACTCGAACTGTGCAGCGCGGCCTACTACATGGACGACGACCCCGGCGTCATCATCAGCGCCTGCCTCTTCGGCGACGGAGCGGCCGCCGCTGTCTTCTCCGCGCAACCCTCCCCCGGGCGCCTCCGCTTCCACGGCTTCGACAGCTTCCACCTCCCCGAGGAACGCAGCGGCCTGCGCTTCGAAAACCGCGGGGGCAAACTGCGCAACCGCCTCGCGCAGAGCGTGCCCGCCGTCGCCGCCGACGCCGTGGGCCGACTCCACAAACGCCACCTGTCCGCCCTCCACACCGGCATTCCCGGCGGCGAAGCAACAAGGGCGAACCGCCAAGCCGACCTTGAAAGCGGCTTTCCCCATTGCGTCACCCATGGTGGCGGACGCCTTGTTCTGGACGCGCTCACCCCGGCCCTGCGGGGCGCTCCGCTCGCCGAAGCCCGCGCCGTCCTCCGCCGCTTCGGCAACCTCAGCAGCCCGAGTGTCCTCTTCGCGCTGCGCGAACACCTTGACACCCGTTCCCCAGCCTCCCCGCCGCGACGCCTTTGGCTCGCCAGTTTCGGCGCCGGTTTCAGCGCCCACAGCTGCGCCTGCGATTGCGATTGACAGGGCTCGTAAAGTCACAACCCTCCACGCCTGCTTCACAAGATGGTTTCTCGCACGGCGGAAGTCTGTTGGCT
>SLLG01000094.1 GCA_007134215.1 Opitutales bacterium | reverse complement strand
CGCGGCCTCTTTCCGTGGCACAGCGAAGCCCTCGCCGCCGCGTGGAAACCGTGGTTTGAAACGCACGAAGCCCTCCGCCTCGATCCGGCCGCCCGCGCGCGCGACAAAACGCACATCGCCGAAGACCCCCTCGACGGTACATGGAGCGTCGCCCAGACCATCGTCGACCCCGACGAGGCGAACGACACCGAAATCGAATTCACCGCCGACATCGCCGCCATCCAGGCCACCGGGCAAGCCCGTCTTCACTTCCAAGGCATCCGGAACTTGGGGTGACGAGTATAGCGGTCGGCTTACCTGGTGTACAATACAGCGCCCAAACCGGGCGCCACTCCGGCGTCAGCCCCACGGACCTTCCTCTTCATGCTTGGCATCAATGACGATCTTTTGAGCGCGCAACAAGTTCTTGAAGCTGGTGTATGACTCCCGCCGCATAAGATCGATTTTCGATACGTGCCGATCTTTGCCTCCACATAGTCGGCATAACCTGTTCGAAGCGGAATGCGGATTGGTTTCATAGCTCCTACTGAAGCGAGCTGGGCCGACTACAGCAAAACGGCAAGCCCATGCCTTCGCCCAGCTTCACGTCTCCTCTTGCGGTATAAGGCGCGGCAGGAGCGAGCCCCCGGCAAGGGCGCGAAGGTGGTGGAGAGCGGACTGGGCGAGGCCGGCGGGATCGTAACCGCCTTCGAGGACGGAGGCCACCGGACAGTCGCCGACATGCCGGGCGAGTCTCATGATCCGTCGTGTCAAGGTGTAGTAATCTTTCTCCGACAGCTGCATGTCACTGAGGGGATCGCGGTGGTGCGCGTCGAACCCGGCGGAGAGCAGAAGAATGTCGGGGCAGAAGCGGCGCACCGCCGGTTCGACAAGCTGCTCAAAAGCAGCTTCGTAGCGGGCGAGGTCGGAGCCGGCGGGCAGGGGAATATTGAGATTCGTGCCTTTGCCCGCGCCGCTGCCTGTCTCCGAATCCCATCCCGTATGCGGATAGAGCAGGTGCTGGTGCAAACTGACGAACAACACGGCGGGGGTCGCGTAGAAGCTCTCCTGGGTGCCGTTGCCGTGGTGAACGTCGAAGTCGATGATACACACCCGCTCGCGCTTCATCGCCTCCTGCGCGTAGGCGGCCGCAATGGCGATATTGTTGAAGAGGCAAAACCCCATCGCCTGCTCCGCGCGGGCGTGGTGCCCGGGAGGACGCGCACAACTGAAGGCGGCACCGTATCCGTCGCGGCAGACAGCGTGGACGGCGCGCACGGCGGACCCCGCGGCAAGGCGCGCGACGCGGTAGGAGTCCTCGCACACAAGGGTTTCACCGAAGTCTACAGCACGCTGCCCCTTGAGACAGGCCTCTTCGATGAAGCAGCGGTATTCACGGGTGTGGATCCGTTCGATCCAGCGCGTTTCGACCAACTCAGGCTGGAGGAAGTCCGTGAAAGCCGCCAAAGCGGAGTCCCGCAGCGCGTCCGCCACCCAGCGCGCGCGCATCGCCGTCTCGGGATGGCGGTCGCCCGTGTCGTGCGAGGCAAATGCATCATCGTAAACCACGGCCAATGGCTTCATCGCTCTACCCTGCTTCCCTTCCCGATTGAGGGCAAGATTTAGACGCAAGACCTCGCTGCCCGGGTCGCTCCACCGTGTTGGACGCAAAGAACTAGCCACGGACCAGAGAAGCTCCCTCATCCTTCACGCGGCCAGCTGGCGGAGTCCAACACGGCACCTCCGCGGGAGCTGGCGGGCAGCGGGTCAGTCGGCAGCGAGGGGGAAGCGGACGCCGCCCAACCCGGTGCCGCGCCCGTGCGTACGCTCCGGCCAGCCCTCTTCGACAATCCACCGCCAGTATTGGTCCGCCATGCCGGCGTCCTTTGCCCATGTCCATTCCCCGCGGGGGGGCGGCACCGGGTAGGCGCGGATGGCCGCGACGGCCTCCCGCATCGACAATAGACCGGCGCGGGCAATTTCCGTGACGGGCGCGCTGCGGTAGTCCCCGCCCCTTGCCCAGACGCGGAAGCCCCAGTAGGCGGAGGCCGTCGCCCGATAGAGACGCGCGGTAAGCAATGTGCGGGTGAAATGATGCCGGAGTTCGGCAAAATCCGTCTCATCCAAATGCGGCGCGACGGCTTCCACCTTCTGCAGCGATGCTTCCGCGAGGCGAACACCGTAGTCCTTTTCGGCAAGAATCCAGCGCAGGTATTCCTCTGTCATGCATTCCTCTGCCGTGAGCCATCCAGCCTCGACAACGCGCGGAACTTCGCACAACCTTGCGCCGCCTGCCTTGGCCCACGCGGGAGCGATGTGTTCGACAATGTCTCTCCAGTAATGAAACTTTCGGTTCACTCCGTGCGCCACATACACCTCGGGCGGATCGATCCACTTGCCCGATACATGCCGGGCATAGCTCGACGCATAGGGATCAAAGTCCAACCTTGAGTGGTTGCAGGTGTGCGTCCCCAAGGTGTAGAAAATGGAAGTGATCAAATCAAAGGCGTTGGCGAAGGCGGCGTGGAGCAGGGGCACGGCAGCCGCTCCGTATCGTCCGGCGATAAACTCGCGGTAGACCTGATCGGCGTCGACAGCGGAATCTTCAAACCGGCGCTTGAGGGCGAAGAGATTGATTTCCGAGGGGCGGTCGATGATCCGCGTACCGCCATAGCGGTCGGTGCGCGCCGTGTACCCGATAATATCATCCCGGCTCAGGTAATCGCTCCAGCGCCGGAGCATGTACTCCGGCCATGTGTTGGCGATGATACCCTGCCCGTTGAACTCCCCCGCCGCGTCGAACTCGATAATCGTCGGTCGCCGGAGGGTCCCGGCGAAGCGGTCGTTCGGGTGGGTGAGGAAAAAATCGTGAGGAGCCTCCTTCATCATGAGCCGAATCTCCCGCCGCTCAAACAATTCCACGGCCGGAATGATGTTGCGGAACTCCGCCTCGTCGTACGAAAACGTCCGTGCATACAGGTTCATGCCCCTTTCCCCGATAACCACATCCGCCACCGCATTGACCGCTGCCGCGAGCTTCTCGTGGTTGGCTTTCCGGAGATTCGAGTGTTGCTTCTCAACACGGGCACCCGTTTCGATGAAGGTCAGGACAATGCCCTGGATTCCGGGCACTTTGTCGAGCAAGGCACGGTAATCCGCCTTCAGCCACTCCCAAAAACCGGCATTGTCGAGGTCGAGTGTGCCGTCCGGTCCCGTTTTAAAGCGGTCCGGGTAATAACCGATCGGATACAGGACATGGTCCCAAAGAACCACTTCGCGGATACCGGCGGCATGCGCGGCGGCGGTCAACTCCTTCACCAAGGCGAGGCGACGCATGTCACGCAGGTGCCTGAGGTCATGCACAATGTGGTGCGACAACTGGAGGTGGTTGATGCCGTAGGCGTGCGCGCGTTCGATGACCCGCAGGCCGTCCGCCGGACGGTCCGAAAGAATCGTCCATCCCCGCACCGGTTCGTCCTGCCGGAGCGGACGCGGCGCAACGAAACTCACTTCAGGTTCTGTCATCCAATTCCACTGCCAACGTGCAAAGCATTACTTCCGGGCCAAAGGCTCCGCCGACCCGTCACTCGCCGCCCGCCTCAAGCGGAAAGGTGACGCCCCCGAGGCCCGTTTCGTGCCCCCGCGTACGCTCCGGCCAGCCCTCTTCGACGATCCAGCGCCAGTATTGATCCGCCATGTCGGCGTCTTCGATCCAGTTCCACTGGCCCGCGGGTGGCTTGACGGGATATTCGCGGATTTCGCGCGCAATCTCCCGCATGCCGAGGAGGCCCCCTCGGGTCTCGCGGACCACGAACCTCGACCTGTGTCCATCCCCCCGCGCCCACACGCGGAAGCCCCAGTAGGCGGCGGCTGATTTCCGGTAGAGGCGTGCGGTGAGCAGGGTGTGGTTGAAGTGATGATAGAGGAGATCGAAATCCTCCACGGAAAGGTACGGCTCCGCATCGCGGATGTGCTGGAGCGACGCACGCGCCAAGCGCACGCCGTAATCCTTTTGCGTGAGGATATAACGCAGGTATTCCTCGTTCATCTTCTCTTCGTGCGTGAGCCATCCGGCCGCGACCACCCGCGGAATTTCCCAAAGCTGCGCACCGCCCGCCTTCGCCCAGCGCGGGGCAATGTGCTCGACAACCTCCGTCCAGTAGTGGAATTCGCGGTCGACGCCGTGGCCGACTTGCGCGACAGGCGGATCGATCCACTTTCCCGAGACGTGACGCGCGTAGCTCGACGGGTACGGATCGTAGTTCAGCTTGGAATGGTCGGCCACATTGGTCCCGAGCGTGTACATCGTGGAAGAGACGATATCATAGGCGTTTTCAAACGCGGCGCGGACATGCGGGTAAGCTTCCTCCCCGTAGTGTCCGGTAATAAACTCACGGTAGATCGTGTCCGCATCGACTGTGTGGTCCTCGAAGTAGCGTTTGAGAGCCAGCAGGTTGATCTCGTTGGGCCGGTCGATCATGCGGGTTGTTCCATAGCGGTCGGTACGCGCAACATACCCGATGATGTGATCGCGCGTGAGAAAGTCGCTCCAGCGGTCGAGCATATACTGCGGCCATGTGTTGGCGATAATGCCCTGCCCGTTGAACTCACCGGCGGCGTCGAACTCCATGAGCGTAGGCCGCGGGATCGTTCCGGCGAACCGGTCGTTCGGATGGGTGAGGAAAAAGTCGTGCGGTGTCTCCTTCATCATGAGCCGGATTTCCGGACGTTCGAACAGATCGACGGCGCCGACGATGTTCTCGTATTCCGCGTCGTCGTAGGAAAACGTGCGGGCGTAAAGATTGAGCCCCCGCTCGCCGATGACGACGTCGGCCACCGCGTTGACGGCCGCCGCGAGCTTTTCCTGGTTTGTATGCATGACCTCGGAATGCTGCCGCTCCACGCGCGCCCCCGTTTCAATGAAGGTGAGGATGATCCCCTGAATGTCAGGCGCGAGGTCGAGCATCTCGCGGTAGTCCTCCTTGAACCACTCCCAGAACTCCGGGTTGTCGAGGTCGATGGTTCCGTTCGGACCCGTTTTGAAGCGATCCGGGTAGTAGCCCATATAATACAGCACACGGTCCCAAAGGACGACCTCCTGGATCCCGGCCTCGTGGGCCGCTGCCGTCAGGGCATGGGCGATTCCGCGGCGCCTCTCGTCACGGATGTGACGGAGGTCGTGGATGACATGGTGGGATATCTGGAGGTGATTGATATCGTAAGCGGGCGCACGCTCGATGACCCGCAACCCGTCGGAAAGGCTGTCGGACAGAATCATCCACCCGCGGACAGGCTCGCCGTCCGCAAGGGGAGCGGGCCGGGACTCTTCGGCAAAGGCCGCGCCGGACAAGAACACCAACGCAAGCAAACCATGGAAGCACGGGAGTCTGCCGATGGCGCGGCCAATACGAGAACGGAGCGCGGCAGCCATCGAGTGCGGGAAGCGGGGAACAATGATTTTCATAATAGAGGGAAAATTGAATTTTCAATGGGCTGGGTGGCGACTTCAAGCCTCTTTCCCGAAAACCGACGCCGATGGAACAACGGCAGAGAGCGCCGCCGGAAGGTTGCGGTGTGGACCGCGAGTCCGTCGCGGATGCGGCGGTCGGGCTCATCTTCAACCAGATCAACGCAAACGAGCGCGGTATGCCGGATTTTCCGAAGACGGTCCTCATCGACGGATGCCGGACCCCGGGGACAACTTTCGGGAAGCCGCCGAAAAACAAAGCTCGATCCATCCGCAATCGGTCTGCTTAATCTCCCGCCCATGTCATTGTCCGCGCCAGGCCAAGGAGTGGTCGAATCCCTGCGTGAACGGCTGGGGCCGCGCGCGTGGGCCCGGCGGCTGCGCCTCGAGGCGGGTGCTTCCCGCAAACCGGCGGTGACCTTCGGAGAACGCATTCTCCACGCCGCTCCGGTCTACCCCGCGCTCGTCGCGGCCTTGACCGCATCGGGCCTGATGCCGCGCGCGCGCCGCGAATTCGCTTCCCTGCGCGTCGAGCGCACGACAGTCTTTCTTCCGAACCTTCCGCCGTCCTTCGAAGGATTCCGCATCTTGCAGATTTCCGACCTGCACCTTGATGTCGACTGGACGGTCGCCGCGCGGGTGGCCGGGCTGCTGCCCGCCCTCGATTACGATGCCGCGGTCTTCACCGGCGATTTCATCGACAGGCCGACGGACTATTGCCCGCGTGTCGTCGGGACCATGGAAGGACTGCTCTCGAACATCACCGCCCCCGCCTACGGCATCCTCGGCAACCACGACCGGCTCAGCCTCGTGCCGCCGCTGGAGGCTCTCGGGATCCGGTTCCTCCTCAACGAGGGTACCGCCCTGATGCGTGACGGCGACGCCCTCTGGCTGGCGGGCGTGGACGATCCGGCGGTTTTCCGCTGCGACGACGCCGCCCGCGCGCGCCTCCGCATTCCCGGCGGCGAATGCACCGTGCTCCTCGCGCACGCGCCCAATATCGCGCGGCGCGCCGGGGCGCGCGGCGTCGACCTCACGCTCAGCGGCCACACCCACGGCGGGCAGGTCTGCCTTCCCGGGGGCTGGGGCCGCACCGGCGGCCGCGAGATCACGGGCGACCAGCGCGCGGGCTTCTGGTGCCGCCACGGCGCCCCTGGCTACACGTGCCGCGGGGCGGGGGGCTCACACCTGCCCATACGGCTGAACTGCCCGCCGCAAGTCTCGCTGCACACCCTGCGCCGGGGCGCCGGCGCGCCGTTCATTGCACCGCCGGACCCCGCACCCGCCTAAACACTCCCGCCCCGCCGTGCCCGTGACCAACAAACAACGCCGCGACCGCATTGAGCAGTTCATCCGCGAAAACCGCTATGCCGACCTGCACACCCTCTCCTCGACGTTCGACATCAGTCTGTCCACCGTGCGCCGCGTCCTCAACGATCTCGAGTCCGAGGGCATCGTGCGGCGGCACCACGGCGGCGCCAGCCTCGTTGAGGACGACGCCCCCGGCGGCTACGATTTCATCCTCAGCGACGACACGCGGGCGGACGAGAAACACGCCCTCGCCGAAGAGATCGCAGGCCGGATCGAGCCCGGGATGACCGTCATGCTCGACGGCGGTACCACGACCTACGCCGTGGCCCGCCTCCTCACCAACAAACGCATTATCGTCGTGACGAATTCGCTGCCGATCGCGGCGCTCTTCAATGAAGTCTCCGCATGTGAGACTGTCGTCACCGGCGGCACCCTCTACAACCGCCTCGGCGTCCTCTACGGGCCGACCTGCGAGAATTCGCTCGCGGAGCTGCACGCCGACCTCGCCGTCCTCGGCTGCGCCGGGGTGACCGCCGAAGGCATCTGGAACAGCAACGCCATGATCGCGAGCTACCAGCGGCGGATGGTCGCCGCCTGCTCGCTCACCTGCTTCGCGGCGGACGCTTCCAAACTGGGAAAACGCGCGCTCACCTTGGCCACCCCGTTTAAGGCGGGCATGGCTCTTGTCACCACTGCAGCTCCGGAAAAACCCGTCGAGCGCGCCCTCACCAACGCGGGCGGCGAACTGTCTGTCATTTCCCTGAAAGCCCGCCGCGCCCGGAACGGTGCCGAAGGGCCGGGTGCCTGACTGCCTTCAGCCCGCCCTTTCGTCCCGTCCGTTGCCGTCGAGCCGACGGCGCAGGTAGCCCGTGACGAGAAAGCACAGCATAATGAGGAAGAGCCCGAGAAGCGCATAGCGCATGCCCCCGGTGGCGAAAGATTCACCCACGAGCATGAAGCCAAGGCCGATCAGGCCCTGCGTCGGCCACGAAATCAGCAGGTAGACAGGAAACCGGCAGCCGGAGAGCCCGAGGGAGTAGTTCTGCACGAGGTACGGCAGCGGGGAAAGCCGCACGGCGAGAATCACCTTCCACTCGTTTTCGCGGCGGACGGCGGGCACGGCGTAGCCCCGTTTTTCCATCCAGTCGGCGAGAAAGGGCCGCAGGATTCCGCCGGACAGCCAGTAGGCGAGACTCATCCCGGCGCCGATGCCCGCCCACGCGCCGACGATCCCGTAGAGACCGCCCGGCCCGCCGAGAACCGGAATCGCCGTGAAAAAGAATAGAGACATCGGTACTCCGACAAGCGGGAGCACCACGATCATGAGCATGTAGAGCCACGCGGGGACGAACCGTATCGCCTCGAGGGCATACAAGCGCCCGGCCTCAAGCAGTCCCCCGATGTCAAAAGCCGCCGCCGCCGCGACGGCGGCAAAGACAAGGCACCCGCTGAACACCGCACCGAGAAGGATCCACAGACGGAATCTGCGGAAGAAACCTCGGAGCGGGATTTTTTCAACCATGCGGGCTCGGATCCGGTTGGCCGGAGCGGACGCTGTGCCGTGCCGCCCGACCCTACTCCGTCATGCCCTCCGCCTCCATGAGACGGTCGCGGCGCTCGCGCTCGGGCAGCGGCATGAAGTCCGCCTCGCGCAAACCCCGGCCAAAGCGATCGCTGAACACCGCTCGCTTGACCGCGCGAACCTTCGCTGTCTCGAGGTCTTCGCGATGGATAAGGAAAAACGGCAGGCGCAGCGGGTAGTCGCCGAACATCACGTTGTCCGGCGTGGGCGAATACGCCTGGCTCTCCGTGTCGGCGGCGACAAACAGCGTGCGCCCGCGCGCGTCAGGCCGCGCCGCCGGCAGCACGGCGATGGCCGTGTTGTCGTCCGACACCTCAGCGAGGGCCGCCCGGATGGAAGAACGGTAGCGCGTGGCGCTGCGCATCGGCGCCTCCTGCAATACGTGATACCGGAAGACCTCAAGGCCCACGTTTTCCGGCTTGCGGACCGCATTGGGCGTAATACGCCGGGCGCTCCATGTCCCCGTGCCGCCGAGGCGGCCCCATTCGTCGATGGCACCGCCCTCCGCGTAAATCATGCGGAGCTGGTCGAGCGAAACCTGCTGCACCGGGTTGCTCTCATGCACGAGGATAGTGATCACCTGATACGCGCACGCTTGGGCAAGATACGGGCCTTCGGGAATGTTCTCGTCGGGCAGGGCAATGATGGCGGCATCGATTTCGCCCGCGCGCAGCGCGTCCATCGTCAGCATGCTACCGCCGCGGTTGACACGCGCCTCGACCTCGAGTGCCGCGAATTCAGCGGACAATTCTTCCGCGAGAGAAGCCGGAAAAAGATCGCTGATCGTCATGCGCACGGTGCCGCTGAGCGCACCCGCTGCCAGAACGAAAAGAATAAAAAACGGTGGGAATCTCATGAATGGAGGTGAAATCGGCTCTCAAGGTGAAAGTGGCAAGGATAAGGCCAGCGCGCCCCCGCCGGGTCAAGACATTGTGAATAGCGCGGCGGCGGGGCCGGAATCAGCCGCGCACGTCGAGTTCGGGCCACTGGTGCAGCTTGCGGTGGAGGGTGCGGCGGCTCATGCCGAGGAGTTTGGCGGCCTGCGTGCGGTTGCCGCCCGTCTTCACGAGCGCGTTGCGCAGGACGCGCTTTTCGTTCTCCTCCATGGAGAGCGGATTCCCCGAGAGCGACGGTGAGCGGTCGCCGCCGCCCGGCGCTCCGCCGTCGCGCTCGAAAAATTTGGCGTCGAGGTCGTACTCGGTGAGCTTGCCGCCGCGCTTCATGACAACGGCGTTTTCCGCGAAATTGCGCAGCTCGCGGATGTTGCCCGGCCAACGGTAGCGCTTGAGCACCGCCATGACCGAAGTGTCGATCTCAATCGGCTCGATACCGTTCTCCCTCGCAAACTGGGCGATGAAATGGTGCAAGAGGAGGGGAAGGTCGTCCGTCCGTTCGCGCAGCGGGGGCATGCGTAGCTTCACGACGTTGAGACGGTAGAGCAGGTCTTCGCGGAAGCCGCCCTCGCGCACCATCGCCTCGAGGTCGCGGTTGGTCGCGGCGACGAGCCGCACGTCGACCTTCACCGGCTTCACGCTGCCGAGGCGCTCGAAGCTGCGCGTCTCCAGAAAGCGCAGCAACTTCACTTGCGTGGAGGCGTCGATTTCCCCGATTTCGTCGAGAAAGAGCGTACCGGCGTCGGCCGCCTCGAAACGCCCGAGGCGGCGCTCCATCGCCCCCGTGAACGCTCCCTTTTCGTGTCCGAACAACTCGCTTTCGAGCAGGTTGGCCGCAAGCGCGGCGCAGTGCACGGCAACGAACGGCCGCCGCGCCCGGTCGCTGTTCTGGTGGATCGCCTGCGCGACGAGTTCCTTTCCCGTGCCCGTCTCTCCCTCGATAAGCACCGTCGTGCGCGTCGGTGCCACAAGCCGCACTTTGTCGATGATGTCGCGCAGCGACTCGGAGCTGCCGACGATGCCCTCGAAGCTGAATTTCGCGTCCAGGCGCTCGTGCAGTTCTTTGACAGTGTCCTCCGTCTTCCGGCTCTTCAGCGCGCGCCGGATGAGGATCTCCAGCTTCTCGATGTTCACGGGCTTCGTAAGAAAGTCGAAGGCCCCGCGCTTCATCGCCTCGACCGCCGTCTCCACGTTGCCGTAGGCCGTCATCATGATGACAATTGGCGGATTCGGCAGTGAGATGGCGCGGTCGATCACACGCATCCCGCTCTTGCCCGCCATCCGCAGATCCGTCAGCACAACATCGAACGGCTCGCTCTCCAACAGCCGGAACGCCTCCTCCGCGTCCGCCGCGCAATAGACGTCGTAGGTCTCCTCCAGCGCGAGCATGAGGCCCTCCCGCGTGTGCTTCTCGTCGTCGACAATGAGAACGGTCTCCGGCATCCCTCCATCGAAAAGCGGGCCGCCGTCCGATGGCCAGACAAATTGGGCAATTTTGGCACAGGGCGGAGACCGGACCGCCTCCAAGCGACCGCCTCACAACAGAAGGATGACCAAGGCTAATTCATTAGTTTACCTAATATACAATTCACTTGAAATGATTTTCTTTGATAAGCGTTCCGTTTTCCATACCAAACGCGGACTTATGGCAAAGACCATCTCCTATCCGAAAGCATTGAACAAAGGCACGCCGTGTGACTCACGCGGCGCCTCCGCGTGGCACGGGTTTGCTCCCGGCACGTGGCAGGCGCGGATCGACGTGCGGGACTTCATCCAGCAAAACTACACGCCCTACGCGGGCGACGCCTCCTTTCTGCGGGGTCCGACGACGCGCACAGACGCGCTTTGGAACATCGTCAAGGACCTGCTCAGGAAGGAGATTGAGGCGGGCGGCGTGCTCGACGCGGACACGAAAACCGTGAGCAAAGTGGACTCCCACGGGCCGGGCTACATCCGCAAGGAGCTGGAAAGCGTGGTCGGGTTGCAGACGGACGCCCCCCTCAAGCGGGGCATGCTGCCCTATGGCGGGGCGCGCATCGCACAAAAAGCACTTGAGGCGCACGGGCGCCAGATGGATGCGGCGACGGCCGATATCTTCGCCAAGCACCGCAAGACGCACAACGACGGTGTTTTCGACGCCTACACAGCGGAGATCCGCGCCGCTCGCAGCGCAGGCATCGTCACCGGATTGCCCGACGGCTACGGGCGCGGGCGCATCATCGGCGACTACCGCCGCGTCGCGCTCTACGGCGTCGACCGTCTCATCGCGGAGCGGAAAGAGGAACACACTGCAGGCGACAACGAACCCTTCAGTGAAGAGTGGGTGCGCGCCCGCGAGGAAATGCAGGATCAGATTCGCGCCCTCGAAGCCCTCAAGCGCATGGCGGCGGGCTACGGCTTTGATATTTCCGGCCCGGCGCGCAACGCCCGCGAGGCCGTACAGTGGACCTACTTCGGCTACCTCGGCGCGGTGAAAGACCAGAACGGCGCGGCCATGTCGTTCGGGCGCACCTCGACATTTTTCGATATCTACATCGAGCGCGACCTCACCGAAGGCACGCTCACCGAAGAATCCGCGCAGGAACTGATCGACCACCTCGTCATGAAGATGCGCATCGTGCGCTTCATCCGCACGCCGGACTACGACGCGCTCTTTTCCGGCGACCCGACGTGGGTCACGGAGAGCATCGGAGGAATGGGCGAGGACGGGCGCACGCTCGTCACACGCAGCAGCTTCCGCTTTCTCCACACCCTCTACAACCTCGGCCCCGCGCCAGAGCCCAACCTCACCGTCCTCTGGTCGCAGGGGCTGCCGCAGGGCTTCAAAGACTTCTGCGCAAAGGTCTCCATTGAGACAAGCGCCATCCAGTATGAGAGCGACGACCTCATGCGCGGGTATTGGGGCGACGACTACGGCATCGCCTGCTGCGTCTCGGCCATGCGCATCGGCAAGCAGATGCAGTTCTTCGGCGCCCGCGCCAACCTCGCCAAAGCGCTCCTCTATGCCATCAACGGCGGGCGCGATGAGATTTCAGGCAAACAGGTCGCGCCGCCCGCCGAACCGTTCGCCGGGGAGTATCTCGAATACGACGACCTCGTGCGGCGCTTCGACAAGACGCAGGACTGGCTCGCCGCCACCTACGTCAAGGCGCTCAACATCATCCACTACATGCACGACCGGTATTGCCCGGAGCACATCATGATGGCTCTGCACGACCGGAAAATTCTCCGCACCCTCGCCTGCGGCATCGCCGGGCTCTCCGTCGCGGCCGATGCGCTCTCCGCTGTGAAGCACGCCCGCGTGCGCGTCATCCGCAACGACGACGGGCTCGCCGTGAACTACGAGGTGGAGGGCGACTACCCCGCCTACGGCAACAACGACGACCGCGTCGATTCCATCGCGCAAGATCTCGTTAAGGGCTTCATGGACAAATTGCGCGCGCAGCCGACCTACCGCGGCGCGGTCGCCACCCAGTCCGTCCTCACCATCACGTCCAACGTCGTCTACGGGCAGAAAACGGGGCCGACGCCGGACGGCCGCAAGGCGGGCGAGCCCTTCGCCCCCGGTGCCAACCCCATGCACGGGCGCGACCGCCACGGCGCGGTGGCCTCCATGGCCTCGGTCGCCAAACTTCCCTACGGTGAGAGCCAGGACGGGATTTCCTACACATTCTCCATCGTCCCCAAAGCGCTGGGACGCCGCGACGAGGACCGCGTGGAGAACCTGCGCGGCCTGCTCGACGGCTACTTCGCCGAGGGCGGGCACCACATCAACGTCAACGTCTTCGACCGCGAGACCCTCATCGACGCCATGGACCATCCCGAGCGCTACCCGCAGCTCACCCTGCGCGTCTCGGGCTACGCCGTGAACTTCATCAAACTTACGCGCGAGCAGCAGAAGGACGTCATCGAGCGCACCTTCCACGAGCTTTGCTAGGGACATCTCTCCACGCATTCGAGCGATGTCTCTCTGCGCATTAGCGTCCGCCGGCGCCTGCCCGGCCGTGGCCGTGACCCCCGCGCCGCCCGCCTCCGTTCCGGCGGGCGCGGTCGCGGGGCACGTGCACTCCGTGGAAACCTGCGGCTCCGTCGACGGGCCGGGGCTGCGGTTTGTCGTCTTCCTCGCGGGGTGTCCCATGCGGTGCGTCTATTGCCACAACCCGGACACCCAGAGCCGCGCCAACGCCACTGTGCGCACGGCCGCCGAGGTCGTGCGCGACGCCCTCCGCTACCGCAATTTCATTCGCAACGGCGGCATCACCGTGAGCGGCGGCGAACCGCTCATGCAACCGGCATTCGTCCGCGCCATCTTCGAGGAGGCCAAAGCCGCCGGGCTCCACACCGCCCTCGACACCTCCGGTTGCCTCGGCGATCTCGCCGACGACACCCTCCTCGAAGCGACCGACCTTGTCCTCCTCGACATCAAAAGCTGGGAGCCCGACCTCTACCGCTCCGTCACCGGCGTTTCACTCGAGCCGACCCTCCGCTTCGCGCGCCGCCTCGAGGCCAAAGGCGTCCCGGCGTGGATCCGCTTCGTCCTCGTGCCCGGCATCACCGACGGCGAGGAAAACATCCGCGGGCTCGCCCGCTATGTCGCCGGGCTCGGCAATATCGAGCGGGTCGAAATCCTGCCCTTCCACAAGATGGGCGAACCCAAATACCAAGCGCTCGGCCTACCCTGCAAACTCACCGACATCCCCGCCGCGACGGAGGCGGATGTCGCCCGCGCCCGGTGCCTCTTCGCCGCCGAGGGCGTCGCCGCTGAATAACCGAATCCACCGACTCTTTCCCTCGCGCCACCATGCAGAAAGCACACAATCGCTGGAAGATCGCCGCCGCCGCCGTCGGCGTGCATGTCTCCATTGGATCGATCTACGCCTACAGCGTTTTCAACCGCCCGCTCCAGGATGCCCTCGGCTGGGATCCGACCGACACGGCGTGGGCCTTCAGCATCGCCATCCTTTTTCTCGGTCTCTCCGCCTCCTTTCTCGGTCCCACGGTGGAGCGCATCGGCCCGCGCCGCAGCGCGCTGCTCTCCGCCGCGCTCTTCACCCTTGGTCTCGTCGTGAGCGGAGCGGCAGTGCGCCTAGGCTGGCTGCCGCTATTCTACCTCGGCTACGGCGTTATCGCGGGAACGGGCATCGGTGTGGGCTACATCTGCCCGGTCTCGACCCTCGTAAAGTGGTTTCCCGACCGCCGCGGGCTGGCCACAGGGCTGGCCATCATGGGCTTCGGGTTCGGTTCCCTTATTGCGGGCAGCCTCATCCAGTGGCTCATCGCCCACACCGGGCTTCCGCTAACGTTCTTCATTCTCGCCGCGCTTTACGGCGCCGTCATGGTCTACTCCGCGCGCACGCTCGCCCCGCCCCCGCAAGGGTGGATGCAGGGCACCGGCTCCGCCGCCGCCAACGCAGCGGCGGCGCGCCGCGACCTCGCCGACCTCGACTCCATGGAGGCGCTGCGCACCGCCCGCTTCTATTTCCTCTGGGTGATGCTTTTCATCAATGTTACCTGCGGCATCGCCGTGATCTCGGTGGCCTCGCCCATGGCACAGGAGACCGCCGGTCTCACCGCCGCCGCCGCCGCCGCCATGGTGGGACTCATGGGCCTCTTCAACGGCGTCGGCCGCCTTGGCTGGGCCTCCCTCTCTGATTTCCTCGGACGCCCCAACACCTACACCGCCTTTTTCGTCATCCAGATCGCGGCGTTCCTCGCCCTTCCCGCTGTAAGCCATCCCCTGCTCTTCCAAGCACTCATTTTTCTCATTCTCACATGCTACGGCGGCGGTTTCGCTTCGATCCCCGCCTACATCGGCGACCTCTTCGGCACCCGCCGCCTCGCCTCCATCCACGGCAATATCCTCACCGCGTGGGCCGCCGCCGGGCTTGCCGGACCACTCATCGCCGCGCGCGTGCGCGAGACCACCGGCAGCTACAGCGGCATGCTGTCCGTCTTCGTCGCACTCCTCGCCGTCGCCCTTGTCTGCTCCATCCTCATCCAATTTGACATCCGCCGCATCCGGCGCGGCAGCGGCCTTGCCATGGCGCGGGGATAGCGGGCGACGCTCCCGGATAAAAATCCGCCTCGGGAGAGACCGAAAACCGGCATTCGGTGCCCGCGCAAAATTCTGTAGGGGTTTCCACCCGATTTTTCATTGACGAAGGGGATGCAGAGCGATTCGTTCAAGATTGTTAGAGAAACCTGCGCCGAGCTTTACAATCAGGCCGGAGGTCGCGCGGGTTTTCCCGTTCTCCGATGCCAAGTTCCCCGCAGACAGTCCAAACCGTCTCCATTCTCATTCGTGTGATCGAACAGGTGCCGCGCGATGTCCCATGAATTGCTGATCGATTTCGTTCACCACATCGCGCTCCTCCTTGCGATCGCGTTGGTCTTCGATTTGTGCATCAACGCCCGGCGATGGACGGGCATCACCGTCGGCCGCATCCTGACAGGTTTTCTCCTTGGTCTCATCGGGATTGCGCTCATGCTCGTCCCGCTGCAATTCACCGAAGGCATCCAATTCGACGCGAGGTCGGTCGTCCTCGCGCTCTCGGGCCTCTTCTTCGGTGTCGTCCCCACCGTCATCCTCGCGGTCATGACAATGTTGTTCCGCCTCGTCCAAGGCGGCATGGGCGCTACCGTCGGCGTTCTTGTCATTATCGCCTCCGGCATGACCGGACTCTTCTGGCGGCGCCTCCTGAAGCGCAAGGGCACCGACCTTTCGGATACACCGGTCGGGCATCTCCTCTTTCTCGGGATCACCGTGCATGTGGTCATGCTCGCGCTCATGTTCACCATGCCGCTTGATGTCGCGGTCGAAGTCTTTCAAGTTATCGGACCCTTTGTACTGGTGCTCTACCCGCTCGCGACCGTCGCCGTGGGCGTACTCCTTAGGGGACGACTCCGTCGCCAGAAGGCAATGGAGGACCTCCGCGCCAACCGCGACCATTACCGCAAGCTCACACGTGCTGTAGAGCAGAGCCCCGCCTCCGTTGTCATCACCGATACCGAAGGTAAAATCGAATACGTGAATCCCAAATTCACCGAGGTGACAGGCTATTCGAAAGAAGAGGTCATCGGCAAAAACCCGCGCATTCTCAAGTCCGGCGACATTCCCTCGGGATACTACAAAGAAATGTGGCAAACCATTAAGGCAGGGAACGAGTGGCAGGGAGAATTCCTCAACCGGCGCAAAGACGGCAGCACGTTCTGGGAAATCGCCTCCATTTCTCCCATCGTCGGCGACGACGAACAGATCACCGCTTTTCTCGCTGTCAAAGAAGATGTCACCGAAGAGAAGCGGCAGGCCGAGCGACTCCTCGAAGCGAAGGAAGAAGCCGAGCGCGCCAACCGCGCCAAGTCGTCTTTTCTCGCGGTCGTCAGCCACGAACTCCGCACCCCCCTCAACGGCATCATCGGCCCGTGCCAACTCGCCCTCGAAAACGCCCGTGATCCCGAGGACCGCGAAATGCTCGAAACCGCACTCACCTCCTCCAAACAACTGCTCCACCTCATCGAACGCATCCTCAATTTCGCCGAGATCGAGTCAGGGAGCGTCGGTGTCACTCCCGAGGAAGTCGACCTCCGCGAATGGGTCGCCTCCACCGTCCTCGACCACTCCGCCGCCGCCGCCGAGAAAGGCATCGGCATCGGGCTCTCCCCGGATTCCTCGTTCCCACGAAACTTCGTCTCGGATCCCGCCGTGTTGCGCCAAGTCCTCCTCAACCTCGTCGAAAACGCGGTCAAGTTCACAGAGAAGGGCCAGGTCTCGGTGACGGTCCGCGCAGAAGGCAAGGAAGTGGCCGTCGCCGTCGCCGATACCGGTTGCGGTATTACCCCCGGAACCCGTGACGCCATTTTCGGGCTCTTCAACCAAGGTGACATGAGTGTGCGCCGCACCCACGAGGGCATCGGTCTCGGTCTCTCCATCGCCAAAGTCCTCACTGAACGCCTCGGCGGGCGTCTCCAAGTAGAGAGTGAGCCCGGCAAAGGCAGCGTCTTCACCCTCCGCCTGCCCCGCGAAATGCGCGAACGCAGAAACAGCTTCACCAGGAAAAACGCCCCGCCCGCCCGCCCCGGCAAACCGGATCCCGCGCAAACGAACCCCCGCTCCCGCTCCTAACCCTGCCCGCCCGCGCCAACCTCGCCCCTGGCGGTAAACCGGCTAATAGTTCGTAGATAAACCAAATCGGACATTACAACAAGACTACGGCATGAAAGAATGAATGCGGACAACCATCTGTTTACCATTGCCTCCGCATACCTAATTTTTCTCAGAGATAAGGAAATTTTGATTCTGTTTCTTCCAGAGAAACAAAGGGCTTTTTTTATGCTAACATAAGTTATTTATCACTGCATCTGAAGCCTGTTAGATCAGGTTGACGGCGTCGACATCGACGACCTCGATGACTTCGCGGTCCCAGGCGAATTTGGCGCGCAGGGCGTTAAGCTTGGGCATGAGTTTCGAAGCGCTTGGCGTGAAATACCAGAGCTGGTAGCGGTAGTGGTCTTTGATCCGCTCGATGGGGCATGGGGCCGGGCCGCGCAGCTCGATGGGCACGGTCGGCACCAACTCCGTCTCCACCTTCTTCGTCCACTGCTCCGCGTAGAATTTGACCTTCTCCAGACTCTTCGAGCGGAAGATATGGTGCACGAGGTGACGGAACGGCGGATAGCCATACTCCTTCCGCTGCGCCAGTTCGCCCTCCGCGAAGCCCTCGAAGTCACCCCTCCTCGCGGCCTGCAGCGCGTCGCTGTATGGAATGAAGGTCTGCACCACGACTTCGCCGGCCTCGTCGCCCCGACCGGACCGTCCCGAGACCTGCACAAGGATCTGGAAGGTGCGTTCCGCCGCGCGGAAATCCGGGAGGTGCAGCGAGAGATCGGCGTCCATGAGGCCGACGAGCGTGACGTTGGGGAAGTCGAGTCCCTTGCCGATGATCTGGGTGCCCACGAGGATATCGATCTTGCCGCGCCGGAAGTCCCCGAGGACAGCGCGGAAGAGGTTTTTCTTGCGCATGGTGTCGGCGTCGAGCCGCACGATCTTCGCCTTTGGAAAAAGCTTCTGTGCGACATCCTCGACTTTCTGCGTGCCGGAGCCGCGGTAGACGATTTTGGGCGAGCCGCACTGCGGGCATTTGCGCGGCACATACTCCTCATGCCCGCACATGTGGCAGCGGAGGATGTGCTCCGCCCGGTGGTGCGTGAGCGAGAGGTCGCAGTGGTCGCACATGGCCACGTAGCCGCAGTCCGGGCACTTCAGCGAGGCGTCGTAGCCCCTCCGGTTGATAAAGAGTATGCATTGCTCGCTTTTTTCGAGGCGGTCGCGGATCTTGTCGATGAGCATGCGCGAGAACACGGTGGGGGCGCGGTTGTGCGCCAGTTCGCGCTTCATATCGACGATGTGCATCATCGGCAGCGGACGGTCGTCGACCCGCTTCATCAACCGGTGCAGGGCGTATTTGCCCGTCTGTGCGTTGCGCACCGTCTCGAGCGAAGGCGTGGCCGATCCCAGCACACAGAGAGCCTCGGCGAGGTGCGCGCGGTAGACAGCGACGTCGCGCCCATGGTAGCGGGGAGTCTCCTCCTGCTTGTAGGCCGGCTCATGCTCCTCGTCGACGACGATAAGCCGTAGGTCAGGCACAGGCGCGAACACCGCCGAACGCGCGCCCACGACGATCCGCGCCTCCCCCGTGGCCAGCGCGTGCCACGCGTCAAAGCGCTCGCCGTCGGAAAGGTGGCTGTGCCAGACCACCGTCCGGCCCCCGCTCGCCGCCTCAAGGCGCGCCCGCAGGCGCCCCACCGTCTGCGGCGCGAGGGCCACCTCGGGCACAAGAAAAACCGCCCCACCACCGGACTTCATCACCTCCTCCAGCACGGCGAGGTAGACCTCCGTTTTCCCCGACCCCGTCACACCGTGGACGAGGTGCGCGGCAAAACTCCGTTTGCCCAGAGCTTCGAGAAGCCCGTCCGCCGCCGCCCGCTGCTCGTCGGTGAGGATGTGGGCCGTCTCGCTGCCCTCCACCCGCTCGGCGTCGCCCCATTCGTCATCGTAGGCAAGCCGCCGCTCGGCGTGCCGCGCGTCGTCGAGGATTCCCTTCTCCGCCATGCTGTCGAGCACCGCCGCACTCACTTTCATGCGTTTCAGCAATGTCTCCCGCGGCACCTCCTTGACCAGCGCCTGCCCCGCGAGAAACCGGTAGACCTCGGCCTGCCGCGGCGCGCGGCGCTCCAGCGCGGCGAGCACGTCCGCGTCCAGCTCGCCGGCGAGCCGCACAAAGCGCTTTTCCTTCGGCTTCATGCCCTTGCGCACAGCCGCCGGGATCATCGCCTCGAAAACCGCCTCAAGGCCCGTGCTGTAATAGACCGCCATCCACTCCGCGAGCCGGATGAGATCCGGCGTGAGGACCGGAAACGGTTGCGCCACCTGGTGGATGAATTTCAGGCGGTCGAAGGGAAAATCGCCCGGAGCCTCCAGCGCCGTGACGACGCCCAGCTCCGAACGCCGCTGGATCGGCATGCGCACGAGGCTCCCGACGCCGACGCGCCCGGCCATTTCGGGCGGCACACGGTAGCCGAGGGATTTTTTCACCCCGGCCAGCGGGATCACCGCGACACTCTCCGGCACACCTTCCATGCAACCGCAATACCCGCCCATCGCGCCCGTGCACGCAAGCGCGCAATCTCCGATACCCCGGTGTGTCGCAGATCGTGTTTCGAATGGCGTAATCTTGCGTAGATCAAGCCATGGCTATTGAATAGTCTATTTCTTGCGGGGAGGCGTGAAGGAACCCCGCCGAACTCCAACAACAAGCTACTATGAAAAAGATCCTGCTATACACCCTTGGTGTCTCGCTCGGCGGCACGCTGGCCTTCGGGCAGACGACAGTCCGCGAATACATGCACTTCGACCTCGTGCGCGACTGGGACGTGAACAACCAAGTCACGCAAACCGGCGGCGGCAACGAAGTCGTCGGTTCCGGAGCCACCGCCCTGTTCGAGTCGAACTTCGGCCAGATCACCGGCAACACAATCGGCCTCGCGCAGTTCCGCACCGCCGTCGGCAACGCTTTTGACGCCGGTCTCGGCGGTGTCATCAACTTCGAGGACGCCAACATGACCCTCGGCTCCGAGCCCTTCAACCATCCCACGGCGGGCACAGGGCTCACGCGCCCCAATCCCGCCGCGAGCACTCTCCGCGCGGGCAACATCATTATCCGCCGGGGCGAACGCTGGTGGTTCGAAGGGACCTTTACAGACTCTCCATATGGTCCCTACCGCGGCAAGGAGACCGCCGCCTTCGACGGCACCGGCCCCTCCGGCCCCGACCGCGCGAACTACAGCGAGGTGTTCTTTTTCGAGCCGTCGTCCGGTGGTCTGGAGGACAAGCGACTCGGCCTGGCAACGAGCTTTGACCTCGATTTCGACCCCGCCGACATGATCACGACCGTCGGCTTCGCCGTCCTCAACTGGGACAACTTCCAGTCCTTCCAGCGCGGCAACTCGGACTACCCGAATATCCACGCCATCGCCACCTTCACGGACGGCGACACAACCGTCGACCAGATGTCGGTCGGGTTCACCCAGCAAGTCGACAGCGGCAACGACTACTTCTTCGGTTTCGAAGGTCCCGAGGGTTTCTACCTCGACGGTCTCCTCGTCTACGCCATCGGCAATGAGAGCCGCGTCTTCATCGGTCTCGACGACCTCGGCTACGTGCAGATCCCCGAGCCCGCCACGGCCGCGACGCTCGCCGCCCTGCTCGCCGCCGGACTCGCCGTCTACGTTCGCCGCCGACGCGCCTGAGGTCTTTCCGATCATTCGCTTTTCCGAAGCGCCCGGACCCTCGTCCGGGCGCTTTTTTCTTGGGCAGGCTCTCGAAACGGACATAGTCGCGGCCATGATCGAAGCCGAAGGCATTGCTGTCACCCTCTTCCGGTGGATTTATCAGAAACGTAAGCCGCGCCGGTTGGACAAAAGAAAACCATGGCTGAAGTGGTTCCCGAAATACACCGTTTCGGTGAAGATTCCGCCAGACATTCTGGAGAGCGAAAACCCCGATGAACTATTGGAGAACCGTCTTACGCCCACCGGGTTCCAGCACGAGGCATGGACCAAGGATGCCCTGCACTTCACCCGCGGAAAGAGCTGGGGTGATTTTCACGCCAAACTCATAAAGATGCGGATCTCATTCTCCCATCCGCTCCAATCGGTGAGCGAGATGAAGGTCGAAGTCGCCAGCGTATGCCTCTTCGACACCGGCGATTTGTGGAAAGTCGCGACAGAGGCGAAGCAACGCGTTGAATGCACGGATGAGACGTATTCATCCGCCGAAGCCACCTAAACCACTAACCTAACATCCCCGCATTTTTCATGCGCCGCAAACACACAAGTCTTCTCTTGGTTACCGTCGTCCTGACCGTCATTGCCACACTCGGCGCTTCGATCTTCTACTTCAACGCCCGCCCCGTCGCCAAGCGGGTCACCGTCCACGTTGAGAACGCCTTCGCCGTGGACGACCCCGGCTTCCGACGCACGCTGGAAACGCTCATGGGCGGGCCGGTCGTCTCCGGAAACCGCGTGGAGTGGCTGAAGGACGGCGAGGCTATTTACAAAGCCAAGCTCGACGCCATCGCGGCGGCGACCGAATCGGTCACGTTCGAAGTCTACGAATACCACGGCGAGATCGCAGGCCGCTTTGCCGAGGCCTTCGCGGAACGCGCGAGAGCGGGTGTGCCGGTGCATGTCATCCTCGACTACCTGGGCTCCATCGGCGCCGACTCCGCGTTTTTCGAGAAGATGGAGGAAGCGGGCGTGGAACTCGTGCGGTGGCGCGAGCCCTCATGGTACCGAAGCTCGCGGTTCAACCACCGCACCCACCGCAAACTTCTCATCGTCGACGGCCGCGTCGGCTTCACCGGCGGAGCGAATGTCGCCGACGCATGGATCGGCGACGATCCGCGCGAATACTACCGCGACAACCACTACCGCTTCGAGGGCCCTGTCGTGAGCCACCTCCAGGCCGCCTTCATGGACAACTGGCTCTTTGCCACGGGCCGCCTCCTTCTCGGCGACCGCTACTTTCCGGCGCTTGAGGAAGCGGGAGAACTCGACATGCAGGTTGTCGTCAGCTCCCCCCGCGAAGGGCACAAGCGCATCCGCACCCTTCTCTTTCTTGCCTTCGCCGCCGCGCAGGAGCACATCCGCATCCAGACAGCCTTCTTCTACCCCGACTACATGCTCGAAGAGGCTCTCCTGAAAGCCGCCGAACGCGGGGTCTCCGTCGACATCCTCGCCCCCGGTCCGGACATCGCCGAGCCGTGGGTGCGCTTTGCCTCGCGCAACCGGTGGGGCAATCTTTTGCGCGGGCATATCCGTATCCACGAATACACGAAGTCGCCTCTCCATACGAAGACCTTCATCATCGACGACCAGTGGGTCACCCTCGGCTCGGCCAACTTTCACAACCGCTCCTTCCGCCTCAATGACGAAACCAACGTCAACATCTTCGATCCGGAATTTGCCCGCACGATGATCGACATGTTCGACGACGACCTCGCCGACGCCACCTCCTACGACCTTGCCCGCTGGGAGGACCGCCCGTGGACCGAATGGCTCCGCGGCGTCATCGGCAACCTCATCGGCGCGCACCTGTAGCACCGCCGCCAAAAGAAGCGGACATTCCTGTCCGCGGCGAAAACGAAAGGCGCGGAAGGTCTCCCCTCCGCGCCTTTGCAAAGATGTCCCTGCGGCGCGTCCGCCGCCTCGGGCCTTACTCGCCGTAGGCCGCCTGCGCTCCCTTGATGTTCTTCTTGCGCACCCAGGGCATAAGGCTGCGCAGCCGCTGGCCCGTCTTCTCGATGGGGTGCTCCGCGCTCTCCTTCTGGAAGGCTTTGTAGTTCGGGTAGCCGCTCTCGGCCTCCTTCACCCACTCCTTCGCGAACTTGCCTGACTGGATGTCCTTGAGGATCTTCTCCATCGCCTTGCGCGCCGGCGGGCCGATGACCTTCGGTCCGCGCGTGTAGTCGCCGTACTCAGCCGTCTCGGAGATCGAGAAGCGCATCCCGCTGATACCCGACTCGACCATCAGGTCGACGATCAGCTTCAACTCGTGCAGGCACTCGAAATAGGCCATCTCCGGCTGGTAGCCGGCTTCCACGAGCACCTCGAAGCCCGTCTTCACGAGGGCGCTCGCGCCCCCGCAGAGCACCGCCTGCTCGCCGAAGAGGTCCGTCTCCGTCTCTTCCTTGAAGGTCGTTTCGATAACCCCCGCCCGCGTTGCGCCGATGCCCTTCGCCCATGCCAGCGCAATCGATTTTGAATCGCGCGCGGAGCCCTTCTGCACGGCGATGAGGGCGGGCACGCCCTTGCCTTCGACATACTGCGCGCGCACAATGTGCCCGGGGCCCTTCGGCGCGACCATGATCACGCTCACGCCCTTGGCCGGCTCGATGAGACCGTAGTGCACCGTGAAGCCGTGGATGAAGGCGAGCGTCTTGCCCTTGCTCAGGCGCGGCGCGATTTCATTCTCAAAGAGCGCCTTCTGCTTCATATCGGGCACGGCGACGAGGATGACATCGGCCTTATCCACCGCCTCGCCGGTCTCGTACACCTCGAACCCGCGCTGCTTCGCGACGGCGATCGACTTGCTCCCGGCATAGAGGCCGATAATTACGTTGAGGCCGCTGTCCTTGAGGTTCAGCGCATGGGCGTGGCCCTGCGAGCCGAAGCCGATGACAGCGAGCGTTTTTCCTTTGAGCACGCCGAGATCGGCGTCTTTGTCCGTGTATACTTTTGCGGGCATGGGTTTATGAATGAATTGGTGTTGTTGACTGACAGCGTCCGCCGGTTTCCATCGTCCGGGACGCCGCGGAGAGCGCTTATTCGAGTTCGAGTTTGCGGTTGCGGGGCAGCGCGGCGATGCCTGTGCGCGCCATGGCCTTGATGCCGAAGGGCTCCACCATCTGCAGAAACGCCTCCACTTTCTCGTGGTTGCCCGTCAACTCGATGATTACGCTGCGGTGCGACACATCCACGATCTTCGCGCGGAAAATATCACAAATCTGCACGATCTCGGTACGGGACGGCCCCTCCGCGCCCACCTTGAGCAGCACCAGTTCGCGCGCCGCGAACTGCCCCTGCGCGAGGTCGTTGACTTCGATCACGTCGACGAGCTTGTGCAGTTGCTTGATGCACTGGTCGAGCTGCTGCGAATCCCCGCGTACGGTCGCCGTGATCCGGGAATAGCGGTCATCGTGGCTCGGAGCGACATTGAGTGTGTCGATATTGAAGCCGCGGCCGCTGAACATCCCCGCCACGCGGGCAAGGACGCCGAATTTGTTTTCCACAAGAACGGAAAGCGTGTGTGGCATAATCTGTTTGGTTCGGAATAAAAGACGCCGCACCGGAGCACGGAGACATACCGCAACAATCCAAGCGCGGGGCTCGACAAAGCAAGCAAAAACCCGCGCACGCTCAAAAGCGGAAATCCGCCCGCATCCACCAGACGCGACCGGGCTCATTGACGCGCGTTGTCGGCGGGGGGAATCCTGCCACCGCCGCCCCGCCCCGGCTCAGGTGCTCCGCAAAGCGCTTGTCGAGCAGATTATCCACCCCGGCGGTGAAGCGCACCCGCGCGAACGGGCGCCATGCCGCGTAGGCGGAGAATACCGCAAACCCGGGCGTCACGCCGAGGTCCTGCCCCACAATGTTGCCTTGGTCCGGAGCAACACGGTGCTGGCGGAGCGCCGCACGCACGAGACCGCCCGCCGCCCAAGCGCCCCGGTCGTGGTGCAGGCCGAACCGTCCCTCCGCGGGAGGCTGCTGGGCGAGAGGCAACCCGTCCGTCCGGTTCGTCCCGCGGACGTAAGACAACGACGCATCCGCGCGCCAGTACTCCGCAAAGCGGACCACCGCCGTCGCCTCTCCGCCGAGTGTCCGCGCGTCCACGTTGCGCGTGACGCTCGCCATGCGCGTCATTCCCATGCCGCCCGTCTTTGCATAGCCACGCTCGATGAGTAAGAAATCGTCCACCCGGCTCGCGAAGACCGCCACCGAACCGGCGAAAAGTCCCCGCTCGACGGTCGCGCCCGCATCAATCTGCGTCACCCGCTCCGGTGCGGCATGAAAGGCCGATGCGGATTCGACCGACTCGTTGCTGAACAATTCCCAATAATCCGGAAAACGCCGCGCGTGTCCCACGCCCGCATAAGCCGTCACACCATCTCCGTACCGCCGCTCATACCGCGCAAACCCGCCGAGCAGCGCCTTCGTGCGCCGCGCGTCGGCAGTGGGATTGGGCACCGCCGCCCCCATCCCCGCCGCGACCGTCCGCCGGCTGTCCTCCGCCCGCCAGTAATCGCCCCGTGCGCCGAAGACAAACCGGTTCAATCCCTCGCTGCCGAGAGCATACCCAGCCTCGGCAAAGAGTCCGGTCACATCAAAGCGGGCGTCATGCCGCCGGGGCAGCGCTGTGTAAGGCGTTGCCTCCGCGTCCGTGGTGCGCCGTACGGTGTGCCGGTCGCCGCGGTAGTCCGCGCCCGCCGTCCAGACAAACCCGCCCCGCTCCGCGAACGCCGCGTGCAGGCGGGCTCCCAGCGTCCCGCGGTCGGGGTTCGAAACCGTCCGGCCCGGCATCATCATTGTCGGCGAAAACTCCCGCAGCGAGAAATTGTCCATCACGTGGTCGATGTAGTTATAGTAGATCTGCCCGCTGAGGCTCTGCACCGCTCCACCGCGCGGACTTACAGTCCAAGCGGCCGCCAGATTCTCCCGCGCGAATTTCACCCCGTCCATCGCACGGTCGGCATAGGCCGCCTCTCCGTCGCTCAACACTCCGGACACCTCCACAAAGGTGCCCTCCGCCGGCGTCCACGCCACCGCGCCCTGGGCGCTCCAACGCTCGTAGGCCGAGTGGACACGACGACCACCGCCGTCCCTGTAATCGCCCGATTCGCTGCGCGTCAGGGCAAAGCGCCCCTGCATCGCGGCATCCCCCGCCCGGACATCCGCAAACTGATCATTGCGGCCGTAAGCGCCGACCGTCAACGCCGCCGCCGACCGCGCGTCCGGAGCCGCAAACGGCGTCGGCTCGCGCTCAAACAGCACCACCCCCGCCGTCTGGCCGGGCCCGTGCCGCACGGTCTGCGGCCCCTTCACCACCGTCACACGGTCAAACGCCGCGGGATACACATAGGCCGTCGGCGGGTCCATCCGGTTGCCGCAGCCGCCGAGGATTTCCTGCCCGTCGAGAACGATGCCCAGCCGCGAGCCCGCCATCCCGCGCAGCACCGGATCCCCGTCCGTCCCGCCCTTGCGGATCACGTGAATGCCGGGCACCGCACGCAGCACCTCCGCCCCGTCCTGCGCCGGAATCGGCTGCGCCGGTGATTTCGGATCAAACTCCACACGAAGCGGAAGCCCGTGCGCGTGCGCCACAACCGTCACCGGCGGCAGTTCCGTCACCGGCGTGGACTCTTCCGCCGACAATGGGTAAAACGTCAGCGGTATAAATAAGGAAAAAATTGT